>DASQHA010000300.1:0-32590 GCA_035632335.1 Terriglobales bacterium
GTATCCCAGCTCCGTGCGCAACTCTTCAAACAGAGCCCAATAGCGGCCCTGGCGTTCCTGTCCCACCCGATTGGTCAGATACTGCTTGAGGTCAGCCGAGACGCGATCGTTGTCCAGCAGAGTATTGTCGACATCGAACAGGAATACAATCGCTTTGGACGTCATAAAGCCTGCCTTCCGTGCGCGATGAAACCGTTCTAAGTTCCCAGGTCAACTTTCCAGTCCCACATCCGGAAGCCGCCGATGAAGGCGTTTTCATTGTTTCCCAGCCGCGTATTCAGGGGCAGTTTGGTGAGCCTTTTGGAATTTCCGCCGCCCAAGACAACCTCGTCGGCGCATAACGCTTCGCGGAGTTCGTCTACGACTTTAAGGACGTGACGCTCCCACTTTTTCTTGCCCAGCCGCTCCAACCCGCGAATGCCCAGATAGTCCTCGTAGGTCTTCCCTTTCCGATACGGCAGATGTCCCAATTCCATGGGCTCAAGCCGGCCATCGACAATCATCGCGGATCCCAGGCCGGTGCCCAGCCCGAGGAAAAGCATCCGTCCTTTGGTATAGCTTCCCAGGGCCTGCATGGCGGCATCGTTGATAATCTTGACCTCGCGGTTCAAGGCCTTCCTGAAATCGAAGCGCACCCAACCGGCCGCCAGGTTATGGGGTTCGCGGAAGGGCTGGCCATGCACCACGGGGCCGGGATAGCCCATTGAGATCACATCGTAATCCCAATCCTTGACCATGTCGTTGACCTGGCGTGCCATGTCCGCGGGCTTCAACTTTGGACCCGATGCGAACTCGCGCTTCACTTTCTGGCCGGTAGCCAGCAGCTTGACGTGGGTACCGCCCACGTCGATGACCAGGACCTTCCGCTTGGGCTTCATCGTTTCTTATCCCTTTTTGCGCTCGGCATGCCCGCCAAACTCAAAGCGCATGGCCGAAAGCAGCTTGTGCGCGAAGTCACCCTCGCCGCGCGAAGTGAAACGATCGTAAAGCGCGGCGCTGAGCACGGGTACGGGCGCGCCTTCGTCGATGGCGGCCAGAATGGTCCATCGCCCTTCTCCGGAGTCCGACACGCTGCCCGAGAAACTGGCAAGATCGGGCTGCTTGGCCAGGGCGCTGGCCGTCAGGTCCAGAAGCCAAGATGCCACGACGCTGCCGCGGCGCCATACTTCCGCCACGTCTGCCAGGTTGAAATCATATTGATAGTGTTCGGGATCGCGCAGCGGGGTCGTCTCGGCATCCACCGAACGGGATTTCTTGCCGACATTGGCATGCGAGAGGATGTTCAACCCTTCGGCGTACGCCGCCATCAGCCCGTACTCGATGCCGTTGTGCACCATTTTTACGAAGTGTCCGCCGCCGGCATTACCGCAATGCAGATATCCATTTTCGGCGGTGCCTTTCCCCGGGGTGCGGCCCGGGGTCGGGTCGGCGTTGCCTTTTCCCGGCGCGAGAGTGCGGAAGATTGGATCCAGGCGCTCCACGGCCGCCTTCGATCCACCGATCATGAGACAGTACCCGCGCTCCAATCCCCAGACTCCTCCACTGGTCCCCACATCCACGTAGTGGATGCCTTTCTTTTCGAGCTCCTTCGCCCGCCTTATGTCGTCAATGTAATAGGAGTTTCCGCCGTCGATGACGATGTCATCTTTCGCCAGAAGGGGAGTAAGCTCGGCCAGGGTCGAGTCGACAAAGGCCGCCGGAACCATCAGCCAGAGCGCTCGCGGCTGGCTGAGCTTGGACACGAAATCAGCCAGCGACGAAGATCCTGTGGCCTTCTCTTTGACCAGGCCCTGAACCACTTCAGGACTTCGGTCGAACACGACGCACTGGTGCCCGCCCTTGATAAGACGTCGCACCATGTTTGCACCCATTCTTCCGAGACCAATCATTCCTAATTGCATTTTGAACTCCTCATTCTTGATTCGTGGTTGGACATGGGGGAAAGGAACGAAGCGTGCCGGAGAGAGGCTGCCGCAGGCATGAAATCGAAACGCTGGGGATCATGAGAACTGTCCTCGACACCGCCGGCCTCGCCCGTTTAACTTTTCGTTCCCGAATTTTGTTTAGACCTTTTCGGCGCTCTTACTTCCCTTAAATGAATCCTTGATGGACTTGACCCGATAGGCGACAAAGTCGCCTTCATGTTTGGTCTTGATCGTGACCTTTTCCGTATCCGCCACCTTCCACACCCGCTCGTACATTTCGGCGCTGACCAGTACCTGGCCGCCTTCGGCGGCGGAACAATAGCGCGCGGTGCGATTCACCACGTCGCCAATCACGGTAAATTCCATGCGGTCCGCGGTGCCCACGAAACCATGCACCACTTCGCCGCAATGCACGCCAATGCCAAACTCGCGGCAGGGCTCGCCCCGACGTTCGCGGTCCTGGTTGAGCCTGGTCACCGCCGCCTGCATCTCCACCGCCGCCAGGACCGCATTCTGATGCTGGTCCGGGTCGGCCTCCGGACTTCCAAATACGGCCAGGATCGCGTCTCCCATGTACTTGTCGATGGTGCCGTTGCGGGCAAAGAGCACAGGCACGACCGCGGCGAAATATTCATTCAACAAGTGCACGACTTCATCGGGGTCCATTTCGTGCGCCAGGTTGGTGAAGCCCCGAATATCCGCATTCAGAATTGTCACTTCGCTGCGTTCGCCGCCCAGGCGCAGACGCCCGCGAAGGGTCAGGAGCCGCTCGGCAACCTTCGGGGAAAACTGCCGCATCAGGTTGGCCTTGGCGGTCCACTCCTTTTTCAACAAGCCCTGCAAGCGGTGGGTCGCCACCGCCATGGCGGCATATTGTGCCACGACTACCAGCAAACGCAAGTCCTGGTCGGAAAAACCGGTTTCGCCGCTGATCGCGCCCCCGCAGATCACGCCCACCACCTCGTTTTGCCAGACCAGCGGGGCGTACATTCCGAGGTCGATCGCGTTCTGCATCACGCTCTTGCTTATATCGGTTTCGACGTTCCTCCTCCACACGAAGGCTTTCTGCTCGGTGATGGCTCGCCGCGCGAGTGTCTCGCTGAGGTAAGGCTGCCGCGCAGAATTGTACGCCTTCAACAGCAGGTTTCCAGTATTGGCTTCACGCAGGACGAGGGCCCAGCTTTCGACTTTCGGAAACAGCTGGCACAGGCTGGCCACAACCGCAGGCAGCAACGAATCCAGGGTGTCCTTAGTCGTGAACTGGAGCGGCAGATCGCAGATCAGGCCCAGGCGGCGGGCGGTTTCGTCCTTCGTGCCCGGCAATGGCCCCAGGCTGACCTGGTTTGCGTCAACGTCGTTGGTGATCGAAAGGCCGGGTCCAACTCCCCGCTCCTGGGCGGGCAAAGCCGCTCCCGCTTCGAGATAGCTGGTGGGGGCGCTGGCCTGGCCGACGTCCAGGGATTCCACCCGCAGGGTGGTTTCCCCGGCATGGATGACGTCGTTCAGGCTCAGTTCCTGCTTGCCGAAACCCTTAATTTCCCGATCGTTCAGCTTGGTGCCGTGAGAGCTGTCCAGGTCCTCCAGCCACCAGGAACGGCCTTCGTACCAGATCCGGCCGTGCAGCCGGGATACTTTCGGATCAGGGGACAGGTCGAGGCCGATGGGAAACTTGGCTTCCGCGCGGCCAAATACGAATTCTTTTTCTGAGGTCGTATGGACCCTTGGCCGGCCACGGTAGGAGCATGCGATACGCATCGCGGGTCTAAAAGAAATCCAATGGTCGGCTGAGAAGTCCCGCAAACCGACGGGGTGATGACTTTCCGCCGCGAAACGGCGCTGCGAGCAAACGCTGTGATCGCCGTTCCTGCGTCAGAATGTGTACCCGACGCCAATCAGAGGCACGGGTTTATAGCTGAGACCACCCTCGTCCAGCCGCACCAGAACATTGGCCGTCACCACCAATTTCGAAAGCGTGCCCAGAGGACGAATCTTGACGCCCATGGAGGCATTTGTCACGTTGTAGGAAACGGCATTGGCGCTCAGCGTCAGGTTGTTGCGCGCAACCGTATTAGGATTCGGGTTCGCCGTGCAAGCTCCGCAGTTGGCAAGAAATTGCTGGGATACAACCGACAACTTCTGGGTGCCAAAGGTCTGAGATCCGATGACTTCCTGGGTCGACAATACGTGCTGTCCGATGAGGTCGAAGGACCCGGTCAGCCATTTTGTAATCCAGGCATCGGCGCCAGCCGCGTAAGCGAAATCATTGGGGACATTGGCTTTGGTGCCCGTGGCCAGGTCGCCTGCGGCAATGGATTTGGTGTTCCACTCGAAACCCACCAACGCGTGCGGCGAGATGCGCGCGCGATAAGAGAAGATTGTGAACGGCTTCACCCCGTAACTACCCGAACCCAGGTAGTTCAACGCATCGCCGGTGGGGAAACGAACGTCCAGGCCGACCGCCACGCCCGCCCGCTCGCCGTGCCATGCGTTCCATTTCACCCGCGCCACCACATCCCCGATGCCGGTCGCCGTGTTCGAGGGATTGCTTCCGTCGCCGGTAAACGCGTGATCGGGAAAGGTGTGATGCAGGCACTGGGGATCGGCGGTGGGATTTGGGATGTTGGTGCAGCCGTTCCATAGATGGTCGTGGAAAGTATCCGAGCCCAGGATGATCGTGTCGTTCGAGGTCACGTTCATGCGGACGTTTTCGAAAGGTATCACCGCCGACACGTCGATATTTCGGGTGAGTCCGAAGGTCACATAGGTGGTGTACTGATTTACTTTCAGATCGATCGAATTCTGGGTGCTGACCACGTCGCGGACAAAGGCGCAGCCATTGAGATTCGCGGCGCTCGTGATCGAGCAGGTGTGACCCGGGTTGTCTACGGAATCGTCGGCATGGGTAAGAACAACGGGAATATTGTGCAGGTCTACGCTATCGATCTTATTGAAGTTGAAGAATTGATAACTGAATCCCACAAACAGGCGATGCCGCCCCACGGTTTCCGCGCGTTCACCCAGGATGGGACCCAGGCTGTCGTTGCTGCTCACGAAGGTTTTGAGCGACGGATCGTAAGTGAGAACGAATCCCGAGGACGGCGAGGCCAGGGGCAGCAGATTGGCCTGGCGGCCGATGTCGGCGGTCAGCGGGCGAAAGGAATTGAGGATGCTGGTGTCGAAGTGACCTTCGTGGCCCTGAAAAGCAAACAATCCGGCTTGCGAAAACGCGAACGGCTGGTCAGCTCCGTATTCCTGGGGGATTACACAAGCCAGTTTGCTGCTTGCGCTCGAACAAGGACCTTGGCCAAGAGCGCTTGCACCGGTCAAAAGCAGGCCGACGAGCACGGCGAATACAGCCTTGTTAATCATCTCTAGCTCTCCCCAAGCTAAAACTGAAATTTACCGCCACTCCTGCCCAGGTCCGCCGCGACGGGCTGAGTCGGCCGCGTCACACGGATTCGCGAAGTGACAAAGTGTACTCGGGCCGACCGGTTTCTTCAAGTCCAATCCCCGACTGGCGGCCCGCGAAGTGCATGTATTTACTACTCTAAATCGCTCCCGAGACCGGTGACATTTCCCCGTCGACGACCCGAAGCGACCCTCATTGAACGTCGTTGATGGCCCATGTTCCATTGGACTTGAACAAGTGGAACACAGCCTTGTCGCTGTGGCTCATGGGCTTTTGTCCCTTCACCGTGTATTCCTGCAGGAGCGAGGCGTTTACCGTCGCCTGTTGACCATCCGCGGCAACCTCCATGCTGTCGATCCGGACGTCCATGCGATACGCGCTGGCCATGGCGAACACCTGCTTGTACTTGTCATATCGGTTTCCGATGCTGGGCCAGATTCTGCGCAGCGCATCGGCATTCCTTTGCTCAAAGGCCTGAGCATACTGCTGCACCAGGTTGCTGATGGCCGGGCGCTCGTCAACCTTGACCGGCGGGATCTCCACCTTCGCGGCCGGCTGCGGCGCGGGCGGCGGAGTTTCGGGTTTCATGGCAGCAAGCCTGGCATTGATTTCGCCGAGGTAATGACGCGCGTCGCCGGCGTGAGAGCCGCCGCCCTGGGCAACCGACTGGAAATTGTTGCGCACCGCTTCCAAGGCGTTCTTGTCGTTCGCGGCCTGGTACCGTTGCACAATTTGCTGGAAGTCGGCGTCGGATTGCCGGCGGGCCTCGGCCTGGTCAATTTCCGAGGAGAGGGTGCCAGGATCGCCGCCCGCCTGTTTGATCTGATCGACTTTCTGCCGGGCGGACGAGAAGTCTCCCTGCCCCAGGTCCCGGCGGGCGCCGGCGCGAAGGTCGGCAATCTGCTGTTCATGCTGTTGCTGCTGCCCCAGGCTTGCCACCTTGCCTTCGACCGTCTGGCGCAACTGCTCGGCCTCCGATTTTCTGGGGCCGCTGAGTTGGATGACCTGGGCCAGAGTGTTGTCGGCCTGTTTGAGGCTGCCCAAATCATTCTTCTGGGCGTCCTTTTTTGCCTGGGTCCACCAGGTCTCTTCCTGTTTGCGCTGCGGGATAACCTGATCCTGATATTTTCTGGCGTCGTCTTTTCTCAGGCCGCCTTCAGGCAGCGCCAAGATGCTGGCCAGGTATTTTTCGGCTGAGCTGAAGCGGCCCGCGTCCACGTCCTTCTTGGCATTTTGCCAGTCCTGTTCCTCTTTCTGGCGCAGGCTGCGCAGGCGGCCGTCGTTGATCTCCGCCTGAATGTCGGCCTGCTTTTTCTGAATGTCGGCGGACAACGGTCCGTTGAGCGCCGCGGCGGATTGCAACAGCGCCGCGGCTCCGGCGAGATCGCCGGCAGCGCGACGCTGGTCAGCCTGATCGATGGCCTCGCGCTGGCGCACCTCGAGCGGATTCACCTCTGGCTGCGGTTTGACCGCGACTGGCTGGGCCGCCTTCTCGGGATTCGCTTTCTCCGACGCCTGGTGCAGGCCGAACCAGGCGGCCGCGACCATCACCACCGCGATTCCTGCGATCACTGAGGGCCGCTTCCAGGGAGCCACGCCGGGCACAGGTTGAGGCTTGGGAACAGAAGCCGTGGCCGCCGACGGCCGGCGCTGAACCGGCGGGGGAGGCGGTATTGGCTGCGCGGGCCGCTGTGCAGGCTCCGGGGCCGCGGGACGAGCCACGGTTCGCGGCGGCGCCGGCGGTGGCGTCGGCCGGGACTTTTCCTTGACCGGCGTTTTTGGCGCCGTCTTGGCAGGTTCCGGCACGACCGCGGGTCTGACGGGTTCGGCCACCGGGGGCGCCGCCGCCACACGAGGTGGTGGCGCCGCGGGTGGGCTCGCCATGGGCGGCGAAAAAGGAACCTCTTGCGGCGCGGGCGGAAACACCGCTCCGGAGTCTTCCTTCACCGGCGGTTGCACTGGCGATGAAACCAGTGATTTCGGAGGCGCGGGCGGCGGCGTGATGGTCGGAGTCAGTGGCTGAATCATCGGCGGCGCCGCTGCCACGGGGGGCGGAGGCGCTTCTGGCGCCACCGGCGCGCTCGACATGGAAAACGAGCTTGGAGAACTTTGCGGTTCAGCCAGCTTGGTCTGAGCGGCGGCGTCCACACCGCCGAGATCGGCCGGCGGCGGCCCCTCCCATGCGTACTCCTTAGACAGTCCTGGCGGAGGGCCGGAGTCGGGCTTGGACGAGGATGGTGCGCTGGCCTGGGTCCTGGCCGCGTCAATCTCGTCCGCGACGCGCCGCACCCGGGGATCGAAATTTGCCAGAGTCTCAGCTGCGATCGAGTGGTTGAGAGCCTGGGTTGCTTCCTCCAGTTGTCCCCGCTTAACCATCAGACGGATCGACTCGAGTTCCTGCTCCTGTTTTCTTTTCTTCTCGCGGGCGGCCAGTTCCACCTGCGCGGAATTCAACAATTGATTGATGTCCGTGTCCGGGCCCAGCGTCATCAATGTTTCTTTCGCCATTTTTATGGCGTCGCTGAATTTTTCCCGGTTGATTTTTACCCGGATATCCTTGACCTTCTGCTCGATCGCTTTTCGAGTCTGCTGTTTCTTCTCCTGCACCTCCGCCTGCTCCTGCAGGTGCAGCAGTTCCTCGTTGCCCGGAAAAATCCTCAAGGCCGCTTTAGCGTCGCGAACCGCATCCTCGAAGCGGTTTCCCGCAATTGCGGCCTGAATGGTTTCCAGGTTTTTGCGCAGCAGGTTTTCCCGCTCCAGCTGGGTCTGCTGGGCTCGGGCAAATTCCGCGAACCTCACCAGGTCGCTATCGCCTGGAAATTCCGCCAGCAGCGTCTCCGCCCGGGCAATCACTTCCGGATATTTTTTCGTGCTGACCAGCTTCTTAAGCTCTTCCCACTCCTGCTGCAGGCGATCCAGCTTGCTTTGCTTTTCCTGGTCGCGTTGGACCAGCTTCAGGAGCTTCTGTACGGCGACGTCATTGGGACGCACCCGGAGCAGGCCTTCGAGCACGGTCAGGGCCTCGCTGAACCGACCCGCAGCCAGGTGGGCGCGGGCCTCGGCGAGTTTCTCGTGCATTTCCTTCTCGGCACGATCCTTGCGCGCCCGCGCCAGCAGCTTGGCAATTTCGTCCTCGTCGGCAAATTCCTGCTGCAGTTCGGTCAGCAGGGCGATGGACTCGTCGTAGCGCTCATCCCCAAGCAGGTTCTTGGCCTTCTCCAAATCGCGCAGCATCCTCTGCTCGGCCTGGTCGGCGCGGAGGGTTTCTATTAGATGGAGGATCTCCGAATCGCCGGGGTACTCTTTCCGCAACTCGGTCAGCAGGGCCAGCGACTCCTCGTATCGGCGGGAAGCCAGCAGGCTGCGAGCTTCGGTGAGCCTTGCGGACTTGCGCTGTTCGGCTTCGTCTTCACGCAACGAGTGCAGCAAGCGGACGATCTCATCGTCTTTCGGATACTTCTGCTGCAACTCGGCGAGCAAAACGCCGCATTCCTCGTAACGCCGGCCGGCCAGGAGTTTTCCGGCTTTCGCAATGCCCTCTTGCCGGTATTGCTTGGCCTGGTCTTCGCGGGTGACCTCCGCCAGTTTCGTAAGTTCGGGATCGCCCGGAAATTCCTGCTGCACAGTCTCCAGCAGGGCAAGACACTCGTCGTACTGCCGTCCGGCAAACAGCCGGCGAGCCTCGGCCAGAGACTTCAAGCGGCGCCGGTTGGCTTGGTCCAGCTGGACGGCGGCCAGGAGCTCGCCGATTTCGCGGTCTCCGGGGAATGACTTTTGCAGGTCCAGCAGCAGAGCGGTGCATTCGTCGTGGCGGCCCGCCGCCAGGATGCTCTTCGCTTTCTCGAGCGTCCGCCGCTTGTTCTGCTCGGCATAGTCTTCGCGGGCGGTTTCGAGCAGCCGGAGAACTTCCTCCTCCTGAGGAAAATCCTCTTTGAGCCGGGTCAGAATCTCGATGCACTTCTCGTAGTTCTGCAGCGTCCACAAGCTGCGGGCTTGTTGCAGCGCCTCCTGCAGGCGCAGACGACGCTCGCGCTGCACTTTGTCCTTCTGTACCTGCTCCCGCAGCACGATGGCGGACTTATTGCCAGGCTCAAGCGCCAATACCTCAGCCAAAAGCCCTTCGGCCATCTCCGGCAGACCCTCAGCCAGGCGCAATTTGGCGGTTTCGAGGTATCCGGCAACCAGCTGATAGCGGTCCAGCTCCTTTTGCACCCGTTCCTTGAGCTGTTGCGCGGGCTCAAAGCTGGTGTCCAGTTTGAGCGCGTTCTCCGCCTCCACTCTTGCTTCCTGAATCTTCCCCTGGGCGAGGAGCTCAAGTCCTTTTTCGACGAGTTGCTGAGCTTTGGGCCGGACCATAGCCCGCTTCAGCTCGACATTGACCTTCTCCAACAGGCTTCGAGCCTGCGTATTGGTGGATTCGATTTGCAGGGCCTGGCGGAGAACATCGCGCGCTTGGGTATAGTTCCCTTGCCGGACGAGATCGCCTCCCTGCTCCACCAGTTTCAGAACCGTCGCCGATTGAAAACTCTTGCAAATCGGATCCAGCTCGACCAGCAGGTCCTCCATGGTCTGGTACCGGTCGGCCGGCGACTTCTGGAAGATTCTTTGCATGACCGCCTCTAACTCTGGCGGGCACTCCGGCGCGACTTCATGAAGCGGCGTCGGATCCTGCTGGCAGATCTTGTTCATCAAGGCCGCCGGCGCATCTCCGCTGAACGGCCGCTGATAGGTCAGGAGCTCAAAGAGAAGAACTCCGAACGACCAGATGTCTGAACGCTCATCCGCATGCTCGCCGTGATATTGCTCCGGCGACATGTAGGCGAAGGTCCCCATCAGCATGCCGGTCTGGGTCTTGGAAGATTCCAGCACCCGGGCAATGCCGAAATCCACGACTTTGACCGTGCCATCCTTGCTCAGCATCACGTTGGCTGGCTTGATGTCGCGATGCACAATTCCCCGTTTGTGGGCGTAGTCAAAAGCGCGGCAGGCTTGGATCGCGTAGTTAAGCTTCAGCGAGAGGGGAAGGTCGGGGCGGGCGGCGATGATCTGCTCCAGGCTCTCGCCTTCGATCAGCTCCATCGCGATGTAAGGGGTCCCGGCTTCTTCCCCCATGTCGTAGATGGTCACGATGTTGGGGTGCTGCAAACCACCCGCGGACTGCGCTTCCCGGTAGAAGCGCTGCAGCAAATTGGGATTGTCTGCCAGTCCGGCAGTAATCGTCTTGAGAGCTACCAGGCGGTTGATAAGCGGGTCACGGGCGCGATACACGATCCCCATGCCACCGCGGCCCAGTTCGCCGATGAGTTCGTATTTGCCGAGTTTCGCCAATTTGTGAGTTACCGGACAGAAAACGAGAAACGGCCAAAATTCAGCATGCTGCGAATCTAAGGCACATGGAAGCGTGTCCCTGCCCGGGCGGGGGACTCCGAGCCGAACCAGGAACACATGTTCCCAGAACTATAACGGTATGTCAATGAAATCAGGGAGTTTAACCTGGTTACTTACCTCGCCCGGCCGGTCTGACCGCGGCTATCCAGCAGCCGACTCCATTAACCCGTTCCCGCAGAGCGGGTTACGATTATCCCCGGGCGCTTGGCATGATGTTTTGACCCTTGCCTCGACGGGGAGGCAGAGGGAAACGAGATGCTGCCCTCTCCTAATTGTTAAGATAGCCGCTAGCGTCCCCGTATTATTACTAAGGAGGATTTTTGCTGGTAGAGCTGGACACCCACTTCCCCAGGTTCACGCTCGAGGACACCGAGCACGTCTGCCTGATTGCCACATACGTGGCGGCAGGGCGGAGCGCGGAGATCAATTTACTTCCGGACCAGCAGCAATCCTGGTTTCTAAGTTTTGCGCAGAGCTTGAGCGGCGACAGCGACGAAGCGGTGAACGCGATTTTTTCCATGTTGCAGCATGTGCTGATGGCGCAGCGCCGCGATGACTTCACCACCATCCAGCTGGAACCAGCCTTCAGCGGGTTCGCCCGCGCAAACGCGCTCGCTTTGGCCAGGGCGGCAAAGCTTGGACGCTCGGCGCTGACGGCGGAGTGGCAGCGGATTTTTGCTCCCGGCTGGGAAGAGCGCATCCCGGAACAGGTCCTCACGACCTACACTGGCGGCCCCGGCGACTCTCCCGCTACCGCGATCACGATCCTGGCGCCCGAACTGACCACAGCCATTCACGCTGAGTACTGGTATTGTTTCTACGCGCACGGGCGCAATTGGGAATTGGGCGAGGAATATCGGACAGCGCCGGATGGCAATAGTAGAGTTTTCGACCGGCTTGAACTCATCTTTCCGGATCAGCGGCGCAAGTGGATCTATTTTGATGTGACCCGGTTGATCACACCCTCGTTTCAGGAAGACTGAAGTTGTCCTGCGGACGCGCGGGTCGGCATTTTTCGAGCTTTCACCGCCCCCTCGGACCATCCGAAAAATTGTCGGCGCGCTTGGTGAAATCGCCGCAAACTACCCACTAGACATAGCCGTTTACGTGCGATAACCTTTGGGCGCTCGGGGTAAAAAAGAGGGCGCGCTTGCTTCTTCCTTGACTTGCCGATTGGGGAGCATGGTTCCAGAACTTCGTTCCATCCAGGAAAAATTCGGCTACTTACCCGCGGAACAGCTGGAATCGCTGGCCACGGAACTGGGCGTGCCCCTAAGTCAAATCCACGCCGTAGCCAGTTTCTATCCCCACTTTCATCTGACTCCTCCGGCGAGAATCGATGTCCGGGTGTGCAGCGACATGTCATGTCACTTGCGTGGGGGCGACGACGTGCGCCGCCAACTGGAGCGCGCCTTTCGCGGCACCAGCCCGCAAACCCTGGCCATCCGGGACGTTTCCTGTTTGGGGCGGTGCGACCAGGCGCCGGCTTTATGCGTGAACGAAGCCATCTACGGCAACATGGACGGAGCGCCCGCGGTTTCGATGCTCCAGGAAATCCTCACTGGCGGCCCGCTGCCCGCCGAATCCTCGGAAATCGAGCCGGTCCAGCTCGCCATGGATCCCTACAAAGGCTCCCGGGCATACGGCGTGGTCAAGCACCTGGTGGAAACGCGCAATGTGAATGGCGTCATTGCCGCCCTGAAGGCAGCCGGGCTGCGCGGCCTGGGTGGGGCGGGATTTCCCACCGGCACGAAGTGGGAGATTGTGCGCAACGCGCCGGGCGACGAAAAGTACATCGTGTGCAACGCCGATGAAAGCGAGCCCGGCACCATCAAAGACCGCTTCATCATGGAGAACATTCCCTACCTGGTGATCGAGGGCATGATCACGGCCGGTCTGGTAACCGGCGCGAAAAAAGGGATCCTCTACATCCGGCATGAGTATGAGAGGCCGCGAGAAATTCTACAGAAAGAAATCAACGCCTGCTACGCCGATAAATTGCTCGGTTCAAACATCCTGGGCAGCGATTTGACGTTCGACCTGGAGATCTTTATCAGTCCGGGCGGGTACATCTGCGGCGAGGAAAGCGCGTTGCTCGAGGCCATTGAAGGAAAACGGGCGGAGCCGCGCAACAAGCCGCCCTTCCCTGGCACCCACGGTCTATGGCAGAAGCCGACGGCCATCAACAATGTCGAAACCTTTGCCTTCGCGACCGCCATCCTGATGCAGGGCGTGGACTGGTATAAGGCGCAGGGGCGGAATGGTTCACTGGGGCTCAAGTTTGTCGGGATCAGCGGCGATGTGGTGCGGCCGGGCGTTTTCGAAGTGCCCATGGGAATCAAGTACTCCGAACTCATCTACCAATATGCCGGCGGCATCCTGGGCAACAAGAAGCTGCTGGGGTTCGCGCCTTCCGGGCCGTCCTCGGGATACTTGCCGGCGTCCATGGTCGATCTGCCGCTCGATTGGGACGCGGTAGCAGCCAAGGGCTCCATGGTCGGGTCAGGAGCGATCGTGGTGTGCGCCGACGACCGCTGCATGGTGGACATGGCATTGAATGCGGTGCGATTTTTCCGTAACGAATCTTGTGGCAAGTGTGTTCCCTGCCGCATGGGCTCCCAGAAACTGGTGGACATGCTCACCGCGTGGACTCACGGAAAAGCGGAAAACGACGACCTGCAATTGCTGGCGGAGCTCTCGCATGCGCTGAAAGTGACTTCCATCTGCGGTCTGGGACAGGTCGTCCCGGCCCCGATTGTATCGGTGCTCACGCATTTTCGCGATTCAGTCGACCAGCACGTGATTCACAAGCAATGCCCGGCAAAGGTTTGTTTTCGCGGCCGCGACGCGGCGTAGCTTTTCTGTGGCAGAGGCTGTAACGGAAAGAATCTCCGAGGGGTAATGTGAAACCGAGACTCCTAGGCGCGTCGGGACCGTTAAAAGAGAAGACATTCCCTCTCGACCAGGAATCGCTCTCCATTGGCCGCGATCCGGCCAACCAGTTGCATCTCGATGACCCGGCCCTTTCGCGGCGGCACTGCATGGTGATTCGCGAGGGGGAAAAATTCAAGGTCCGTGATCTCGACAGCCTGAACGGCACGTACGTAAACCAGGCGCGCATCAAAGAACAGGTCCTCAATCACGGAGACCAGATTTCCCTCGGCGACTCCGTCTTTATCTTCCAGTTTGAAAAGCCGGAAGTGATGGCCACGGTGGTGATGAGCCGGCCGCCGGCCGCGGTGACCGCGCCCGGACCCGGGCCCAGCGCCGCTCCGCCCCCGCCGAGCCCCCCTCCACCGGCGCCGGCTATGGCGCCGCTTTCCCCGGTGGCCCCTCTGCCTCCGGGGATTCACATCACCATCGACGGCAAACAGATTTCCGTCCCGCCGGGCACGACCATTTTCGACGCGGCGCGCATGCACGGGATTCCCATCCCCACGCTTTGCCATCAGCAGAACGAAGCGCCGGTGGGGGTTTGCCGGGTGTGCACCGTGGATGTGGGCGCCAGGGTGTACACCGCCTCATGTATCCGGCAGGTCGAGGCCGGCATGACGGTGAAGACGAATACGGAAGGCGTGCTGGCGGCGCGCCGCACCCTGGTGGAGCTGTTGATGTCGGACCATCCGTCGCCCTGCATGCGGCAGCGCAATTCCGGCGATTGTGAACTGGAAACGCTGGCGTCGCAAGCGGGGATCACCGAGCCGCGTTTCGCCAAACGCGCTGGCCCGCGCGGGCGCGACGATTCCTCGATGGTCATCGCGGTCGACCACGATGCCTGCATTTTGTGCGATCGCTGCGTTCGCGCCTGCAACGATATTCGGCACAACATGGTGCTGGCCCGCCGCGGCAAGGGCTATCAGGCCGGAGTTGCGTTCGACAACAACCTGCCCATGGGATCGTCCTCCTGCGTCTCCTGCGGAGAATGCATGGTGTCCTGCCCGACCGGCGCCCTGACCAACCGGATCGTGGTCAGGACCGAGCTGGGGGCCGGCGAACCCTTCCGCCCGGAAGAACTCCAGCATCTTCCCGTCTTCAAAAATGTCTCCGGAACGTTCCTGCAGCTCAATCAGAAAGCCCTGGTGAAGCGGCGGTTCAAAGCCGGCGAAATCATCTGCCGCGAAGGCGACTTTGGCTCCACCGCGTTTTACATTCTGGAAGGCAAAGTCGAAATCTTCCTTTCGAGCCCCATGGCCCACGTGACCACGAAGGGCAGCAGCAAGGGAATGCTCAGCAAGGTCTCGAGCAATTTGACCAAGCGCGGACAAGACCGCCGCAGCGAGGAAGGCCACCGGCAATCCATTCCCATCGATGCCCCGGTGGACCTGCCCTACGACAGCCCGGTAGCCGAACTCGGGCCGGGCGAACTGTTCGGCGAAATGACTTGCATGAATTTTTACCCGCGTTCGGCGACAGTGCGGGCGGTGACCGACTGCGTAATGGTGGAAATGCTGCGTAACGTTCTGGACATCATGTTGCGCAACAAAACGTTCCGGGCCCAGATGGAACGGGCCTACCGCATGCGGGCCCTGGACTCTCACCTTCGCTCGGTGCCTGTCTTCTCCACCCTCACCACTGAATTCATCGATCAACTGCGGAACCGCGTGGAACTGGTGCGCTACGCGCCCGGACAGGTAATCGTCAAGCAGGGAGACCCGGCCGACAGCTTCTACCTGGTGCGGATCGGATTCGTGAAAGTCTCAGAGGAGCGCCCGGGCGGACATCTGGTGCTCGCCTACCTGGCCCGGGGCGGATACTTCGGCGAAATCGCCTTCCTGAGCGGCACCAGCCGAACCGCGACCTGTTCCGCCCTCGATCACGTTGAAGTGGTGAAAATTCGAGGGGAAGACTTCAAGGTAATGCTTGATCGCTTCCCGGAAGTCCGGCGGGGCCTGCAGGAGGTGGCTAAAGAACGCGTGGAGAGCAATCGTATCCGCGCCGAGCGCATGGGCAGCGTGCCCATCGACCAGTTCCTGGCGCAAGGCCTGATGGAAGCGCAAAGCCTGCTGCTACTCGACCTGGAGCGCTGCACCCGGTGCGACATGTGCGTGCGCGCCTGCGCGGACGCGCATCAGGGCGTGAGCCGCCTGGTCAGGGAAGGCCTGCGCTTCGACAAGTACCTGGTGGCGACGTCATGCCGGCAGTGTCGCGATCCCCTGTGCATGGTGGGCTGCCCGGTCGGGTCCATCCGCCGGCGCAATTCCCTGGAAGTCATCATCGAAGACTGGTGTATCGGTTGCGGATTGTGCGCCAGCAACTGTCCTTACGGGAACATCAACATGCATCCGTTCCCGGTGCAACTGGACGACGCCGCGCACCCCGGACGCAAGGTGGCCACGACGAAAGTGAAAGCGACTTCCTGCGACCTTTGCCACGATCATGCCGAGCCCAGTTGCGTCTATGCCTGTCCGCATGATGCCGCGCACCGGGTGAATCCGACGGAATTTTTTGCCAAGTTGATGCAGTCCCGTAGTTCGGCCAAGCGGTAGCATTCGCCCGAAAACTGATTTGCGAAAACACCGATGCTGATCGACCGTACACATAAGAAATGGTTTGCCGCCAGCGTGGTGATCCTGGGGCTGGCCACAGTCGTATTCATCACTTACGCCCTGGGCACTCCACAAGGAGTGAGCGGGCGAAGAGGATTCGGGCTGGTCTGCGGAATCATTGGTTTTGCCTTCATGCTGATTGCCGGCTTCCTGGGCGTCAGGAAGAGGGTCCCGGTCTGGCGCATCGGCCGGATGCAAACCTGGATGCGGGCACACCTGTGGCTGGGCTTTCTCAGCTTTCCCCTGATTCTTTTCCACGCCAACTTTCATACCGGCGGAAAGCTGACCACGGTGCTGGTGTGGCTCTTCGGCGGGGTCTTCGTCAGCGGAATTTTCGGTGCTGCCCTGCAGCACATCCTGCCCCACTTCTATACCACCCAGGTCCCGATGGAAACAATCTTTGAGCAGATCGGGCACGTGCGAGAGCAACTGGTGGCGGAAGCGGAACAGGTCATCGAGGAGGCAGCCGCTTCGCTCGAAGGCGACTATGCCAAAGCCTCCGAGCACCAGCGGGCGGCTGCCGCCAGCGCCGGCACTCTGGGCGACTTCAGCGTGGGCACCGGCCTCGAGGCTGATGAGCAGGCCGCCTTTGAACTGAGGAAGTTCTTCGCCGAGGAGCTCAAGCCCTTCCTGGAATCGCGGAGTTCGCGGGGAGCGACGTTGCGGGAGGGGGCGCAGGCGCAGGCGGCCTTCCGGCAGCTCCGCATCCTGGTACCCTCCAGCCTGGAATCGACGCTCGAAGACCTGGAAAACATCTATGAAGAAACCCGGCAACTGGACATGCAGAGCCGTCTGCACAAAGCGCTTCATCTCTGGCTTTTCGTGCATGTCCCGCTGTCCTACACGCTATTGTTGCTGGCGGCCATCCACGCGGTGGTCGCTTTGCGGTACTGAAGAACGAGCTGATTGATGCTGCGACGCGTACGGACAACCAAGAATCTCGCCAAGCGGATTGACATGGAGTACTTCGCGCGGCCGTTCCCCATGCGGCGCTGGCGCTTTTGGCTGTCGATTGCCATACCCGCGCTCGGGTTGATCTGGCTGGTGGCGCACTGGGTGGTCAGTCCCGAGCCGTTCGCCAGCGGTCCGGTCTCGCCCTCGCACGCGGCCTTTGGGCAAAAATGCAATACCTGCCACACCGGCGTGGGTGGCATTTACTTCAGGCCGGTCACGGAAAAGGCGTGCCTGGGCTGTCATGACGCGCCGCCGCACCATGCCAACAGCGTTCTGTTCACGCCCACTTGCGGTTCCTGCCACCAGGAACACCGCAGCCGCGCCGCACTGATCGAGGTCAGGGACCAGGCCTGCGTCGAATGCCACGCCTCTCTCAAGACCAAGAGCGGGACGACTGAGCTGCTGAACGTCTCGGCCTTCGTCGGCAACAAGCACCCGGAGTTTTATACGAACCGGGGTGGATACTCGGACCCGAGCAAGATCAAGTTCAACCATCAGGTCCATATTGCCCTGGGCGGGTGCGACTCCTGCCATGCCGCCGCGGGACTGACGGAAGCGACGGCCAAAGACAATGCCGGCAAAGGGGGGATCGCGACCCTCCGTCCCGGAACAGCCGTGAATGCGATCGGTGGGGCGTACATGCTGCCCATCAAGTTCGCCGACCATTGCGCGACCTGTCACGCTGACAAACTGGAATTTGACAAGTCCATTCTGGAGAGCGTTCCGCACACCACGCCGGCAGCGATTCACGCCGAGATCATGAAGCATGCGGCAGGCAAAGAGGCGCAGGTTGCGGCGCTGGAGTTGGCATTATGGGAGAAGTGCAGTTTCTGCCACGTTCTTAAGGTGACGGATAACGCATTGCCGGAAGTGGCGAAGCCGGCGCTCAAGACACGCTGGTTTGAACACGCCAACTTCAGCCATGAAGTGCACAGCTCGTTCACCTGCCAGGGCTGCCATAGCGCGGCGGCAAACAGCACCAAGGCTTCCGATATCCTGCTGCCCGGAGTGGCCAAGTGTGAGAGCTGCCATCGTCCGAAGGGAGCGAGGGCGGGCTGTTACGAGTGCCACTCCTACCACGATTGGAGCAATCGAAAACCAGTGCAGACCCCGGTGGATATAACGGATGGAGTGCGGGAAAAGCATGCCCCGGTAGGCCAGGAGAGCGAAACGGCGATGGCGGCGGCCGCGCAGTAACGGCGGCCGCGCCATTCGCGGCAGGTCGGTGGGTACTACTTTTTCAGGGTGCGGATGTAGGCCACGATATCGGCCCCTTCCTTCTCAACCGTCATCCCGCTCACAGCTTTCATCTTTCCGACGCCCTCGATACTTTCCTTCGCCAGCTGTTCATCGCTCTTGGCCTGTACTTCAGGATCGCTCAACGGCCGGATGGCCACGCCCAGGGCCTTGGCGAGGCCGGGGTTGCCGACTCCGTTGGCGCCGTGGCATTTGGCGCAACCCTTCTGGTAAAGGGTTTTGCCGTTGGCGGCGTCCGCGCCTTGACTGCTCCCGATAAGGACGAGGGGTAGGACCGACAACGCAGCTACCGCAGCAAACATTTTCATAGTTTTTGCCTCTCAGAAAAATTGATTCGATTGAAAGTTCGGGCCAACGTCCGGATCGAGGGGACAGACTCTTCGGCCACCCGCTTACGGTGAAAAACATTGTACAGGTTGGCTTTTGAATGTCAACGCGACCCTCCGCCAGGTTTCTCAGCCTGCGGCGCGGAATCCTTCGCGCTGCCCTGCTCGGCGTGGTCCGCGGACGGAACCTTTAACAGGCTGCCGTCGGGCGCGAACAGCACGCTGCGAATCTCGTCCGCATTGAAGGGACGCGAGCCCATGCGGCTGGTGACCGAAATCTGGTCTCCCGACTCGTCGACGTAACGGTCCCGGCCCTGGCCGCGCGCCAGCGACACAGCCTTGCCTCCCATGGGGTAGGTCGCAATCAATTCCGGCTGCGGCGTTGGGGCGAACCCCAGGTACCCGGGCGTGTCCGTATCAATGAGCTTGACGATGCGCAGGCCGTTGTGGCCATCGGCCACGTAAGCGAAATAACTGACGTTGGTGGTTCCGATGGCGACGTCATACACATCGTTGATGACGCCGTTGGCGGTGAAGAAGACGGGTGCTTTCGGCCTCTCCGGATTCTGTACGTCGATGATGGCCATTCCCTGTGAACCGGCGGCCACATAGGCAAAGGTCCGTGAAACCGTTATGTTGCGCGCATCCGCCAAAGCCACGGTCGCTTCCGGCACCAGCCTGGGCTGCTCGGGGTGGGTAATGTCGAATACCTTCATCCCGGTGCGATCCACCACAAAGGCGTAGCGCATCTGCAGTTCGATGGCGCGGGCCCCATTCAAATCTGAAGGAGCACTCTGTCCCACCAGTTTCGGCTGGGTCGGAGTGTCCACGTCCACCACGCTGAGGCCGGTTTGCTCCGAGACCACGAAGGCGTAGTGCCCCCAGGTCTTGACCATCATGGCTCCCGACAGCCTGCCCTCGGGATTGAACACGACATCGCGGTGCATCCGGTTGTTCTCCGGATTATTGTCTTCGAGCGTGTTGATGTCGATCAGGACCAATCCGTCCTTGCGGTCGGTCGCGAAGGCGTAGCGGTAGAGAGGATGGATCGGTTGCTCGCGATTCTCCGGCCGCTGCGGGCGTCCAAGGTGGATGGGAACCGAGGTCGGAGTATAGAGGTAAGTGGCATCCGGGCTGTGGATGACCGTACCTTCACCCAGCGATGAGTTGTCCCGCTGCGTGATCCGCTGGGCAAACGCCTTGTTATTGATATTGGCGATATCGTAGACCTTGAATCCTGAACTGCCTTCAGCGGTCAGCATGTACTCGCCGCGCACGGTTACGGAGCGGACATTGGGAGCCCGGCGGCTATAAGCGGTCTTGAGCTTGCGTCCGCGCGCCACGAATGCCTGATAGGCGGCGGGATCCAGCTGCTTCTGGAAGCTGCTGCCGATCACGGGTTGAGGCTCGTAACCGTCGGTGACCTTCACCGCGGTAACGGCTTTGCCCTCATCGGCCACATATTCGTATTCGCCGATGAAGTTGAGCGCGTTCACACCGAATCCCAGCGCGGACGCGATGCGGGCGTTGTTGTCATTCTTCTCGCTCACGTGGCAATCCGAGCAGGTTTTGGTCTCGGTGGTGCGCACCGTGTGCGGCGGATGCGGCGTCATGCCCTCGTTGGTGAACCCGGGCGTCGATACCAGAGGCTGCTGATGGACGATGTTATTGCGCCCGCGGTCCCAGGCGGATACGACGACGCTCGTAGCGGAACGGAAGGGCGAGACTTTACCGCCGTGGTTATAGGTTCCGATACCGAAGAAATACATATCGGTGCGGATCACCTGCTCGTAGTACGGGGCGTAAGCCCGCGACTTGACTCCTTCGTAGTGCAGTTCGGCCGACTTCACGTTGAGATCGAGCGGCAAATGGCAGCCGGAGCATGTCGTCTGCCACGACGAATGGCAGGTGAAACATTCGATCTTCTGCGAAGGATGGGCGAGGTTCTGGGCTGCGGACGTGCCCTGCCCCATGCTGCCGTCTTTAAGCACCAGCTTGGCCCGCGCTGCCGCCGCGTTGTATTGCGGACTGGCGGGATTCAGAGAATCGACCACCTGCTTGACCACCCACTGCAGCTTGGGATCGACCTTGGAGTGCTGGATGATGTTGCCGTCCTTCTCCTCGAACCAGGAGTCGCCGGATGGCGTGGTGACATCTTTCAGGCTATGACCGCCGGTGAGGCCGCTGGTGACCAGCGTGGCGCGCTTGTCGATGGTGCCATGACAATCCTCACAGCGGATCTCGATCGCGTCGGTCATCTGGGCGTAGGCATTGCCGTCGCCGTGCATGTCCTGGGCAGTATGGCAATCCACGCACTGCATGCCCTTTTCGAAGTGAATATCCTTCAGGTGTACGGCCTTCTTGAATTTATCGGGATCGTTGTCCGGAACGATATTGTTCTTGGCATCCAGCAGCTCGCCCTTGTCGTCCCGCTTGTACACGTTGGTGAAGTTCCAGCCGTGAGCGTGATAGTCGGTGAACTGGACGTGCTTCATCTCCTGATTGTGGTCGTACAACTGCGGCTGGCCGGGACCGTATTCCGGTTCGGCCTTAAGCTCTCTTACTTTGTCAGCGTCGCTTTCGCGGTCCCACCAGATGGTTCCAATGTAAGTGTCCAGCGCTCCATTGCCCTGATGGTAGTGGCAGCTCAGGCACTGGTAGGCGGGAATGGCGCGAGTGAACTGGTGCTTTATGGGCCAGCCGGACTGGTCCTTGGGAATATTCTTGTCGTCGCTGAAGCTGTGGCCGTCGTGGCCGTATTTAGCGGTATCGCCTGCGGATTCATCGCGCGTATTGGCGTACAGGACGTGGCAGGCGGAGCATCCGCTGCTGCGGTAGTCTCCGGGCCAGTGGTTTACGCCCAGCTGCCACAGGGTCGGGTCGTTCAGGCGGGTCTTAAGCACGTTGAGGTAAACCGCCGCGATGCGCCCGTCCGTACCCGGGCCACGAACTCCGAGCGTCGGGTTATTCACTTCCGCCACTCGCAGGGGATCGCGAATCTTGGTGATTTCAAACTGGGGATGAGGATGCAACTGCAACAGGGCACCGCGCGCCTGGGCTTCTGCCGTGGGAGGCGGATTGGGAACCAGGGCGGAGGGATGACCGTGGGAGTCGAAAGCCTCGCCGTAAATGGCGATCTTGGAATCGATCGCTCCGTTGTTGTAGAAAACCGCATTATGGACCATGGCGTTGGTGGCCATGATCGACTTGCGGGTATTCCTCACTTCATCGCCGTGGCAGGAACCGCAAGTCTGGTCGGCAATCCGCAGGTCGCCAGGGTTCAGGAAACGAACGAATTCGGGGGACTCGAAATTGAGACCGCTCCAGGCGTAGAACGGCCGGCCGCCAAACAGCTTCTTATTGTTGGGCTGAACGTGGGCTTGTTCCTTGCTGGTCGCCTTATCGTTGCCGCCATGACAATCCACGCAGGCCATGGGCAAATCGGCGTGCATCGATTCGATGCCGACGTGGCAGGTTTCGCAGGCGCTGGCCTGGTCCGCGGCCCAGGCGCTGCGGCGTAACCCGATGACACCGAGCATCAAAACCAACGCAAAGGCTGCCCAGCGCCAGGAATTTGCGGCCGGTCTTACCGAGAAGTAGTTTGCTGTCATGGTCGATTCCAAGTCTGAAATCAAACGCCTAATAGACTAGCCGTAGCGCCACAAAGGTCGAATACACCACGCTCTTGTTGGTCTGGAACATGTCCTGCAGACCTTGCAGGGGATGTAACGCGGAGACGCCCAGGTCCAGGACCACATTCTGGTTGATCTGGTGGAGAAAGGGCTTGATGCGAAAGAAGGCGTTGCCCTCGATGCCGCCGTCCTTGTGAAGAATGTTCGTATTGTTGACGTACGCGCCGGTGTCGTTGAAGCGAGTGTAGTTGGCGTTCAAGGCCATCTGAACCCGGGGGCTGACCGTGACGTCCATGCCGGTATTGATCAGCTGCAAACCGGGATTAACGTAGTTGGCCTGGCCGTTGGCGCCGCGAAGCGAGGGATAGAAGCTGTTGGCCCGGACGAAATCGCCGGCGCCGAACTTGATGTTCTCGCCCACGAAGTAGCTGATGGGGCCTCCGAACAGCTGCACGGCGTCGCTGATCGAGTCGAAACCCCGGTCTTTATTGTCGTTGGGATTGCTGTCACCGGAGACGTAGCTGTATCCGAAACGAAACTTCACGAAGTCCAGCGGATATTCCAGGTCGACCAGGCCCATCCAGGCCGCCACATCGTGCCTGACGGGCGCTCCCGCGACCACGTGATCGGCCTTGCCCGCGACTCCATAAACCGCGGGGTTGAAGATCCAGCGCCCGATGTGGCCATTCATGGTGTTGCCGAAATAGACGGTGTTAAGACCCGCGACATGGCCGGTGGCGATGATGGTTCTGGGATCGTAGTTGAAGTGGACGCTCCACTCGCTGTTCCAGCCCTTGACCAGGAAATCCTCGAACGTGAACCGGAAAATTCCGACGTCATGGCGGCTGGGCTGGGAGAAATCGATAAATCCGGAGACTGCGTTCTTCTGGAAAAGCTTCAAACCCACGATGTCATAGCGAATGCGGTTTTTCTTGAATTCGCCAAAAATGCGGCCGCCCAGGCCCTCGTCGTTAAAGATCAGCCCGTGGAAATCCGACTGGAAGGCCTGAATGCCGCCGCGCAGAAACGTAAGGTCGAAGTTGTCATGGCCGGAGTCAAACAGGCGCACGTCCACAAACGCATCGAAGACATGGGCGTTGCTGGCGTCGCCGGCCTTCACCGCATTGACGTCCCGCTTGTAGTCAAATACGCCATCGATGTGAAGCTTAAAGTTCGAGGGCACAAAGACGTCGGCGTGGTGGCGGAGCTCAAAGCCGTAGAAAACGTTCTCGTTGAAAAAGTTATTGTGCGAGTTGAAGGTCTGGCCGGGGAAGACGTTGCGAAAATCCAGGTTGCTGCGCGACTTGTAGACATCGGTGTTCAGCGCGTTAACCTGGATGAAGAAGTCGCCCGCCATCGGGTAATCGGCCTTGAGCGTGTTCTGGTGATACGGATCGAACGGATTGAAGGTGTATTCGGGGTGGCCCGCCAGGTTATAGGTGCCCCAGCGGTCCTTTACGTTCTTGATCGGAACAATCTCGTCCGGAGGCTTGGCGTCGGCAGCGGGAGCAGCGGGAGCAGCCGCCGGAGCCGCTTGCGCGGGAGCCGCGGCGGCGGGCACGGCCGCTGGAGCCGCGGCCGGGGTGGCGGCGGGCGGCGGGGTGGACTGCGCTGGATCCGGGGTCGCGGCCTGGGCGACGGTGGTTGCATGCTTGCCGTCCGGCAGTGAAGCATCGCCCGATGCCGCCGCTTGGCCTCCCGAAGGGGTCGCGGCGGCGTGCGTGTCGCTGGTGGCCGCCGAGGTCTTCGCCTGGGCAAATACGGCCGCAGGCAAACAGCACACAGCGAACACTAATAAGGAATACCCAATGCGTCTCGCTTCGAAGCCGCTTGCGCTCATCATCGGGGGCTCACCCGCTTTGCTGTGCTTTTGATTACGGCAGGGCCGGTTTGAGAAACCGAATTATACCCGAACCCGCTATTTGTCAAAATATAAAACGAGGTGCGAGATCGAGATCCAGCCGGGCAATCCTAACGATCGTTTTCCTGGTTACGCACCGTACGCTGGGTCGCATCACAAAGAGCGCACGGCCTTCGGGAAACCACGGCTTTGCCCGCCAGTGGCTGGGTTTGGCTGAATCTCCTGCGCCGCCCCGAACCAGGCGGGCGCCGCCGGGGCGGCCGTCCCCTGCGATTTGTGCCTGCCATTGGCGGAGAACCTCGACCGCCGACACGCGACGGCCGAACCATCAAGGGCAACTGCGGCAGTATTCCTCCGGACGGCTTGTTCCTCCCTCGACCGGAGTAAAGATAGTCCCGGCCATTTGAACCTCGAATGTGGTAGAAATACTGACTCTGCAGGCGTCTGCCTCAGCTTGAGGCGCCCTTGGGCCATGGCCCGGGTTACGGTCAGGATTGAAGCAAGCGGCGCGAACCGTTTTTGACTGGTTCCTGTTTTTCACAGGCTCCTAGTAAACTTCTCGGTCGAGGAAAATGAAAACATGTCCCAGTCAGCCATAGCAGCAGAAGGCGAGCGTATCGGGCGTTGCGGCGATCCGTGCGCCATGGTTATTTTCGGCGCTGCCGGCGATCTGACCCGCCGCAAGTTGATCCCGGCGCTCTATAACCTGGCGAAACACAATCTCCTGTCGCGAGAGTTTGCCATGATCGGCGTGGCGCGCAACCCGATGACCACCGACGAATTTCGCGGCAAGCTGGCGCAGGACCTGAAAGAGTTCTCCGGCGAAGCCATTGACACCGACCTGGAGGAGTGGTTCGAACGTCACGTCTACTACCTGACCGGCGAATTCAGCGACGACAGCACCTACCTGCAGCTGAAGGAGCTTCTGCAGAAGGTCGACAAAGACCATGCAACCCACGGAAATTACTTTTACTACCTCGCCACCGCGCCGGATTTCTTCGGTTCCATCGTGGAGCACTTGGCCGGAGTGGGTTTGATGACCGAAGAGAATCATCAGTGGCGCAGGGTGATCATCGAAAAACCGTTTGGCCGCGACCTGGACTCGGCAAAGACACTGAACCAGCAGCTTCTGAAAGTCGCCAGCGAAAAGCAGATTTACCGCATCGACCACTACCTGGGCAAAGAGACGGTGCAGAATATTCTGGCCTTCCGCTTTGCCAACGGAATTTTCGAGCCTATCTGGAACCGCCGCTATATCGATCATGTCCAGATTTCCGTGGGAGAAACCGTCGGCGTGGAACTGAGAGGCGGCTACTACGACACGGCGGGCGCGTTGCGCGACATGGTGCCCAACCACATCATGCAACTCATCAGCCTGACCGCGATGGAACCGCCTATTTCCTTTCAGGCCGACGCCGTGCGCGACGAGCAAGCCAAGATATTGCACGCCATCCAGCCCCTGAGTTCTGAAGATGTGCTGACCCGGACGGTGCGCGGACAATATGGCGAGGGCGAAATGTCGGGCCAGCATGTTCCGGCCTACCGCAACGAGCCGGGCGTGCCGCCCGATTCGCGCACCGAAACTTTTGTCGCGGTCAAGCTGCAACTGGATAACTGGCGCTGGGCGGGAGTCCCTTTTTATCTGCGCACCGGGAAACGCATGGCCTCGCGCGCCACGTACATTGTCATCCAGTTTCGGCGCGCGCCGTTTGTGCTCTTCCGCGATACCGGAGTGGAAAAGCTCATGCCCAACCAACTGGTCCTGCACATTCAGCCCGAAGAAGGCATCGCGCTGCGTTTCGCCGCAAAAACGCCCGGCCCGGTCATGCGCCTGGGAACCGTGGACATGGATTTCGAATATTCCGACTACTTCGGCAAACAGCCCAGCACAGGTTACGAGCGCCTGCTGCACGATTGCATGGTGGGCGACGCTACCTTATTCCAGCGCGCCGATATGGTCGAGGCGGGATGGAGCGTGGTCAGTCCGATGCTTGATCTCTGGAAGGCCCTCCCGCCCCGCAATTTCCCCAACTATGCGTCCGGCACCTGGGGCCCGAAGGACGCCGACGACCTGCTGGAGCGCGATGGGCGGCACTGGCGGAACTTCGACCAGTAAACCTGGCAATGTCATCCTGAGCGCAGCCGGCCGCTTCGCTACGCGAAGCAGACACTCCGCTCACGATGACAACTTGCGGGTTCTGCGAGTGGCCTTTGCCCGGAACTACCGGGCGGCCAGTTTCGTTGCCAGGTCGATGAGGAGGATGTCCGAATTTTCGCGCGACCGGTCGAATACAATCCGGCTGCCATCGGGAGCGATATCGAAGGTCCGCATGGAGCCGGGATTGCTCAGCCGGGTCAGACGCCGCGAGCGCATGGTGCCCAGGTCGAGCAGCCAGAAATCTTGCCCGGCCGTCGTAGTTCCGAGCATGTAAACCAGGCCGGTACCATCCGGCAGGAAGCGCACCCGCTCGCCATCGCGCTGCACGTTGATTTCCGGCAGCTTCGCGGGCGTGCCATCCGGTCGCACTGCCAGCACCGGCATGACCGTGAACACCTGGGTGCCGCCATACACGATCAGGTCGCCGCGCGGAGACCATACCGGATCCTGAAACGATCCGGTCGCTATCCGAACTGGCGCACCGCCGTCGGCGGGTAACTTGAACAGGCCCGCACCCTCGCGGTCGCTGCCCGCCACGACAATCCATTTGCCGTCCGGAGACCAGGACGCCGTGCCTCGAACATCGACGTCGCTCGACAGGGGGCGAAGGCGCGTTCCATCCACGGCGATAACGTGCAGTTGCAACTTTCCGTTCCGCCTTAGCGCGAATGCAACACTGCTTCCGTCCGCTGAGACTGCCGGAGCCGACTGGAGTGCACCTTCCGACCCCTTCCAGATCTCCAGCGCTTGGCCGTCGCGATAGCTCCACAGTCCGTCGGCTCCGTCCCGCGAGGACAAGTAGAACAACGATCCCCCTCCGAAGCGCGGGGCCTGGGCGCGCACGGTGGGTAAGGGCAAGGCGGTTACGTCTTTTTCCTCGGCCATCCCACTGCTGATCGGAACACTCCACAAGTTAACCTGAGCGTTCACGACACTTGCGGCCAGACGCTGCCCGTCCGCGGTTGCTGCGAGCGCCGTGTACTGTTCCAGACCCGAGCTCACGCGCTGCGAGGTTCGGGTCTCCACATCGAACGCCCACAACCAGGGACCGGCGCCGTTTCCGTCGTGAGCAACGAACAGAACCGTCCGCTCGTCGGTCGGGGCCGGGTAGGTCAGATCGCCGTTGAGATGAGTGAGTTGTTCCGGTTCTCCCCCGTCCGGCGAAATGCGCCACAGGTCCATCTCGCGGGTAGCAGGCCGGCCGCGCACAAAGTAGATCCAGCGCCCATCTTTTGACCAGACCAGAAAGTGGTTATGCACTCCGGGCTGGCTCTTGAGGATCTGACGTTCATTGTTGCCGTTATGGTCCGCTACGAACGTGGGATCGCCCGGATCCCAGGTGTGGTACACCAGGCGGCTGCCGTCGGGTGACCAGGACACCTCGGCAGCGTGTTCAGCCAAAAAATTGTGCGGAGCTCCGCCCACCAGCGGCAAAAGCCTGAGCCTCCTGGCTTCCGTCCCAGAGCTCCACACCTCTGATCCATCGCCGGAAAATCCGATCGCACGCAGGGGCCCGCGTGGATCTCCGATCCTTCCCTGGCTGAGGTTCGCCAGGCTGCCACCGTTAGCTTGAATCAGCCAGATGTCGAACGGGCCGCTCCGGTCGGAGATGAAGGCAACGAGTTTCCCGTCGGGAGAGATGGCAGGGTTGGTTTCAGCTCCTTCGAAATCGGTGAGCCGCGCGAACTGCGCGTTGGTGAGCGGATTCCGGACAGTCGGCGTGCGCCGATTGGCGAGGATCCATGCTCCGAATCCGGCCGCCAGAATCGCCGCCAGCGCCGCTATCAGCACCCATGGCAACCAGGCGTAACGCTGCGGCACAGGCATGACGGCAGGAGGAGGCTCCTCGACTTTCTGCCGCGTCATCCTTCGGAGGTCCACCGCCAGTTCCAGCATCGACTGGTAGCGGTCCGAGGGGTCGCTTTCGAGCGCCTTCTCCACAATGCTGCGCAGCCCGGCAGGAACGGTCTGGGGCAACGGCGGGGGCGTCGCGTGGATGACCTTTTGCAGCACCTCAAGGTCGGTGGCGCCCGTGAAGGGCCGCTCACCCCCAAGGGTTTCGTACAATACGACGCCGAACGAGAAAATGTCGCTGCGCGAATCGACGGTCCCCCCCGAAGCCTGTTCGGGAGACATGTAGGGGATCGTTCCCATCAGCAGCCCGGGGCGGGTTTGCCCCTCGGTAAGAGTCCGCGTTCCCGCCGGGTCGGCGGGTTCTTGCAGCTTGGCCAGACCGAAGTCAGCCAGTTTCGCGTAGCCGTTCTTCGCCACCAGAATATTGGCGGGCTTGATGTCGCGGTGCAGGATGCCGGCGGCGTGCGCGGATGCCAGTCCGTCGGCTACGCCCGCTAGCATCTCGACCGTCTGGCGCCACGGGCGCTTCTCCTGTTTGGCCCAGGTCTGGAGAGTCCCACCGTCCACGAACTCGGTCACCAGGTACTGCCGGCCCTCGAAATCACCGGCGTCATGGACGGTCAGGATGTGGGGGTGGTTGAGCGAGGAAGCCATTTGCGCTTCCCGCTGGAAGCGGCGGCGCGCCGCGGTGTCGGCCAGCTCCGAGGACAGGAACTTGATCGCCACCGGCCGGTTGAACTTGGTATCGACCGCGCGAAACACTTCGCCCATGCCACCGGCGCCCAGGAGGCCTTCAATCTTGTAAGTTCCTACCTGGATGCCGGAGGTAATCACGGTCGCGGCAGACGACGGATCGGCCGCACCCGCCCGTGCGGGCTGATCAAGGGTCTCGGCATTCGATGAATCCCGGGCCAGCAGCGACTCGACTTCGGCGCGCACTGCCGGGTCGGCCGCGGCCAGAACCTGGGCACGTTTGGCGGGATCGCGCGCCGCCTGATACAGCTCCTCGATCTGGCGCCGCTGTGCGGGGGTCATGGCGCTGCCCTTGAAGGATGCTGCATCCTATCACGGCATTTGCTGCGCATTCTGGGCGAATAGGCCGGGCTGGCCCCCTTTCCAAGCTGGCACCCACACACTACAGGGGGCGGGCTGGCCCACCCTTTCCAAGCTTGCACCCACCCCTACAGAGGCTGCCCCATCCTTGCGCCGTTTGCAAGGGTGGGGATCTCTGCTCTATCCTTCATGTCCTCATTAGATCGAAAGCCGAAAGCGACTCGATGGATGGTGCTTGCTCCCCACCCTTTTCGCAAAGAGCGCGAAAAGGATGGGGCAGCCTTGGTCGTAGTGATCCCTCCTTCGGGTGAAAAAGGGTGGGCCAGCACGCCAGCGCGATCAAATGCAGGCCGGAAAGCCTGCTTGCGCTGGGGGCCTTTAGCTATTTGCTCTTCATCACGTAGACGCCATCCCAGTCGGGTTCGGGAGCGGCTTCCATGAATTCCAGGGCGCGCTGCAGGAAGATTTGGGTTGGTCCGTCCTCGGGATAGGACGCCAGCAATTCCCCGAACCTGCCGGCCGCGTCGCGCCAGTTCTGCGCGTGATAGGCCTCCATCGCGCTCTCGAAGCGGGTGATCAGCGCCTGGTATTTCGGACGCGCCGCTGCAACATCCATCAATTCGTAAACCACGACTGGCTGATGTTTGCCTTTCACCCGGATTCGATCCAGTTCGCGGCAGACAAAATCCTTGGCAACCTGCCTGTAGGTTCCCTCGCTGATGACGATGCGGGAGCGATATTGCTTCGTCATCCCTTCCAGGCGAGAAGCCAGATTGACGTTGTCTCCCATCACCGTCCAGGCCAGGCGCTTGGCCGATCCCATGTTTCCGACGTTTACCGGGCCGGTGTTCAGACCGATGCCGATGGAGATTTCTTTCCGGCCTTCCTTCTGCCATTTTTCGTTGAGCTTTTCCAGGGCGCGGATCATTTCGATGGCACAAATGCAGGCCCGCGGGGCGTGGTCGTTCTGCGGGTACGGCGATCCCCAGAAGGCCATGATGGCGTCGCCGATGTACTTGTCGAGCGTGCCCAGGTTCTTGAAGATGACGTCCGTCATTTCTTCCAGGTACTCGTTCAGCAGGCGCACCAGTTCGTCGGCGGTCATGCCCTCGGAGAGGCTGGTAAAGCCGCGAATGTCGCTGAACATGACGGTCAATTCCTTGGTTTCGCCGCCGGGGCGAATGTATTTCTGCGGGTCTTTTTCGATCAGCGCAATCACGCCCGGCGAGAGATACTGCGAGAAGGTCTTGCGGATCTTGCGTTTTTCCCGCTCCTCGAAAATCATGCGAAAGCTGGTGACCGCGGCGTAGTTCGCCACCAGCGTGCCGGCGGGAATTACAAAGCTGAGCCACCTTCCCATCGCGGCAAAACTGAAATAGACAAACCATCCGAAAACCGCCAGCGTGACGACCAGAGACAGGGTCGAATACAGGGGCTTGATGCGGGCAAACCAGGTGCCGAACGCGAGGCCGAACAGCACGATGAAGCCGGCGTCGATCAGGTCTTCCCGGATTCCGCGGCTGAGGAAGGTGCGTCCCTGCTGGTCGCTGTGCAGCAGGTTGTCGATGATGTTGGCGTGGACCTCGACGCCCATGTAGCTGCCGCTCGCACTTTGAAAGGGCGTATTCCGCAGATCGCCGATGGCCATGGCGGTGGCGCCGACCAGCACGATTTTGTCTTTCAACGCTCCCGGCGGAACCGTACCGTCGATTACGTCCACCATGGAGTATTGCGGATAGGTCCGGTAAGGGCCGGTGTAGTTGATCAGAGCGGTGCCGTCGCGCGAAGGGTGCAGCGCGTGCTTGCCGAACTGGATGCGCTCCAACCCGGTTTCGGAGATATAGGCGGCGATTTCCTGGTCGGGAATCTTTTCGTATTCCCGGACGGACTGGAGGGCGAGCGAAGGAAAGAAATCCTGGTCCTGGTAACGCATAATAAGGAGAGCGTGGCGCAGGGTGCCGTCGGGATCCGGATTGATGTCGATAAATCCGTAAGACGACGCAGCTTCCGCCAGCTTGGCGATGTTGGCCTCGGCCCCGGCAGCGACCGTGCCGCCATTTTCGATCCAGGCTTTGCCCATGTCGAAGTCGCGTCCATCCTTCGATTTAACCTTGAGCACTTGAGGAAATGCTTTAGCCCAGGCAACGTTGAAATATTCCTCCGCCCGCTTAGGGTCCGATATCCGGGCGCGCTGCTCGTCCAGAAACAAATGCCCGAGCACGACGTTGCCGGATTGCTTCAGCGCGGCAGCGAAGACGGCGTCCTGATCGCTGGCCGCTTCGAGGTCTCGAATTTCTTTCAGGAAAGACGGTGGAGTGCCGGGCCCGATTTCTGCCTGGAGTTTTCGCAGGGCTTCGAGGCCCGAGTTGCTCTCGGGAGTGGGAAAGGTGGCGTCGAAGGCAATGACCCGGGCGCCTGCGGCCGTGAGACTCTCGACCAGTCGGGCATACGATTTTCGTGGCAGAGGGAATGATCCGAGCTTCTGAAGGGTTCTCTCGTCGATGCCGACAATCACGATGCGATCATCGTGCGGCCGGGTGCCGCGCAGAGCGAAACGCAAGTCGAGGGTGCGCAGCTCGACATTCTGGAGAAACAGAAACCCGGCGCGACGATTGCCGCCGATGCCGGAAAAGGCAAACAGGAGCAGGCCGGCAAAGGTGACCAACACGGCCAGCGCAAGATCGACCTGGCGGGCCGAAACTTGACCCAGTCGAGCCGACCATCTCCGTTTCGATTGCGATATCATCCCGGCCCGGTCGGGTGAAGCTTCACCACACTCGAGATTTTAAAAATTACACTGTCCTGGCGGCGTGCCCGGAGGGCAACCCTTGGTCGGCGCCGGCCGTCCCGTAGTCGTTCCCCGGTCCACGGCGAAGGTCAGGCCCACGGCTGCCCCGGCGAAAGCCCCCATCAGCAGGACCCAATGCCAGGGACTGCTCACTCCGGCCACCGCGGGCGGTGGCAGGTCCGGAACGTCGGTGGAACTGATGCTCGCACGCTGCACATCCGCTGGAGTCGGTTGCGACTGGTATCCGCCCGGAGGAATCTCAGAGGTGATTTCAACCATCTGGCCAGCCGTCAGAGTCACGGCATTGCCGGCGTTCGAGGGGTTATTCGTAGCGTGCGCGCCCCCGAGAGGCGTGACGCTTACAACCCCGGTGTAACAAATCACCGTGGTCTTGTTGCCGCTGTACTCGACGTAGAAATCCGTGCCGATCACGCCGATC
>DASQHA010000301.1:0-2163 GCA_035632335.1 Terriglobales bacterium
TAAAACCGGGGAACCATCCAGTCTAATGGATGATCTCCTCCGATTGACAACCGGCTGGATTGGAACGGGTTTGTCGAGGTGCTATACACATCCTATGGAGGTCTTCCGTGCGTTGGGTGTATTGGTTCATTTGGGAACCGCCACGATTGCAGGCGGCGCGGAGCGGCCGCTCATCTTTCCCGAACCTCAAAAGATCACGGTTCACCAGGATGGCTTTTTGGTGGACGAACAGGTCCCGGTTGTGGTTCCGGAGAGCGCCAGCGCTGGCGACGTCGCGCTGGCCCGCCAGCTCATTGCCGAATTGAGCGACCGCTACGGCGTGCCGCTGCGCACGGGGCCGGCCCGGTGCTGCCGCGCGGGCGGTTCATCCTGATGGGCTCCACGTCGAATCCCGTGCGACAGTAGGAGAAGCGCTGCTTGGCTTTCACGCATTGCCTCCTGGACCCTGGAATACGATGCGTTCTACAGGGTAGGTCCAAGTATATACTGCAGGCCCTGCCGAAAGTCCGCCGCCTGGAAAAACCCGCAAATTGGCGCGCGGCGGATGAGGCGATTGTGGAGATTGGTCGCCTGTAGTTCTCGGAAATCTAATCTGGCTCAATAAGAGCCCTGCCGACGGCTGATCGCCGGTGAGCCGCACGTGGCAACTCGGCGGGTGAGATAGTGAATGGCGGCGTGGTTCGACTGAGGCTGGGATTGTGCGGTTGAGACGCGAAATGAGAGAGGGTGGAGAACAGGTCTAGGGACCGGTGAAGTTCAACAACCTTCAGGCTGCACGCCGTTCGTAACGATGGTGAAGTCCGCCGACCTGGGGAACGGCAATCACCGGACCCAAGTCCGGCGGCTGCACGGGCCGCGACTCGGGCGTATCCTTGTCCAGCCCGAGGTGGGTGCGGGTCTGATGATAATAGGTCACGAACGATTTCAGGTGGCGACACAAACTGGCCTCGTTGAAGACAATCAGGTGGTCAAGGCATTCGCGGCGTATGGTGCCAATCACACGTTCCACATATGCTCTTTGCCAGGGAGCCTGCGGTGTGGAAAGCACTTCTTGGATGCCCATATCCTGAACCTGCTTGGTGAAGTCGTCGCCGAAGATCCGGTCGCGATCTCGTAGCAGGAAGCGCGGCGCTGCGTCCCACGGAAAGGCGTCACGGAGTTGCTGCGCAGTCCATTCTGCGGTCGGATGGGCCGTGACATTGAAATGGAGGATCCGACGGCGGTGGTGAGCGAGCACCAAGAACACGTACAGGATTTGGAAACGGATGGTTGGCACCGTGAAGAAATCGACAGATACCAAACTCTGGAGATGGTTATCGAGGAAGGTTCGCCAGGTCTGCGAGGGCGGCTTCCGCTGGCGCACCATGTACTTGCTTACGCTCGTCTCGCCGATGTCGATGCCGAGCTTGAGTAGTTCGCCGTGGATGCGTGGGGCGCCCCACATCGGGTTTTCCCGACTCATTCTGCGGATCAGTTCCCGAGTTTCCTTGGGCACTTCTGGTCGGCCCGGCTTTCCGTGCCGGACCTTCCAAGTCCAGAAGAGCCGAAAGCCCTGGCGATGCCAAGCAACGACCGTTTCCGGCTTCACGATCACGAGGGCGGAGCGCCAGTCACGCCAGACGCCGCACAGCCACGCCCATAGAATGCGATCCGCCGCGGTTAACTGCGGCCGGCCTTTCGCTGAGCGCCGCAGCACGCCGATCTGATGGCGGAGCGCCAGGTTTTCCACTTGCAGAGCCGTTCGGGATTTGAGCACTGACGACAGCGCGGCAGCCAGCGGAGGTAGCACGCTCAGCGTCTGACGAAGGAATTGGCGGAAGAAGCGCAACTCTCATGTTCTCAGATGATTCGGCATTTTCGAGAGTGACAGGGGCCTCAGCTACCGCCAGATCGCGCGGCACCTGAAGATTGGGGAGGGGACTGTGAGGCGCGTGCTGGCGCCTTGACCTGCATGGAGGTGCGATAAACTTTCCTGAAGACTTGATTCGAGCCAGAGGAACGGTACTACGCTAAATTCCTTAGCTGGAGGTCGTAGTCGGGCCGATGAGAATGAGGAAACTCGCATGGTTGGCGCTGTTGGCAGTTGCCCTGTTTGTGACTGTTACTCTGCTCTACGTAACTCGTGCTGTTGTCGAGAACCGTACGTATGTCATTGGTTGGGAA
>DASQHA010000302.1:0-3386 GCA_035632335.1 Terriglobales bacterium
GCACGGCCTGTACGAAATTCAGGTCCTTGATTCCTACCAGGCCAAGACCTACACCGACGGCCAGGCCGGCGCTGTTTACGGGCAGTATCCGCCGCTGGTGAATGCCATGCGGCCGCCGGGCCAGTGGCAGATGTATGACATCATCTTCCATGCGCCGGCGTTTCTACCCAATGGAGTCTTAAGGCACCCCGCCCACGTCACTGTCTTGCACAACGGCGTGCTGGTGCAGGACAACGTCGCTCTCAGCGGCCCAACCGGAAACAAAGTGCGGCCGCCTTATTTCGCGGGAGTCGTGACAGGGCCTCTGCTTCTCCAGGACCATCGGCATGCTGTGCGCTATCGCAACATCTGGATTCGGGAACTTAAGAAACCTGGAGCGTGAGCAAGCCTCCTGTGGGACTGACCTCCTCGCCTGTCAGGACTTCTGCCAAGGGCTGCTAGCCGCCTGTCCCAGTGGTTCGTGAGATAAGCTAGTCTCCTGTCCGGGCTAATTCTTTACAATAGTTTCTTTGCATCGTCGCACCTTGTCCAGGATGACATCGGCGGTGGCCTTCCAGACGAAGGGCTGGGGTTGGTCATTCCAGTGGGCCAGCCACTGGTAGATGGCGCGCTCCAGTTCGCCGACGCAGTGGAAGGTTCCTCGGCGGATCATGCGGTCGGTGATGAGACCGAAGAGGCGCTCCACCTGGTTTAGCCAGGAACTGCTGGTGGGTGTGAAGTGAAACTGGAAGCGGCGCCGCTTTTTGGGCTTCAACCATCGCTGGACGGTGGCGCTTTTGTGGGTGGAGTAGTTGTCCATGATGAGATGAACGTCTTGATCCAAGGGTGCCTCTTTTTCCAATTGGTTGAGAAACTTGACAAACTCCTTGGCGCGATGGCGGGGCAGGCAACTGCCCGTCACTTTCCCGTTCAGAATGTTGAAAGCGGCGAACAAGGTGGTGGTTCCGTGGCGCTTGTAGTCGTGAGTTTGCCGCTCTGGCAAGCCCGGCCGCAACGGCAGAATGGGAGCCGTCCGATCCAGGGCTTGAATTTGGCTCTTCTCATCCACACACAGCACCAAGGCCCGGTCCGGAGGGTTCAGATATAATCCCACGATATCGCGCACTTTCTCTTCGAACTTTGGATCCTTGGAGAGTTTGAACCTCTCTACCCGATGGGGTTGCACATCGTAACGACGCCAAACCCCATGCACCACCATGCGGGTCACGCCGAGCTGGCGAGCCAGGGTACGCACGCTCCAATGAGTCGCGTCCGGCGGCCTTGTCTTCAAGGTCGTATCCAGGATTTTCTGCTCCAGTTCAGGCGTCAGCACCCGCCGCTTGCGCTTGCGTTTTTGCCGCCGCCGAATCGCCTCCACGCCACCCAGTGCAAACCTTGCTCGTGTTGCGATTACAGTGGGACGAGACAAGCCGGTCTGTTGCGCAATGGCGTGGTTGGGCGCCCCCTGGGAAGCCAGCAGGATCACTTCGCATTTCCGCGCCAGCCTCTGCGGCGTGCTTCCCGCTCGGGCTAGCGATTCCAAGACCTGCTTCTGAGACCGATGGAGGGAAAGAGCGGTCGCTGGGGTGAACATGCCCCAGTGGAGCATGCTTGCATCTTATTGTCAATAGTTATGACGGACAGGACGCTAGGACGGTTGGGCAAGAGCACGTTGCGCGTAGCGGGCGATGCTGTCCAGGATTTGGTCCGCCGTTCTGGTCCACACGAATGGCTTTGGGGTCTTCGTTGTGCACGTCGATGTACTCCGGCCAGCACCACGCGCCCGCCGAGCCAACAGGGACTGGCTGCGATCCCGATGGGCTAAGGATTGTAGCCGATCCTGCTCCTCGGCAGTCAAAATCAACGGCTGCTTGGGTTGCCCGGTTCGCATCTAAGCCTCCCACATCTTAGACGCCAACGGGGGTAATTTAGCTCACTTATTTCAGGGACAGGAGACTAGCGCCCGTGGGATCAGTCGCGAATCACATCGTTTCCTTGGTCAGAAACGTCATCGCGCCCGAGCGCGGATGCAGTCTTGTGCTTGCCGCCGGAGTCCTTGCAACTGGATCTTGACCGATTCCGGCGCGGTCACAATCTTGGAAAGGCCCCTGATCTGAAGCGAGAGTCCGGTGATATTCCGCAAGGAACTGTCGCTGGATGCAATACGACGGATGTCTTTTGCGGCTGCGGATCTGCGAACCCGCTAGCCCCCGAGCCGGCTTGTGATCCTGTGTCCCAGGATGTAAAATACGGCCTGACCAGTGACTGAATCGTGACGGAGGGCGACCATGCCAAACCACATCACACGTAGGGAGAGTTTGAGAATAGGATTGGGCGCGACAGGCCTGCTCGCGTTGCAGGAGTGGGCCATCCCGGCGCTCGCCCAGGGCGAGACCCTGGTGCCCTTCACCGACTTGCCGGCTAAAGTCGAGTTCGTGCGCCCACCCGACCGGCGAACCCTCGATATCCGAAAAATCAACGGGCCGTTCACGCCGGCGGATCAATTCTTCACGACACAGCACTACGGCCACCCCGTCATCGACCCGGCGACGTTTCGTTTGAAGATTTCCGGTCTCGTGGAGCGGCCGAAGTCGTTTTCGCTCGACGAGCTGCGAAAAATGCGCAGCACGGAGCTCGTGTTCGGGTTCGAGTGCTCGGGCAACCGTCGCCCTCTGCAGGGTCTCGCGGGTAACGGCCGCTGGACCGGGGTCCCGCTCCGGACGGTGCTGGATCAGGCCGCGGTAAAGCCCCAGGCGCGCGAATTCGTCTTTTTCGGCGCCGATCACGGAGAGGAAGAAGTGGACTTTCGCGGGGTGATCAGCAAAGTGGACCAACAGTTCGGCCGCAGCCTGCCACGCGAAAAGGCGCTGTCGCCCGAGCTCTTCCTGGCCTACGCGTTGAATGGCGAACCGCTCACGCTCCACCAGGGCTTCCCTCTTCGGCTGCTCGTTCCTGGATGGTACGGAGTAGCCCAAGTCAAATGGCTGTCCGAGATCGACATCCAGGAGGATCCCTATCTCGGCAAGTTCCAGGCGCGCTGGTACCGCACGTTGCGGGGCGAAATGATCGACGGAGAAACGAAGTGGGTGGAAACGGCCGTGACCCACATGCAGTTGAAGTCATTCATCGCACGCGTCACCAGCGAGGGCGGCCGGCACAAAGTGCTCGGTGTCGTATTGAATGACGGGACGCCGCTCAAGTCGGTCGAAGGCCGAGTGGATGACGGCCCGTGGGAGCCTGCCACGCTGGACCCGGCCACCAGCGGCAAATACTCCTGGAAGCTGTTCACTTACATCTGGAAGGGGGCGACGCCGGGAGACCACACGCTCGTGTCGCGCGTCACCGACATCACCGGCAAGGTTCAGCCGACCGAAGAGGACCTGGCGAACAAGAAGACCTTCCTCGAA
>DASQHA010000303.1:0-9725 GCA_035632335.1 Terriglobales bacterium
CGAGCAGCGGGGCATCCTTGAGCGCGGGAAAACGGAAGGCGATGTATTCCCGGACAGCCTTCAATCCTTCCGCACTGATGGTGCGTTCTCCCGAGGAGGGATCGAACTCGGGACCGCGCGTATCGTCGGCGACTTTGAAGCCTCTGCCCTGATTGCCGGGAATCCCGTACAGAAAGCGGTCGCGGTGATCGGCCCAAACCGGCAGCCTGGTGTCGTTGAATCGTTCGTCTCCTGGGGGAGCGCCGAAGAAAAATACATCCTGCTTGGTAGGGCGAACACGATTGCCCACGGTTTCAGGAAACAATTTTCCCAGCCAGGGCCCGCAGGCGAACACGTACTGATCGGCCTGGAGCTTCGAGCCGTCGGAAAGTGACAGACTGTCCCATTTGCCGTCGAGATCACGCGAAACCACGGCCGCTTGCCGGTATTCGCCGCCTTCGGCAAGGAAGCCGTCCACGACTGCCTGGCACGCGACTCGCGCGGTAAGAAAGCCTCCCGCGGGTTCGTAAATTCCCCAATGCACGCCTTCCAGGTTGATCTGCGGCCATCGTGCCGTCATTTCCTGAACCGACAGTTCCTGATAGGCGATTCCGGCATCGCGCAGTGCCGGCAAGGATTCGCGTTCGAAGTGGTCGTCGCCGGCCGCGACCATCCACAGCACGCCGGTCTGATGGAGAAGCTTGAGCCTCCAGCGCTCCTCATTCTCTTTCCACAATTGCGCGGCTCGCGCCGCCATCCTGGTATAAGGCTGATTCGGTCCGTAGGTTCCGCGAATCACGCGAGTCTCGCCCCCGGATGAGGCGCGAGAGTTGCCGGGCCCCCATGCGTCCAGCAGCGTCACGCGCGCGCCGCTGCGCAGTAGATAGAGCGCGGTCCATCCGCCAAAAGCGCCGGCCCCGATTACGGCGACATGAGTCTTCGTTTTCACGTTGGTTGTGGCGGCTCGGTCATCGCCCGTCTTGCTGGCCTGCTTGAGCATATTCGCAGAAGGGAATTTCAGGGAAGAGAACCAGCGGGCAAGAGTGCTGGTTCCGCCAACGGCAGCGGCCTTCAACCACCATCGGCGGGAGAACGAAATCATAGTCGCAGGTCCTCTTCTGTTGATGGACGGGCGTTCCGCCCGTCCCACTGTTGAGACGGGGCAGACGCCCATCCTCCATGAAACCTCAAGACATTAGCATTCTTGAGCCTGGAGTGCTAACGCTTGACAGAGGCGGCAGCCCTTCCTAGAATCGAAACTGGGGAATTGCGAGTTCCCTAATCTAAGTTTCTGGATTATAAGTACTTAATATGCCGTCTGGGCCACCGATCGGGGAGCGGGAACGGGAGATTCTGACCGCCATTGTGGAGACGTTTATTGCCACGGGCGACCCCGTGGGCTCGCGCACCTTGGCGCGGTCGAATCGGGAAGGACTGAGCCCGGCGACGATCCGCAACGTGATGGCGGACCTGGCCGACGCTGGCTACCTGGAGCAGCCCCACACCTCAGCTGGCCGCGTGCCCAGTTCCGAGGCGTATCGCTATTATGTAGAGCAACTTACGGGAAACGCCAGCCTTTCGCACGAAGACCAGGGCATCATTCAGGATTCGCTGCGCGGGGTTTCCGACGTGCAGGAATTCATGGAGCGCACGTCGCGCGTGCTCTCCTTAATCTCGCACAATGTGGGGATCACGGTGGCGGTCGGCGGGCCGAAGAATGCGCTGGAGCATGTGTATTTTTCCCGCCTGGGAGACCAGAAAGTTCTGGCGGTCCTGGTGACGCGATCGGGCCTGGTTCGCGACCGGGTTCTGCGGCTTGATCTGCCGCAAGTTGATCTGGATGCGGCGGCGCGCTTCATCAACGAGAATTTTCGCGGCTGGACCATGGAGGCGATGCGGGCCGAACTGGCGCGCCGCCTGGAACAGGAGCGCAGCGAGTACGATCGGCTGATGAAGTCTGTGGAACAGCTCTACCGGCAAGGGGCCCTGGCAGCAGACGAAAGCGCGCAAGTCGTTTTCGTCGAAGGAACATCTAATCTTGTGACCGGCGAGCAGGACCGTCAACGGCTGCAGGCGCTGCTGCAGACCCTGGAAGAAAAGCAGAAGATCGTCGAATTGCTCGGGGCCTATCTCGACGCCAAGCAGGAAGCGGTCAGAGTGGTTATCGGGCTGGACGAAGCTATGCCGTCGATGCGAAATCTTGTGCTGATCGGCGCGCCTGCCCGGGTGGGGGATGACGTGATGGGATCGCTGGCCGTCATCGGGCCGACGCGCATCGACTATCAGCACACCATGACCGCGGTGTCTTACATTGCCCGGCTTTTTGACAAGATATTGAATGAATCTGAGTGAACTGAATATGGCAAGAGGAAACGGAAAATCCGAAGTGAACCCGGCGGAGCTGGATCCGGAACACGAGCTGCCCGCCTCCGATGAAAACCCGGAGGGGACAGCCTCGTCCGCTTCCGCACAAAGCGGAGAACTGGAAAAGCTGAAAGCCGAGCGCGACTCGCTGATTGACCGCCTGGCCCGCCTGCAGGCGGAATTCGAGAATGCCCGCAAGCGCACTGCCCGCGAACAGCAGGAGTTCCGCGAATACGCTGTCGCGGACGCCCTGAAGGCATTGCTGCCGACTCTGGACAGTTTCGAGCGCGCCTTGCAGACCAGCGCCTCCGACAAGTCGGAATTTCGGAGTGGAGTCGATCTCATCTACAAGCAGTTGCAGGATGCGCTGGTCAAACTGGGACTGCGACCCATTCCGTCCACGGGTGAGCCTTTTGATCCTCATCTGCACCAGGCCATTGAAATGGTGGACACCAGAGAGGCCGAGGATCATCATGTACTCGAAGAGTTGCAGCGCGGTTACAAGTTGAAAGAGCGCTTGCTCCGTCCTTCCATGGTGCGGGTCGCACGTAACCCCAAGCACTGAAACCCAGCGTGAAATGCTTGCGCGAGAGCTGAAAGGATTTAGGGAAAGGCCATTCTGACCAGTAACGGAAAACGCGACTACTACGAGGTGCTGGGCGTGACCCGCACCGCCAGCGATCAGGAGATCAAGAGCGCCTACCGCAAACTGGCGCTGCAGTACCATCCTGACCGCAACCCCAATAATCCTGACGCGGAAGAAAAGTTCAAAGAGTGCAGCGAGGCCTACGCGGTGCTGGCGGATGTCGAGAAACGCAGCACCTACGACCGCTTCGGCCACGCCGGACTTGGCGGAAGCGGCGGCGCCGGTTTCGATGCCACCGACCTGGGCGATATTTTCGGCGACCTTTTCGGCCTGGGAGAGATGTTTGGCGGGGGCACGCGCCGCCGCAGCCGCACGCAGCGCGGCGCCGACCTGCGCGAAGACATCAACATGGAATTTGAAGACGCCGTGTTCGGCACCGAAGCCAAGGTGACGGTGCGGCGCCACGAGACCTGCGAGGAGTGTAGAGGTTCGGGCGCGGCCCCGGGCAAAGCGCCGATCACCTGCCGTTCCTGCAACGGACGCGGCCAAGTGCGCTACCAGCAGGGCTTCTTCAGCATTGCGCGCACCTGTCCCACCTGCCAGGGCACGGGCAATGTGGTCACCGATCCTTGTGCGAAGTGCAAAGGCGAGGGCAGGGTGCTGCGGCAGAGGACGGTGGATGCCAAGGTCCCCGCCGGAGTGGAAGACGGGACCCGCATTCGTTTCACGGGATACGGAGAAGGCGGACTCCACGGCGGCCCGCCGGGCGATCTCTACGTAGTTCTGCACGTGAAAGAGCATCCCTTCTTCGAGCGGGAGGGAAACGATCTGCACTGTGTGATCCCAGTTTCTTTCGCACAGGCGGCGCTGGGCGCCGAGATCAATGTTCCCACGCTCGAAGGCGAGCACGTGCTGAGAGTGCCCGAAGGGACGCAGTCCGGAACCACATTGCGGATTAAGGGCAAGGGCGTTCCCATCCTTAACGGGCACGGCAAGGGCGATCTCTACGTTGAAGTGCGGGTGCAGACTCCGGGCAAGCTGAACAAGCGCCAGCGCGAGTTGCTGCTGGAACTTGAAGCCATGACCCGGGTGGAAAACCGTCCGCAACGCCGCACCCTGCTGGGCAAGGTCAAAGACATCTTCGGCTAGCGTCATCCTGAGCGGAGTGGCGGCTTCGCAACGCGAAGCAGCCACGCAGTCGAAGGACCCCTATGATCGGTTCATGGTAACTGAACCTCGCCTGGGTCAAAATTCCTTACACTCGGGCTATCGTTAAGCGGTAGGGGGTCCTTCGACTTCGCGAATCCGCTCGCTCGCGAGCGAATTTGCTCCGCTCAGGATGACAGGACGCATATGACACGCCGCCGCTGGATCGCCGACGAAGTTTCCGGCAATCGCGCTGCTCTGGTAGGGGCGCATGCCCAGCACCTTGCGCAAGTGCTTCGCGGACGAGTCGGGCAGGAATTCGACATCGCGACCGGAGACAGCGTCCGCCGCGGTCGGATCGTAAGCGTCGCCGGTGACCGGGTGGAGTTTGAGCTCGGCGAGGTTATTCCCGCAGCTCCGGAGCCCCGCATAACCCTCGTTCTCTCCATCTTCAAGTTCGATCGCATGGAATGGGCGATTGAGAAGTGCGTGGAGCTGGGGGTAAGCCGGATCATTCCCGTGGCCGCGCAGCGCAGCGAGGCCCATCTGGTCAAGGCCGCGCCGAAAAGGGTGGAACGCTGGCAGCGCATTGCCCTGCAGGCCTCCGAGCAGTCGCGGCGAGCGTCGCCGCCGGAAATATCATCGCCGGAACCGTTGGATGCGGCCGTGAGCGCGCTCGGCAACACGGGTATTGTGCTGGCTGAATCTGAAGAACAGATGATGTTGAGAGATGCCCTGCAGGCGCCCCGGAAGGCGGGAGAAGTTACTCTGGCGTCCGGTCCTGAAGGCGGTTGGACCGAATCGGAACTGAAATTGCTCCAGGGGGCGGGCTGGATTGCCGCATCTTTGGGAAGCACGATTCTTCGGGCTGAAACCGCGGTGATCGCGGCGGTTGCGATCACTCTGGCCGAGCTGCAATAAGACTCTCCTCAGAAAAATACTCGCCAATCTCTGATATTCTCCTGCTCAGTGGCAGTCGCAAAATCCATTTCACGTCCGCGGGCGTTTGAGCCGGACGAACGCCAGCGCGAAGCCATCGAACATGTCCACGGCCCCCTGCTGGTCATCGCGGGCGCGGGCACGGGGAAGACCACAGTGCTCACCAAGCGAATCGCCAACCTGGTGCGCGAAGGGCACGCCCGGCCCGAGGAAATTCTGGCTGTCACCTACACCAGAAATTCAGCGCAGGAAATGCGGCAGCGGGTGGAGCACGAGTTGCGAGGGACCGACTTGTCCGGCCTGCGCACGGCGACTTTTCACGACTATTGCAACAGCCTCCTACACCAGAACGGCAAGAACTTCGGGGTGCTCGACGACCAGGACCTGTGGATTTACCTCCGCCGGCGCATCCGCGAATTGAACCTGAACTACTACGTGCGCGCGGCCAGGCTCAGCAAGTTTTTCGATGACCTGCTGGCCTTCTTCCGGCACTGCCACGACGAACTGGTCAGCCCTCAACAATATGAGGAGTATGTGCAACGGCTGGAACGCGGCGAGCTGCCCATCCCGCGGGTGAGCAAGTCAAAAGATGCCGGCAGCCTGTCGGACGAAGAAGTGGTGGGACGCTGCCGCGAAATCGCCGGCGTATTCACCACCGTGGAGCGCATGCTGCAGGAAGACAACCTGGGCACCTTCGGCCACATGATTACCCATGCGCACCGCTTGTTGCAGCAGGACAGCGAACTGGCAAGCCGGTCGGGCGCGCGCTTTATCCTGGTGGACGAATTTCAGGACGTCAATTTCGCCCAGGTGAAGGTGCTGCAAAAACTCGCGGGAGAGTCGCGCAACGTCTTTGCAGTGGGAGATCCGGACCAGGCCATTTATCGCTTTCGCGGTGCCTCGAGTGCCGCGTTCGTCCTGTTTCAACGGCATTTTCCCGGGGCCAACATCATCAAGCTGCAGAAAAACCGGCGCTCACTTTCGCCCATCCTGCACAGCGCTTTTGCCCTCATTGCCAAAAATCCGAACGTGCTCGACTCGGGGCGCGGTTCGACCGCGTACCAGCGGTCGGTCCTGGTCTCGGCCCGCGAAGAAGATGCCGAGCGCTCGGGCCACGAGATACCGCGGGCGCCGGTGGAAGCGGTCGTACTCGACACCAAGGACACGGAATCGGGCGAGCTCATTACCAGGCTGCGGGAGCTGCGCCGCAAGTCGCGCTGCCGGTGGAGCGATTGCGCCGTCCTTTACCGCACTCACCTGAATCGCGACCAACTGGCGGCCGAAATGGTGCGGCAAGGCATCCCGTTCACCATTGAGAACATGGATGTGATGGATACACCCGACGCGCGCGATCTCTTCGCTTGCCTGGGTGCCCTTGTCTCCGACGCCGACGGCGCCAGCCTGTTCCGGGTCGCCGCCCTGCCGCAGTTTGCCGTCAATCCCGAGGAGTTGCGCTCCGGCATCAAGTCGCTTCCCCGCGATGCCGGCACTTCCGCCATTGCTTTAGTGCTCTCCCAGATCGAGGGTGGAGGAGCTGTTCTCGATCGGGTGCGCCAGACTCGCGTCGACATCGCCGCCGCCAACCTCAAGGGCCGCGCCGCAGTGGAAAAGCTGGTGCGTAATTTCTCCTTGAACCGGCACGCCAGCGCCGTAAAGGCGGTGCTCGATTTCGTTACAGCCTGGGAGAAGAAGGCAATCACCAAAACCGGTGAGATCGCCGAGCTGCTCGATTATCTGGAATATTTCAGGGAAGCCCGGGGAGGGATTCCGCTCTCGTCGAACGACGATGACGCGGTTTCGCTGATGACGGCGCACGCCGCGAAAGGCCTGGAATTTCAGCACGTTTTCATTATTCGCGCCAACTCCGGTTCTTTCCCCTTGAATTATCAGGAGCCCCTCATTGAGTTGCCCCGGGAGCTGTATGACCCGGATTCCATCGCCCAGGGCGATGACAAGGAATTGTGTCAACAGGAAGAGCGGCGCCTGTTCTACGTCGCCATGACCCGGGCGCGGGATTCGCTCACCATCTATGCCAAAAAAGGGACGGGGAAAAAGGATTCTACTCCTGCCGGTTTCCTGCGTGATCTCTTGAAGGATTCAAGCCTGCGCCGCTGGCTGGTGCAGGCTCCCGCCCGCGGCTTTCAGACCGACATGTTTGCCCAGGCCGCTGCCCCGGCTGCGATGACGCGCACCAACCAATGGCTCGCACTGCCACCGGCGGCCAATCTGCACTCCCGCCTCAGCGCCAGCGCGGTGCAGACTTATGAGACCTGTCCGCTGCAGTTCAAGCTGGAACGGGAGTGGAGAATCCCCGACGAAGTCCCCGCCGCCATGCAGTATGGCGCGGTCATGCACCGTGTCTTGCGGGCTTACTATGATTCGGTGCGGCTGGAGCGCCCGATGACGGAAGACGAACTGATCCAGTTCTTCCGCGAAGATCTCGCCCAGTCCGGAATGCAGGACCGTTACCAGCACGACCTTTACGATGCGCAAGGCGTGCAGCAGCTGAAGGACTTTCTCGCCGCATTCCGCCGATCCCCGGCACCCAACGTCATTCATACCGAGGAATTTTTCGATGTAAAGGTAAGCGATGTGACCGTAGTCGGGCGCATTGACCGAATCGACCAGCTGGCAGACGGCGGGGTCGTCATTACCGACTATAAGACCGGCAAGGCCCAGTCGCAGGAAGATGCCGACGAAAGCCTGCAGCTTTCGATTTACGCACTGGCAGCGCGCGAGAAGTGGGGATATCGCGCCGATCGCCTGGTGCTGTACAACCTGGAAGGCAACAGCCCGGTCGTGACCCTTCGCAGCGATCTTGAATTGGAAGCGGCCAGGAGCCGGGTGATCGAAGTGTCGGCCAGCGTCGCCGCAGGGAACTTCCAACCCAAGCCCAGTTTCAATTGCAGATTCTGCGCCTACCGCAGTTTGTGCCCCGCCACGGAGAAGCAAGTGCCGGAACAAGTTCAGCAAAACCTCGAAAGATAATGTCACTGGATGGGTTCTGCGCGAGCGGAAATCTTGTGCCGAAAAAACTCAGGGGACGCTTGCGCGTCCCCGGTTTGCTGCTTGCTGATACTTCTCTTAGTGCTTCTTTTTCTTCTTTGCCTTTTTCTTGGTTGCCATGGTTCTATTCTCCCTTTCCATTTTTCATGGACTTGCTATAGCAACGGTCAACTGTTGCAACTAATTGAATGTATAGAGTCATTAAAAAGTGATGTCAAGAAAAAAATGATGCTCGCTCGCGCATGCGACCCGTACACCAAAGTCACCAGAGAGCATTCGCGAAGAAATTTTCGTGAATGCAAGCGGCGCCATCGATGTTTTCTCGCGTGAAAGTTCCCGCATCATCCTCGCTGCGGCGTTGGGCAATATCCAGAAAGATTCGCGCGGTCTTTCCCATGATCATCGCCGGGCCGCCGCGAATTTCGATCTTTATGCTGCTTCCCGCATCTATAATTGGAGTCGAGAAATCATCGCGGGAGCGTATAAATGGCTGCTTACGACGAGGTTGTCATCCTTTCAGGCTGTCGCACGCCGGTGGGAAAATTCCAGGGAAGCCTGTCCGATCTGAGCGCCACGCAGTTGGGCGCGATCGTGGTGCGCGAGGCGGTGAAGCGCGCCCATCTCGATCCCAAACTGGTGGACGAATGCATCATGGGCAACGTGGTTTCCGCCGGACTGGGACAAAATCCCGCCCGCCAGGCAGCCATCTTCGGTGGACTGCCGCCGGAAGTGGGTGCCATGACCGTCAACAAGGTTTGCGGCTCCGGACTCAAAGCGGTCGCACTCGCGGCGCAAGCGATCCAGACGGAAAACAGTTCCATCGTCGTCGCCGGCGGCATGGAATCGATGACCAACGCTCCCTATCTTCTGCCGCAAGCGCGCAAGGGATATCGCCTGGGCAACGCGCAGATTATCGACTCCATGGTGAACGACGGGCTGTGGGATGTTTTCAACAACTACCACATGGGCATCACCGGCGAGAACGTGGCAGAGAAATACGGGATCACGCGCGAAGAGCAGGACGAGTTCGCGCTCAACTCCCATCGCAAGGCCCTGGCTGCGATCAACGAATGCCGGTTCAAATCGCAAATCGTTCCAGTAGAGCTGGCTCCCAGGAAGAAGGGCGGGGATCCGGTGATCTTCGACAAGGACGAATCTCCGCGCGAAGACACCACCATTGAAGTGCTGCGTTCGCTCAAGCCCGCATTCAAGAAAGACGGCACGGTCACGGCGGGCAATGCTCCGGGAGTGAATGACGGGGCCGCTGCCCTGCTCGTAACCAGCGCCCGGCGCGCGAAGGAACTGGGGACTGAACCCTTGGCGCGCATCGTGGCCCAGGCCACCAGCGGCATCGATCCCAGGTGGGTGATGATGGCTCCTGTGGGTGCTGTGCGGCAAATCTGGGAAAAGACCGGATGGAAGAACGAAGACGTGGACCTGTATGAACTCAATGAAGCGTTCTCGGTGCAGGCGCTGGGCGTGATGCGCGAGCTGGGTCTCGATCCCGGCAAAGTCAACGTCAACGGCGGCGCGGTCGCCATCGGACATCCCATCGGAGCCAGCGGAGCCCGGGTCCTGGTAACCCTTATCTACGAGATGATGCGCCGCAACGTGCATCGCGGAATCGCCGCGCTTTGTCTGGGTGGCGGGAATGCCGTGGCGATGGCAGTGGAACGGTAATGGAGGACGGGCGTCTCGCGCGTCT
>DASQHA010000304.1:0-4457 GCA_035632335.1 Terriglobales bacterium
CGCTCGCGCCTACATTAGACGCAACCTACTTCCGGAACAGGTTTCTGGCGATGAAGAACACATTGGCCGGCCGTTCCGCCAGGCGGCGCATGAAATAGGGATACCATTCCGTCCCGAACGGAATGTAAACCCGCATGCGCCAGCCTTCGCGCACCAGCTTTCGCTGCAGGTCGCGGCGGATGCCGTAGAGCATCTGGAACTCAAAGGCCTCGCGCGGGATATTTTCCTGCACGGCAAAGGCCTTGGCCTGATTGATGATCGCCTCGTCGTGGGTCGCCAGGCCGTGATAGACGCCGCTCTTCATCAGGACCTTCATCAGCCGGACGTAGTTCGCGTCCACTTCCGATTTCTTCTGGAACGCAATTTCTTCCGGTTCCTTGTACGCCCCTTTGCACAGGCGAACGCGAATGCGCCCGGCCAGCAGGTCTTCAATGTCTTTCTCCGCGCGCCGCATATAAGACTGGATGACCGCGCCGACGGCGCCGGCATGACCGGGCATGCGATGCAGTTCGTGGACAAAGTCCAGAGTGCGCTGGGTATAGGGCGAGCCTTCCATGTCCACCCGGACGAAATTGCGCGGATTCATGGCCGCGGCCTTCGCCACCAGGCTGGTGACCAGATGGCGGGCGAGTTTCTCGTCCACGTCGAGACCCATGTGGGTAAGTTTCAGGCTGACGTTGGCGTTGAGCTGGCGCTTCGAAATTTCATCCAGCATCTGGTGATAGAGCTGGGCGCTGGCGCGGGCTTCTTCAGCGTTGGTGACGTTCTCGCCCAGATTGTCGACCGAAACGCTTAGACCCTTCTGATTGACGGTTTGGGTGACGCGCAGCGCGTCTTCGACCTGCTTGCCGGCCACAAACCGGCTGGACAGCCGGCGTCCGAGGGCGGACCGCTCGGCCATCCCGCGCAGCCGGCGACTTTCGGAAAGAGAAATAAAAAACGCCCTCAGCATGTTCGTTCCTGGCCGGAGTCGGGATGGCAGGCGTGCCGCGGGCGCATGAAGATCACAGAATTTGTATCACAGTCGAAGAAAATCTGAGGCGGGGATGAGCCGGCTGAGACCAGCCCGCTTACTTGGGATCAAACCTGACTTCGATGGGCTCGCGGGTTTCATGCGCGGACGGTTCCCATCTCCACCGGTAGATCGCATCCTGGGCCGCTCGCACCAGTACCGGATGTCCGCCCTTTACGTCGACCGACTTGACCATGCCATTGGGCTTGACAATCGCTTCGGCCCTCACGCTTCCCCTGAGGTTGAGGGTGCGCGCCATCTCCGGGTAATTGGGCAGGACCCGGGACACAATTTTGCGGCTGCTTTCGCTCTGCTCCTGCTGCGCCAACGAGTGCGAAGGGTAGACGAAGAGCCCGAAAAGCAGCAAGAGAACGGTTGCAAAGAGGCGGTTCATAAGGTCACTTGCAGCTTATTTCGCCTCAGGGTTTAAGGTAAAGATGACCTAGGTAATGCGGACTTCGGACCTTAGACTTCGGACTCCGGACCTTAGACCTCGGACCTTAGACCTCGGACTGCGGACTTCGGCGCAATCTCTCTGGGCTAGGAGGTTGCGTTCTAGGGCGGGGTGCGGACGGGCGGGACGACCGTCCTCCATCAAGATGTGTGGTGTTTCACGTCCGAAGTCCCAGGTCCGAAGTCCGAGGTCCGAAGTCAGTCTAGGAAGATCCCGTCCACGTAGCACCAGCGCCAGTCTTCTCCGGGCTCGAAGGATCGCACGATGGGATGCTTGGTCTGGTGGAAGTGTTTGGTGGCATGCTTGTTCTTCGACGAATCGCAGCAGCCCACGTGCCCGCAGCTGAGACATTCCCGCAGATGGACCCAGGTGTCGCCAATCTCGAGGCATTCTTTGCAGCCTTGGCCGCTGGGTTTAACTTTTCGAATTTCCCCCCGGTGGGAACAGGCAGCGCGAGGCATGGGACTACCTCCAAAAGAAACTTGCGGTCTTACTCTCCCTCGTCTTCGAGAAACTTCTCCGCTTCGAGCGCCGCCATGCAGCCGGAGCCGGCGGCGGTGATGGCCTGGCGATAGCGCCGGTCCTGGACGTCCCCGCAAGCGTAAACGCCGGGTACCCGCGTGAACACGTTCCGTTCGGTCACCAGGTACCCATCCTGGTCGGTCTCGAGCTGGCCTTCGAACATGCGGGCATTGGGGATGTGGCCGATGCCGAGAAACATCGCGCTGGTGGGAAAATCCCAGGCTTTGTCGGTATTGGTGTCGCGCAGTTTGAGCGCGGTGACTTCCTGCTTTGAAGGATCCAGAACGTCCTCAACCACAGTGTTGGTGAGAAATTCGATTTTCTTGTTCTGCTGTGCCCGGTCGAGCATGATCTTCGAGGCCCGGAACTGGTCGCGGCGATGAATCAGCGTGACCTTGGTGGCGAAGCGAGTGAGAAAAATCGCTTCCTCCATGGCCGAGTCGCCGCCTCCGACGACTGCGATTTCCTTTCCGGAAAAGAAGAAGCCATCGCAGGTCGCGCAGGAGGAAACGCCGTGCCCGATCAATGCCTTCTCACCGGGCAATCCCAGCCAGCGCGCCGAGGCCCCGCTGGCGACGATCAGGGTGCGGGCGTGAATCGTCTCCTTGCCAAAATTCACCGCGAACGGCCGCTGGCTTAAATCGACGCTGGCCACGTGACCCAGTTGATATTGTGCTCCAAAACGTCCCGCCTGCTTGCGCATGTTCTCTATCAGCTCGGGACCCTGGATGCCTTCGGGAAACCCAGGGAAATTCTCCACCAGCGTGGTGAGTGAGAGCTGGCCTCCGGGCTCATGGCCCTCGATCACCAGAGGCTTGAGATTAGCGCGGGCGGTGTACAGCGCCGCGGTATGGCCGGAGCAACCGGACCCGATGATGACAACGTTGCGAATATTTTCCATAGTCAGGCGCGAAAGAGGCGTGCAGCATTAGATTGCCCAATTCAGATTTGGATGCAAGTCGCTCCGGCCTGCCGCCGCCTGTCCAACGGGCGTCCCGCCCGCAGCAGCCTAGCTATTTCTTCTTCACCGCCGGCTTCCTGGCGGATGGCGATCGCTCGGTCTTCTTCTCCACCGCTCCACTTAGCCGGGCCAGCTCCTCGGGCACAGTGGTCCGAGCCCCGAGCAGACCCCGATAGTTCGAAAGGATCGCCGACGCGCTCTGAAACAGCGGCTCGTATGCGCTCTGGTCCGGCGCCGGGCCGGCCTCCGAAGCAAAGCACCGCGCCAGCACCACCGACGACTTGCCGAAACGCTCCAGCTTGATACGGCTGGCCGGCGTGCCGCTAGTGAGCATGATGGCCGGCGTGGTCACGGCCGAGGCGCTGTCTTCGATTGAAACCTGCAACAGGTCTTTAGGATCGCGCACCCGGAAAACCAGCGTCTCCACCATGTTCTTGGGGTCGATGCTGAAGGAGTACTGCACCGTTGAAAACAGCGCCTGCACGGAAAATTCGCGCCGGATGCGCACCCAGTTTGCTGTCCCCGGATCGGAAGACGTCTGCCCTCCTGAACCGGGCTGCAGAAATCCCGGCCCCACTTCAAGGCTGGACCTGCCGCGATCGACTTCGAAGTCGACGCCGAATAAAGGCTGCTTCGGGACCCGGGCGAGCGCCGACGCGATTTCCTGCTGTTCCCCGGCCGATGGAGAGCACACGTTCAGGACATTTACTTTGACCTGCGGCGGCGCTTGCTGCGCCATCGCCGGCAAAGCCAGTCCGAGAGAGATCATCACGATTGCGCTGGTTCGAAGCACCAAAGGATTTTAGCAGGACGGCTGGCGGGCGTCGGACTTCGGACGGCGCGCAGGCTCCAAACCACCCTGCGGGACGGCTGAATCGCAATATGAAGTGTCATCCCGAGCGAAGGGCCTGCTTCGCGCAGCGAAGCAGTCACGCAGTCGAAGGACCTCTGCTCCCCGCAGGAACGGCGCGGTTCTGAGTAGTTATAGGGGTCCTTCGACTCCGAGTTTGGTTCGCTTCGCGAAACAAACTCTCCGCTCAGGATGACAGCTTCATAGTGCGATCAAGATATTGCGATCAAGCTGACTGGTTGGTGGCCATTCACTGGTTCGCGGCCATTAAGGGGTTCGTTCCTTGCCCGACGCAGGAGGCATCAAGAGAGTACATCCAATCCGAGGCCCATTCGGCCTATCATTTCCGGAGATAGCCCGGGGAGGTATTTCACATGGCAGCGAGTCAGGTCGTTCTTTATTTCGACAAGCAGGAAGACGCGCTGCTGTTTACCCTCGCGGCCAGTTCCATGATTTCAGAGGACGGCCCCGCGCGCGCCGATGAAGCGCTGGTAAAAGTTGCCGCCGAAATCCGCAAGGCCAACCGGATCACCACCGAGGGTGTTCTCGAACCATCCAACTAGCATTCGGTGGCGCAGTTTGAAAACCCCAACAGGATTGTCTTTCCGAAGCGCGGCATTGTCGCGCCAGGAATCTGCTGTCTTGCTGCCGGCAGCAA
>DASQHA010000305.1:0-5357 GCA_035632335.1 Terriglobales bacterium
CAAGACGCCGGCCACCGCCAGCACGCCCAGGCCTATGTAGGCGCTCGTCGCTCCGGAACGGCGCAAGCCCAGAAAGGTCGGTAGCAGGCGTGCGCTGAATCCCCACACCACCGGGAAGCAGAAGATCCACAGCGCGATCCCGATGAGGATTTGATCCGGCTCGTGCGGAATGGCCGGAACCGGCAAAGCATGAAGCACCAGCGCGAGTTGCACCGCCAGTGTCGCGATCAGGCCGAACAGCCCAGCATAAATCAGCAGTTCCCAGAGCTCGCGTTTCCGGTGAGCCGTGCCGGATCCCGCCGACTGCCACACCAGCAGCACCGCGACCGCCAACTCGAGTGCCGCGCTCACCGGCTACACGGCCTGCCAGTGCCAGGAGGCGACTGAGGAAAACCAGCGGGCGGCGACCGCAGCCGTCCACATCGCGAACATGAGCCAGCCGGCGCCAAGCGACCGGAGTGAGCCGCCGCGAAACTTCGGAAACGCGTACAGGCAGATCCCCAGCATGAAGGTCGTCACCCAGCCGAACAATTGCGCGTGCCCATGCGCCTGAATCCAGGCGGTCGAGATGGCGTCGGGCTCGCGCCCGGCGCTGATAGTGATCAGGTTCCAGACTCCAAGCAGCGTTCCCGGCAGCACCATGAAAACCAGGCCGGCCGTGATAAACGCGGCCAGCAGCCGGGCCAGGCGGCGTTCCGGAAGCGGATCAGCCAGAAACGGCTTCCCCGGCAACTGGTCACGCGCCAGGGCCTCGCGCCAAACCGCCGGCAGCGTGCTGGCCGGGTCGTCCATGCTTCCATCCTGCCACTACGAGACAGGGAGCGGCCTGGTCTGTGCTTGTTCCTTCGTCATTGACACCTTTCTTACCCTTTTGATATACCTTCTCCATATCAAATCAGGGACGGGAGGTGGCTTCGGCCTCGGGAACGGCTGCTGCCATTTCCCCGGGAGGCAACGGATGTTCTCGCATGAATCGCGTTTTCGGGCCGGCGCGACCGCGCCGCTCCATATCTTCAACTTCACAACTACCGCCTGGGTTCTGCTGGCTCTGGTCCTCCTCATGCCGCTGCCAATCCGGGCACAGGCGACGGGCGCCATTGTGGGGACGGTCACTGATCCCTCCGGGGCGGTGATTCCCAACGCCAAGATCACAGCTACCCGCGTCGACACCGGGGTCTCGCAATCCACCGTGACGACCGGCGCCGGAACGTACACCATTTCCAACCTGGTGGTCGGCACTTACAACGTCACGGCGGAAGGCGGGGGATTCAAGACCGGAAGCGCCACCGGGATCACTTTGGACGTCAGCCAGCGGCGCGAAGTGAATTTCACGCTGAGTGTGGTCGGCGTCGAGTCCACCGTAGAGGTGACGGCCGCTCCCCCACTAATCACCACGACGGATGCGACGATCGGCGGCCTGGTATCGGAAGAGCAGGTGCAGACGCTGCCGCTCAACGGGAGAAACATAACGGGGCTGGTCATGATGCAGCCGGGCATGGCCCAGGACACCGGCTCTATGGGGTGGATGGCTCCCGCGGGGCAGTGGATCGCCAACGGCAATCGCGGCGAGACCATGATCGGCACTTTGGATAATGCGGACATCAGCGATGCGGAGATGGGCACGCTGCAGTTCACGAACTTCAACCTGGACGCCATCGCCGAATTCAAGATCCTGCAGAACAATTACTCCGCCCAATACGGGCAGGGTGGTGGCACCATCACCCAGATGGTGAGCAAAACCGGCACCAACGGGTTTCATGGCAGCGCGTTTGAGTTCGTGCGCAACAGCGCTTTCGACGCGCGCAATTTCTTTGCGACGTCGGTGCCGCCCTTCAAAAGGAACGAATTCGGCGCGACGTTCGGCGGCCCCATCAAGAAAGACAAGACGTTCTTTTTTGCCGAGTATGCCGGTCTGAGGCAGCGGCTGGGCGAGCCCAACATCGTCGCCGTCCCTACGGCGGCCGAGAAGACCGGGCAAGTGCCTGTCACTTTGTCCAACGGCTCCGTCGATCAGCTTCAGGTTCCCTTGAATCCGGTGGCCAGCCAGATTCTCGCCAAGTATCCGCTGCCGAACCAGCCGAACGGAGTGTTTGGAGCGAACACTTACAACTTCATGTTCTCGCAGCCGACCAATGATGACCAGTTTTCAGCGCGCGTCGATCACCACTTTGCCAACGACACGCTGTTCGTGCGCACCTCTTACGCCAACCACAACGCTTTAGAAACGGATGCCTGGGCCGGCGTGTTGGGCGGCTCCAAATTTTCCACGGCCAATATCGGCGACGCGCGCAATTACGCCATCAGCGATACGCATCTTTTTTCACCCACCTTGCTCAACGTCTTCACATTCACGCTCAATCGCGGCATCGAGGGCGTGCCGGAAGCTCCCGCGGAGCAAAACACCACCGCGACCAGCTTCCTGGATGGCAGCCTGCAAGGCTGGGGGCCGGACACGTTCGAGACCAAGTATGTCGTCACCATGTTCGATTACAAAGACAACGTGAGCTGGACGCGAGGGCGCCATTCGTTCAACATTGGCGGGCAGTTTCGCCGGGAATGGGACAATGGCACGGGCGTAACCTCGATCGGCCCGAGCGGCATTTTCTACTTCAACTCCGGCACGCCGCTCACCGCGGCCATCCAGTCGATCAATGGGGGCCCGTCGTTCGCCGCCGGCTCACCCAGTCCGAGCGGGCTGATCAGCATGATGGAAGGCGATGACGTCAATTATGGCCGGGCGACAACCGTGCCCGGCTATGGGCCTCCCGGCGGAGGCGAGGTCTGGTGGGGCTTGCGCCGTTGGACGCTGGCCGGCTATCTTCAGGACGACTTCAGAGTCACTCGCAGGCTGACGCTGAACCTGGGCTTGCGCTATGAATATGCATCCGTTCCCACCGAAGTCGGCAACCGCTTTGCCGGGCCGGCCGATTACGGCAAACTGTACGGCCATTTTGTCGTAAATCCACAGCCCTTATGGAAGCCGGATTACCTTGCGGGCGATTTTGGCCCACGGTTTGGCATGGCGCTCAACCTGGGAAAGAACACGGTTCTGCGAGGCGGATTAGCGCTCTTCACCAATATGATCCCCACCGTGTATCCGGATCAGGCTTTGGTGAACTTCCCGGTGGCCTCACTCAACTATTTGGCCAATGCGCCGTATTCCCTGACCCCGCAGGCGGTTTCGCTGCCGGTGTTGACGAGCATTACGGGGCAGCCGATCGCGGCCAATGGAAGCTCAAAATCGATCCCGCCTAACACGCCGGTGAACCTCGCGCCGTACGCGGCCATTCTGGGCGCGGTGGCCGGCGATTACCCCTCTGACGGTCTGAGAAACGGGTACACGATCAGCGGCAATGTCACCCTGGAACACGAATTTCCCGGCAGTGTTGCCGTGCAGGCATCCTACATCGCGAATAACGGCGTCGCCCTTTACAACCAGACCTATCCCAATGCGTTCAGCGGCGCCCTACCGCAGTTTACTCCCTACAGCCAGGTAACTCCGGGCCTCGGCGAGCTCCAGGTGTTTTACAACGGCGCCCACTCCACCTACAACGCCCTGCAAGTGCAGGCGCGCAAGATCTCTGTCTCCCACGGCCTCCAGTTCCAGGCCAATTACACCTTCGCCAAAAACATGACGGACGCCGACGCCGTATGGAGCTCCGGCGGCCAGAGTGGCGGCATCAGCCAGAACAATCCCCAATGCGTGAGGTGCGAACGCGCGCCCGCGAGCTATAGCATCGCCCAGCGGTTTGTGGCCAATTTCGAGTACGACATTCCCCTCGGGAATTGGTCGGCACTTCCGAAGCGCCTGTCCCAAGGGTGGATGCTGCTGGGCATCTTCAGCGCCCAGTCTGGTTTTCCGTTCACGGTGGTGGCGCCCTATGGCAGCCTGCAATACGGATACGACATCTTCGACGGCTTTGGCGCGCGGCCCTTCCTGCTCCAGAAACCAACCCTCCACCACGGCGGCGGCCCGCAATTTTTCTCCGATGCCGTGAATGCCAATGGAGGGATCGGCGACGGGTTCTTCGATGTCCCTACGGTCACCAGCCCCGTAAATGGTAACGCGGTGCTGCCCACGCCTGGGAATTTAGGGCGCAATACATTCACCGGCCCGGGTTGGTCGAATCTTGATTTTTCCCTGGTGAAGGACACCAAGATCACCGAGACGAAAAAACTTCAATTCCGCGCTGAGTTCTTTAACATTCTGAACCACGCCACTTTCGGCACACCGGGCGCCACACTCGGCTCACAGAGCTTTGGCATCTCCACCGGCACGGCAACGACGGAGCGCCAGATTCAATTCGGCCTTCGCCTGATGTTCTGAGGAGGGTCAGCCAGTTCTTTACGGCTGGCCATAGGAGCGGCCCGGCCCGTGTTTCCGCAAGAAGTGTTTATCGTGCAGGGCGGATGAGATCGGTTCGATGCTCGAGTTGAGCGTCACCGTGTGATAAGCCAGGCGGGCGATCTCTTCCAGGATCACCGCGGTCTGCGCGGCCTCGGCGGGCGAGGGTCCCCAGCAGAAGGGCCCGTGTCCGGCAACCAGCACGGCCGGAAACCGCTCGGCATCGAGACTCGCAAACCGGCGCACGATCGCGTCTCCGGTGTTGTGCTCGTAATCGCCCGCGATCTCGTATTCCTGCATGGGGTCCGTGACCGGAACGGGGCCATGAAAATAATCGGCGTGCGTCGTGCCCAGGCAGGGAATTTCGCGCCGCGCCTGCGCCCAGATGGTGGCGAATGAGGAATGCGTGTGCGCGATTCCGCCGATGCCCGCAAATGCGCGATAGAGGACCAGATGCGTCGGCAGGTCCGAAGACGGCCGCATCTTGCCTTCGACCGCGGTGCCATCGAGACGCACGACGACCAGGTCCTCAGGCCGCAATTGTTCATACGGCACGCCGCTCGGCTTGATGGCGACGAAGTCGGCGCCCCGCAGAATGCCGCTGGCGTTTCCGAAGGTGTAGAGGACAAGGCCGCGACGAACGAGTTCCATGTTGGCCTCGTAGACTTCTTCGCGCAGCCGTTTCAGATCGCTCATGACGCTTTTGCCTCGGCTGCCAGCCTGCGCAGCGACGGGAGCACCGAGCCGACGGCGGCTGCGGCGGAATCCTTGCTGCCGAATCCGAAATAGAGGCGCCGGAAATGCCCGAACAGCTCGTCGTAAACCGGGCGGCTCCTGGCCTCCGGTTCTATCGTGACATAAGACGGGCCAAGAGCGTCCTGCGCTTCTTCAACGCTCTTGAATGCTCCGGCGGCCAAAAACGCGAAGATCGCCGAGCCCAGGCTGGTGACGTCCTGCTTGGGCACCAGGATCGGCTTTTGCAGCACGTTGGCGTACACCTGGTTGAGCACGG
>DASQHA010000306.1:0-8664 GCA_035632335.1 Terriglobales bacterium
GGTGATGATAATGCCGATGGGCAACAGATGCCACGGGTCGGGCGACGACAGATCGCGGATCCATAACCAGGGGGCCTGCCGCAAGTCGAGCGCCGCGCCCAGCATGCTGTAGTAGGCGAACAGGAACGGCATCTGGATGACCATGGGCAGGCACCCGCCCACCGGATTTACGCCCTCCGCCTTGTACAGCGCGGAGACTTCCTGGTTCATCTCCTGCTTGCGCGGATCGCGCATGCTGTACTTCTTGTATTTTTCATGGATGGCTTTGATCTGCGGCGCCACTTTTTGCATCTTCAGCGCGGACTTCATGCTGGAGATGCGCAGCGGCAGCAGCGCCAGGTTGATGATCAGGGTCTGGATGGCGATGGCCCAGCCCCAGTTGTGGATCCAGCCGTAGGTCCATTTAAGCCAAAGAAACAAGGGACGGGCGATGACGCCGAAAAATCCAAAGTTGATCAGGGCCCGTAAGTCCGGCGGCGCGCCATTCAAGGTCGGCACCGGGACCGATTCCAGAACGCCCAGCGACTTCGGTCCCACATAGAGCCGCTCGGCAGTGGCTCCGCGAAGGTTGCCCACGCCCACTCCCAGGACGTCGGCCTTGACCGTCTCCCCGGGCTTGGGGCTTCTCGGGTCCTTCGGCACTTCAATCTGATGCCGCAGCGTGACCATGGCCGCGTTCTGAATGTCCTCCGGCAGAAAGACCGCGGCAAAATACTGGTCGACCACTCCCGCCCAGTTGAAGGGACCGGGCAAAGTGGCACCTCCGCTGACCTTCTTGATATCCAGGCGTTCGGTCTTGTCGTTGTACTGGTGCTCCACCCGGCTGCCGGCATACGACGACAGGCTCGACTGGTCGCCAAAGCCGGCCGGCCACATGGGGAAGGCGGTGACCTGGCTGCCCTTGGCGACGACCGAGGTTTCCAGATGCACGACGTAGGTGTGATCGAAGCTGAAAGTCTTGCGGACAGCAACATCCTGATCCGCGTATTCGAAGGTGAACTCAGCAGGGGCGGTAAACGTGCCTCCGATTTTCTCTACCTTGACGGGATGGTCGGATGACAGAACATAGAGCGCGGAGTTCAACTTATTGCGCTGGGTCTCGTCGTAAGTCCAGAGCGACATCGGATATCCGTAGGTTTCGGCCGCTTTGCTGACCAGTTCCAGAGGATTGCCGTGCTCGTCCTTATAGGTCTTGAGAATCCAGGATTTGACCACGCCGCCGCGGTTGGTGAAGGTGACGCGATAGAGATCATTTTCGACGACGGTTTCTGCTTCAGAGGAAGCCTGCTTGCCGGCGCCGGTCATGGGCAGCGAGACTGGCGGCGCCGGAGCCGCGGAGGGCTGCGGGGAAGGCTGGGCCGCCACCGGAGTTTCGGGCGCGGGCGCCGCTGACTGCGGCAAATACTTCTTCAGCAGGGGTTGAAACAGAATGATGACCAGGAAGGTGAGCGCGAACACCAGCAGCAGCCGGCGCTCCATCCCGGGATCTTGTTGAGGATTGTTGAAGTCAGGCAAATTCGCTACTCGGTGACTGCGGACGGCGCGCTTGCTGTTACGCCATTGTTTTCAAATTTCGCAACGGATTTCACGGCCGCGAGTTTCACCACCGGATCGTATCCGCCCCGGACAAAAGGATGGCAGCGGAGAACACGCCACAGCGCCATCCCTCCGCCGCGCAGCACGCCATAACGGTCCACCGCTTCCATGGCGTATTCCGAACAGGTAGGCACGTACCGGCAGGCCGGCGGCAAAAGCGGCGAGAGCGCCCACTTGTATGCCCGCATCAGGCAGAGTACGAAACTTCGGGCTCGCTGGTTCATGATTTTTCCGCGGCCTTGGCGATGACTTCAAACGCCCGGCGAACTTCCCGCTGCACTTCAACCCATGCGGCGGCCAGGAGCGACTTCTTGGGATTGATGACGATATCCATGGACGCCGGGACCGTACCGTGCAACCGGACCGCTTCCCGCAAGCGCCGCTTCATGCGATTGCGAACCACGGCGCCGCCCAGCACCTTGCTCACTGTGAATCCCACTCGCCCGCCCTCGGCTGCGTTTTCATTCACCGGGCGCGGCAGGTAAAACACGGTCAGGTGCGCGGCAAAATGCCGGCGCCCTTGCTTGTACACTCGCTCGAAATCCGCGTGCCGGAGCAACCGCACGCTGCGGGGAAACTTGCCGCCGTTGCCGGGCCGGGACAGGCCGCCGCTGCCATTCGCCGCGAGAGGGTTCACAGCACGCCTCAAACCAGATCTGCGAATCCCAGGTTGCGGACCTGCCGCGAATTCCGGAAAGGGAGAAACACTACTCACGGAAGCCGGGCTTCACCGACACCCGCTTGCGGCCCTTGGCGCGCCGCCGAGAAATTACCGCGCGGCCGGCCTTGGTCTTCATCCGCGTAAGAAATCCGTGCGTCTTCGAGCGGTGACGACGGTTGGGCTGGAATGTGCGCTTGGGCATGAAAAATCGCTGCTCCTGGATGGACTAGATACGTCCTCAGTCTGGTTTAAAGCGAATGAGAAGTATAAATGACGGCGCGCAGGCGGGCAAACCGGGGGAGCCGGTATGTGTGGGGCGGGCGCCCTCGCCCGCCGCTTTTGAAATTGATGTTGCTTGATGTTGTTTTGGAATTTCCACCCTGCCGGAAGGTAACGCGGTCACGTGCAACTCCGAAATTCAGACTCCAACTCAAAAGCGGCGGGCCAGGGCGCCCGCCCTACACAACATTTCTGCACCACTCGCGCGGCAGTTATATTTTCAATACTTGACAGGAAGTTTCATTAGGGTACTGAATCATACGAAGCAGAAAAAGTCCGCGACAAGATTCCCGCAGACCGAAAAATTTTGTGCTAGTATGCCGGACTGATCCAGCTTACAGAAATTTTCTGATCCCAGCGCCAGCCGCCCCGGAAACCAGGCGGTTCGGCGGCTGGAAAATGAAAGCATCGTAGCAAACGTTCTGATACCGGGCGCTGACCTGGCCGCAGCCCCACGAAAATTATTTTATGTCCGTTCCAACTCCAAGCCTCTCCCCCAATCCGTGGTTGCGCGTCCTGGATGCGCTGGAAAAAAAGATCAACCGGCACTCGTACGACACCTGGCTGAAGCCCACCAAATACAGCCATTCCAGCGGTTCCGTCCTTTTCGTGCGCGTGCCCACCGCGGAATTCCGCCACGTGGGAGACAAGTACGCCGACCTCATTCAGGAAGCGCTGGACAATCTGGGCCTGGAATTCGAGGAAGTAAAGTTCGTGACCCCGGAAGACGATCCCGCGTCGACCCCGGTGCGGCACGACGGCGGGCTATCGGCCCACCTGGCGCCGGCCGCTCCCCATGCTTCGCAGTCGCGCTTTGATTGGGACGGCGCAGCGCAACTGAATCCGCGCTACACCTTCGACGCCTTCGTCATCGGCAGCGGAAACCAGTTCGCGCACGCCGCCTGCCAGGCAGTATCGGAACGTCCCTCCAAGGCCTATAACCCGCTCTTCCTCTACGGCGGCGTCGGCATGGGCAAGACCCACCTCATGCAGGCCATCGGACACGAGATCAAGCGCCGCCAGCCGCAGTCGGCCATCTGCTACGTCTCCAGCGAGAAGTTCACCAACGAGATGATCAACTCGCTGCGTTACGACAAGATGATCAGCTTCCGCGACAAGTTCCGCAACGTGGATGTGCTTCTGGTGGACGACATCCAGTTCCTGGCCCAGAAAGAACGCACCCAGGAAGAGTTCTTCCACACCTTCAACGCGCTGCACGAGTCCATGAAGCAGATCGTGATCGCCAGCGACCGGCCGCCCAAGGAGCTGGCGGAGTTTGAGGACCGGCTGCGCAGCCGCTTCGAGTGGGGGCTGATCGCCGACATCCAGCCGCCTGACCTCGAAACCAAGGTCGCCATTCTGCAAAAGAAGGCGGAGCAGGAAAAAGTCATTCTGCCCACCGACGTGGCGCTCTACATCGCGTCCAATATCCGCTCCAACGTGCGCGAACTCGAAGGTGCTCTGATCCGCCTGGTGGCGCACTCATCGCTGATCGGCGCCGAGATCACCCTGCCTTACACCCAGCAGGTGCTCAAGAATTTCATCGACTCCCAGGCCCGCAAGGTCACCATCGAGTCGATCCAGAAGGCAGTAGCTGAGCAATTTGGGTTGCGGTTGGTCGAGATCAAGGCCAAGAACAACTCGCGCGCTATTGTCTATCCGCGGCAGATCGCCATGTACCTGGCCAAGCATCTGACCGAAGCGTCACTGCCGGAGATCGGACGTCAGTTCGGCGGCAAGCATCACACCACCGTGCTGCATTCGGTCGACAAGATCGACGTCAACCGGAAGACCGACAAAGATTTGAACAGGCTGATCAATAAAATGACCGAGCAGTTGGGCGGATGAATCGCGGCCACGGCCGTTATTTCCACTCAGCAGCAGAGTCTTCCTTGACCAGCGCTGTGAATCCGGTGTGGAAGTTGTGTAAGAGTGGGTGGAATCGCCAGGCACGGCCAAACGATACTTTCATCTCCTCCGGCGGCCGGGCTAGTTTTGGACATGAAGGATCGCCCGGAGAAGCCGGTGGGCAGCGAGGTAGGCCGCGATTTCCACTTTTACGAGTTGCCTGCTGTTACTGCTGGTTTTAAGGGTTTTTAGTTTGATATAAGTGAAGTACTCAAAGTAGCGCCGCCCGACGGGAGATTTGGGTTATGCCGGTAGAAGCTTTGGCCGCAGCCACAGGGACCGCCACCATGGAAATTACAGTCAGTAAATTTGAACTCTTACGGGAACTGACTGCGACGCAGGGAGTGGTGGAACGCAAGACCACAATTCCCATCCTCTCAAACTACCTGTTTGAAGCTGCAAACGACAAACTTTCACTGACCGCGACCGACCTCGATCTGAGCCTGCGCACCGTCTGCAATGCGAAGGTGAAAAAAGAAGGCTCCTGCACCATCCCTGCCCGCAAGTTGCATGACTACGTAAAACTGCTGCCGGACGCCGACATCACCATCAAGCTGCTGGAAAATCACTGGATCAGCATCCGCTGCGGACGGTCCAACACGAAGATGGTCGGCATGGCGCGCTCGAATTTTCCCACGCTGCCGGTATTTCCCACCGCCGGCGCGGTAAAGATCCCTGCCCTGGTCCTGCGGTCGATGATTGCCAAGACCGGATTCGCGATTGCCAGCGAGGAATCGCGCTACACCCTGAACGGCGCGCTGATGGTGCTGAAGCCCGAGTCCATCACCATGGTGGCGACCGACGGACACCGCCTGGCGCACATCGAGCGCAGCGGAGAAAAATTCGAAGGCGTATCGGGAGAGCTGAAGACCCTCATCCCCAAAAAGGCCATGGACGAACTCCGGTCGCTGCTCGATTCGACCGAAGCGGAAACCATCGAGTTCGCGAAAGACGAGTCCACGCTTTACTTCCGCATTGGCCCGCGGTTGCTGACCTCGCGCCAGCTTACCGGCCAATTTCCCAACTACGAAGCGGTTCTGCCCAAGGACAACAATAAGAGCGTGACTCTGCCGGGGAATGAGCTGAGCGCCGCGATTTCCCGCGTCGCGCAATTTGCCGACGAGCGCTCCCGCGCGGTCCGCTTGCGCCTGGAAAAAGGCGAGGTGAAGCTGTCTGCCTCTTCCACCGAAACCGGCGAGTCGGAAGACTCGCTCGAAACCAGCTACCAGGGCGACTCCCTGACGGTCGGCTTCAATGCCCAGTACATTCTCGACTTCCTGAAAGCGGTCGGCGCCGGCGACGTGAAACTCGAGTTCAAGGATCCCCAGTCCGCCGGTCAGCTTCGCCCCGCCGACAGCGAGGATTACAAGTACCGCTACATCGTCATGCCCATGCGGATTTGAGCTGTGAACCGTGTGGGGCGGGCGCCCTCGCCCGCCGCCTTTGACTTTGACCGATGCGGGTCGGGACCCCGACCAGCCAGCGGCAACTGCAAGATTCCAAAGCCCAGTGAACTTCAACAACGGCGGGCGTGGGCGCCCGCCCCACATCTGCACGGTTCAGCTTGACCTACCCTGCGTCGACGCCGTAAATTAGCCGCCTTGCGTTTTGGAGGTTCTATCCCATGCTTAGCGGCTTCAAGCAATTCATCCTGCGCGGCAACGTGGTTGACCTGGCGGTGGGAGTTGTCATCGGCGTGGCTTTCGGGTCGGTGGTAACCGCCTTGACGAAGGACCTTATCACCCCGCTCATTGCCGCCCTGGTCGGCAAGCCGGATTTCTCTGCCATCAGCTTCACCATCGGCAGCACAGTCTTTCCAGTCGGCGATTTCATCAATGCCGTGGTTTCATTTCTGTTGATCGCAGCTACCGTGTATTTCTTCGTAGTCACGCCGATCAATGCATTGGTCGCGCGTATGCGCAAGGCTCCGGCTCCGGCGGACCCCACCACCAAGAAATGCCCGGAATGCCTGAGCGAGATTCCCATCGACGCCCGGCGCTGCAGCTTCTGCACCCAGCCCGTCCTCAGCCGGGCGGCGTGAAGTGTGGGGCGGACACTCTTGTCCGCCGCCTTTGAAGTTGACTGGGCTTTGTAATTGCTGCTGGCTGGTCGGCTGGGCTGACGGGCAAAAATTCAGAGTCAAAAGCGGCGGGCGAGGGCGCCCGCGCCACACCCATCCTGCGCAACCGTGGCGTAACATACCTCATGGCCCGATTCCCGGCTGGCGTCTTTCTGGTCATGTTCGCGATGGTCCTGTGGGCGCGAGCGCAGGCTTCTACGCCCCGTCCTGCAGCTAAGGCTAAGACTTCCGTCCCCGATCCGGGCGCGATCCGCAATGGGATGTACCACAACTCGAGTTTCGGCTTCAGCTACAAGCTTCCATTCGGCTGGGTGGACCGTACCGCCGACCTGCAGGACGACTCGGCGCAGGCTGCCGGCGCAAGGGTGTTGCTGGCGGTTTTCGAACGGCCCCCTCAGGCCGCGGGCGATGCCATAAATTCCGCGGTCGTGATTGCGGCCGAGCCGCTCTTTTCCGGCATGAAAACCCCGGTAGAGTATTTCGAATCACTGGCCGCGCTGACCACCGCGCAGGGCTTTCAGGCGACCCAAGATCCCCAGGAGATTTCTGTGGGAGCCACGAAGCTGGTGCGCGGGGACTTCAGCAAGGCGCGGGGAACACTGACCATGCGGCAGACATCGCTGGTCAGGGTGGAAAAAAACTACGCCATGTCGTTCACATTCATCGCCGGAAGCGAAGACGAAGTCAACCAACTGATCGAGAACCTGGCGTTCACATCGCGCAAACCAACTCGCTGATCACCATCTCGTTCAACCGCACGAACCTTCACATACTGTCATCCCTGAGCGAAGCGGAAAGTTCGCTGCGCGAACGTTCCGAGAAGTCGAAGGACCCCTATAGTGACGGTGCTCCGGAGTCTCTGGGGATTTGGGTTGCGCTGGAAAAGCCCTAAGCGCACAGGTTACTGCCGATGCTAGGGATCCTTCGACTCCGCATCTGCGTTCGCGAGCGAACGCAAATGCTTCGCTCAGGATGACACGGCGACTATTCGAGGGATTCCGGTTCCAGCCCGATGTGCTTCTCGCCGGCAGCTTTCTTTTCCACGTACTTTTTCACCCAGGCTTCCCAGCTCTTGCCGGCCGCGGTGTCGCGCCCGGTAAAGGCCAGGGCGGCGATGTCAGAGTATGCGATCATGACGCGCTGGTTGGAGGTTCGGGGAAGCACGCGCACCAGGGAATCCGCCAGGGTCGGCCCCGTCTTCCGGTCAAAAAGATAGCCTTCGCCCGTGGTCCCGTCCTTCCGAGTGATGGTCCCATCGCCGCGGTAGTCGAAGGCTTTTTCCAGGGCTTTACGGGTTTCTTCTTCCGAGGCCAGCGCCGGGACCCAGCCTTCCAGCTTTTCGTGCTCCCATCCGGGAGAAACCTCGAGCGTGTCGGGAGATTGCGACTCAGCTTCGGGATGCACGTGCCCGGCGGCTTTCCCGGTCACGCCCGTGTCTCCTCGAGCGTCTCAGTTGGCTGGGCAATCTGCACCAGCGCATGCGCGGGCTCCACGGGTTCATCCAGCAGCCGCAGGGCGCCTTCGTCGCGATAGCGAGTGAACAGCGTGCCCTTTACTGTGGCGAAAAAGCCTTCGAGCGATCCGAATGTATCGTTCACCGCCGAGGCTTCGTAACCGCTGTGCACCATGCAGTTGGCGCAGTGCGGATTGCCTGATTCGGTTCCGTAGGACTCCCACGCGGTCTCGCGGATCAGCTCGTCGAACGTGTCGGCGTAACCGTCCTGCAACAGGTAGCAGGGCTTCTGCCAGCCGAAGATGTTGTATGTAGGCATTCCCCACGGGGTGCAGGCGTAGTGGCGCTTGCCCATCAGGAATTCCATGAAGAGCGGAGACAGGTTAAAGCGCCAGTCTTTTTCCCGATTGGACAAAATCGCCCGGAACAGCCGCCGGGTCCGGGCCCGCCCCAGGAAATGCTGCTGGTCGGGGGCCTTTTCGTAGGAATAGCCGGGGGAAAGCATCATGCCTTCGATGCCCAGCTCCATCATGTCATCGAAGAAAGCGCGCACGCTCTTGGGATCGGCTCCGTCGAACAGCGTGGTGTTGGTCGTGACCCGGAAGCCGCGCTGCAGGGCTTCGCGGACGGCATCCACGGCGATGTCATATCCACCCTCACGGCAGACCGCGAAGTCGTGGTGCTCTT
>DASQHA010000307.1:0-12960 GCA_035632335.1 Terriglobales bacterium
GGCGGCCAGGGCGCGCAGGTCGGAGGGAGTGTCGACGTCGAGTGCGATGCCGGGCAGAGAAAGCACCACGCAGGGTTTCCCGGTGGCTTGCGCGGCGGCATGGTGAGGTTCGAAACTGTCGTTGCCGAAGCGTGCGGGAAACAATCCGGCGGGGCGGCGGTAGATGGCGTTGGTGCCTCGTCCGTCAGCCGCGCGCACCAGCACGGATCCCTGCGCCGGCGCCGATTGCAGAATCTTTTCCAGCTCCCAGCCCTGGATCAGGGGAATGTCGCCCGGAATCACCAGCGTGCTTTCCACGCCCCGGGTCTCGCATAAGGCGGTCGCCATTTCGATGGCATCGGTCTGGCTTCGGTTGGCGTGGTCGGGAATCACGGAAAAATTAAATTGACCTGCCAGTTGAAGCGCGAACGGATCGCTGGTTACGACCGCCACTTCGGGGCGGTCCGTCCATGTGCCCACGGTCTCGAGCACATCGGACAGCATTGCCTGTGCCAGCTCAGTGCGGGTAGGCTGATCAAACAGGGCGGCGAGGCGTTGCTTGGCCCCGGAGAGATTTTTGACCGGGACCAGGATCATGACAAGTCCGAGCCGGCGTGGGCGGCGCTTTCGGTCGACATCAAGGAAAGGACCTGGCGTGCCAGTTCAACTTTTTCGCCGGCAGTGCTCATGACCGTGTTGGCGCAGTGGACTCGCAACCCGGACTGTTTCAGTTCTTCCGCTGCCTTGGCGTCACGGTTGTCGACCACCAGGATGTCCAGGAATTCGCAATAGGCCTTGGCCACGCCCGCGATCGAAACCGGCAGGCCCTGGGCCGCCATCAAAATGCCCGCCGGTCCAGAAACCGCGGTGTTGCCGATGATCGGACTCACGGCTGCTACCGGGGCGCGAGTCTGTTTGAGGGCCTCCACAATGCCGGGGACAGCCAGGATGGGGCCGATGCTGGTGACCGGGTTGCTGGGCGCGAGCAGCACCACGGTGGCGGACAGGATGGCATCAACCACGCCCGGCGCAGGCTCGGCCTTTTCGATGCCGGCAAAGCGGATCGATTTGACCGGGTCCTGATACCAGCGCTGCACGAAATATTCCTCGAAGCTGAGCTCGCCGATCGGCGTATCCACCCGGGTTTCTACACGGCTGTTGGTCATGGGGAGGATGCGGGCCTCGACCCCCATCTTGGCCGCGATTTCAGCGGAGATCTCCGACAGCGTCTTGCCCTGCTTAAGCAGTTTGGTGCGCAGCAGGTGCACCGCCAGATCGCGGTCGCCGGTGTGAAACCAGATGGGTTCTCCCAGGTCGCCCATGGCTTGCAGGCAAAAAAATGTGTCGCCCTTCACTCCCCAGCCACGTTCCTTGCTCAGCAGGCCGGCCAGCACATAGGTGATGGAATCGAGGTCGGGCGAAACGTAGAGTCCCCACCACTCCAGATCGTCTCCGGTGTTGACAATGATGGTCAGATCTTTGGACGGAACGATCTGGCGCAGGCCATCCACAAACTTGGCGCCGCCCGTTCCCCCGGTGAGTACGACAATCATGCTGCTCTTGCCCTCCCTGCGTAACCTTCGCGATCGGCAGCGGCTTGAACTCTTTCCGCCAGCAAGCCGGGGCGCGCAGTAAGCGCCGGCAGGAACTCAGGATAAACCGGCAGGCGCTGGCGCAAAATATATCCTTTTGATTCGGTGCGGGACTGAAGCTGATCCAGATGCGGCCAGGGTTTTTCCGGATTGATGAAGTCGGGGGTCAAGGGCGAAACCCCGCCCCAATCGTTGATGCCGGCGTCGAGCAGGTCTTCGTAGTTGTAATACGGAGCGGAAAGATTCGGCGGCGCCTGCAGGTTTACCTGGGGCATGAGGAGGCGCGCCACCGCAACTGTGCGCAACATCTCGCCCCGAGCTGGTTCCGGCCAGTCGCGCATGGGGATCTCCGGCTTGACCCGGAAATTCTGCACGATCACTTCCTGGATGTGGCCGTAGCGGCGATGCAATTCGCGGATGGCAAGCAGTGCGTCCACGCGGTCGTCCAGCGTTTCGCCGATCCCAATCAACAGGCCGGTGGTAAACGGCACCGACTGCTTGCCGGCTTCTTCCATGGTGCGCAGGCGTTTGGCGGGGACCTTGTCGGGCGCATTGTCATGCGCCGCTCCCGACGCAAGCAGGGCGGCATTGGTGGTTTCGAGCATCAGGCCCATGCTGGGAGAGACTGCAGCCAGGCGCGCGATCCACTCCGCGCTCAACAGCCCCGGATTGGGATGCGGCAACAGCGTGGTCTCGCGCAACACACGCTCGCACATAGCTTCCAGATAGTGCAGGGTCGAGTTGTATCCCAGGTGGCGCAGGGTCTCGCGCATTTCAGGGAAGGCCAGCTCCGGCTTGTCGCCCAGACTGAAGAGGGCCTCGGTGCAACCTATCTTCTGTCCCGCAATCGCCACTTCCAATACCTGGTCCGGGGTCATGGTGTGCGCCCCGGGCTGGCCCGGATCACGGCGGAAAGTGCAGTAGCCGCAATAGTCGCGGCACAAGTTGGTCAGGGGAATGAAGACTTTGCGCGAGTATGTGACGACGCCCGGCTTGAAGCGCTGCTTGAGTTCGAGGGCGGCGGCGAGCAGAGCGGGGAGATCATCGTCCGGGCAGCGCAGGAGCCGGCAGGCCCCCTGGCGCGACAGCGGCAGCCCGTCTCGCAGTTCGTCGAGATACGCCGTGAATGAATTTTCCTCGACTTGCATGTCTTCTGCCGCGTTCCGGTACGGAGATCGCCGCACCAGAACAGAATGATACATGAGAGCGATTCGGAGCGCCCCGCGTTTGTCCGGCGCGCACGGGCTGGGTGGATTTAGCTTTTGGGCGGAGCAGCGCTTCAGCGCTATATGAACGCCGAGGTCCCCGGAGCGGCTTCAGCCGCTGAGCTACCTCGTCAACTCTCCGGGTTTGGTGGTAAAACTCTTATGGGCTGATGCAGGCGATTGCAGGCCATCGAATCGCCGGGCTCTCCCCTCTCCCCAATGACCGTCACTCAAGCGGAATTCCGCAGCGCGCTCGGCAGTTTTGCCACGGGGGTCACGGTGATTACTCTGGACTACGAAGGCGAAGTGCACGGCATGACCGCCAACGCTTTCAGTTCCGTGTCGCTCGATCCGCCCCTGGTGCTGGTTTGCGTGGACCAGCGCGCCCGGACCCACGCTCACCTGCATGCCAAGAAGCGGTTTGGAGTGAATGTGCTGGCCCAGGGCCAGCGAGCCATTTCCGAATACTACGCGCGCCCGGCCCAGGACCATCGCCACGCCGAACGCGAAGCGGGAGCGCATTTTGATCGCACCGCCCATGGAACTCCGGTGCTCAACGGCGCTCTGGCCTACCTGGAGTGCCGGCTGCATAGCGCGCAGGATGCGGGCGATCACACGATTTTTATCGCGGAAGTCGAGGGGGTCGTGGTGCGCGGAGGCGATCCGCTGCTCTATCATCGCGGGGAATACCGCACCATCGGAGGCTTCGAGGCCTAGGTTTTGTGTGGCGCGGGCGCCCTCGCCCGCGGGGCCGGCGGCAGGCGAGACGCCCGCCGGACAGCCGGCGAGACGCCGGCGCTACGGCGAAAAAACTCTCAGGATGTCGTCTCCTGGATGGCGAGCGCGGCGGCTTTGCGGCCGTAGGCTTCCTCCCACGAAATTATGCGGTTGCGCAGGATTCCAATACCCTCGATTTCGCATTCCATGACGTCGCCAACCTTGAGAGACCGGGCTTTAGAGTCGCCTGCCGTTCCATAGACCGCGCCCGTGGACAGCACATCGCCCGCGCTGTAACCCATGGGAGAATAGCGCGAAAGAATTTCAGGAATGCTTTCCAGTTTCTTGCCGGCGGGGGAGTTCTGCCGGGGAGCGCCGTTCACCCGCAGTTCCATAGCCAGCTTCTGCGGATCAGGGATCTCGTCGGCGGTTACAATCCACGGCCCCAGCGGACAGAACGTATCAATTCCCTTGCAGAGCCCCGCGATTCCTCGCTCCCGTCCGCGGCGCTCCAGGTCGCGGGCCGTAATGTCATTGAAGATGGTGTAACCGCCGATATAGCCGGCAGCGTCTTCCGCGGCGAAGTGCTTGCCACTTTTTTTCAGCACCACCGCCAGCTGGATTTCGCAATCCAGTTCCTGGGTGAGGTGCTCGGGATAGATCACCGGCTCCTCATGCCCGATAATGGCGTCCACGTTCTGGAAGCCGGAAGCATGAAAAAATTTCCGGGGGACAATCGGCGCCCGGAGATTGATGTCATCGGCGGGGTAGAAGATGGGCTCGCCCCGCTCTCCAGAAGCGCTGTCGCTGCTCAGCACATGGTCAAGAGCCTTGCGGGCAGCTTCCAGGCTGGTGTCTCCGCCGGAGAACAGGTCGCGCATGTTGGGCGGGACCAGCGCGTCGGCCAGGCGGTAGAACGCGCTCTCCTGCTCCACATCGCGCAAATACAAGGCACACGCGGAATTCAGGTCGACCACACGCCCGTCGGGAGTAAGGCCGCCTACACGGGGCCGCCGCACGCTGTCTTCAAAAGTAATAAGTCGCATACCGACTCCGCGGGACCTGGCTCTAGAAGTATAAACCGCATGGACAGCGGAGCTCGCGGATCAGAGTGCGGCAGTCACAAGTTCAGTCGTCAGTCCTCAGTCGTCGGTCGTCAGCCAATCCACCATCCCAACTGACGACTGATGACTGAAGACTGAAGTGACAACTTCTTTTTTGTGCAGCGCTGAAGCGCTGGTCCACCCAACATACATCCACAACCTGGAACAGGATCTATTCGAGAAGCGAGAGGCCGCCGGGTACGCTAAGATAGGTCGCTCCTGAAGTCCAGAAAAGTTGTCCGCGCGGAGGCTCGATGGCGAACCGAAGGCAATTCATGCGCACCCTCTCCGGGATGGCGGCGTTCAGCATAACCACGGATGTGAGCCGGTTGGGCAGAATGCGCTTTCTGCGCATGGCCACCGCCATGCCCGACTCCAGCCCGCACGACCGCCTGCAACCTGACTGGTACCGGCGCAAGGTCGGCCAGGTGCAGGAGAAGATGAAAGAGCGCAAGCTCAACGCGCTGCTCCTGCTCGATGCCACCAATATCATCTACACCGTCGGCTATTTCCACCTTTCAACCGAGCGCCCGCTGGCGGTGCTGATTCCGGAGTCGGGAGATCCGGTGATGTTCATCCCCGAGCTCGAGGCCGACCAGGTCAAGACCTGGTGGGTGAAAGACTACGAGTCTTATTTTGATTTTCCCGGCCCGGTGAACCGGGTGCGCTGGATCTTCGAGCGTGTGGCCCGGCGCGGATTCGACCGGGCGCGCATCGGCGTGGAGGAGCCTCGGCCCAGCCGGCTGCATCAAATGAATCTGGGTGCGCCGAAGGCCAAGATTGTGGACGCCGGCGACCTGGTCGGGGACCTTCGCCAGGTGAAAGACGACGACGAAATACGCATCATGCGGCGGGCCATGACCTATGCAGATTTCAAAGTGCAGGCGGGCCGGGAATTTGTGCAACGCAATGGCGCTGTGAGCGAAGACGAAATCCTGAAGGTCACGGCCGACGCCGTTGCCGACAGGATGTCACAGGACCTGAATGACGTCGTGGGCGTGGGCATTGAGCCTCCCTTTGGTGGATTGGTGCCGTTCGGCAAACGTTCGGCCTTCCCCCACGCGGTCCCGAGTAAAGACCGGTTGAAGACGGGAGACGCCCTGATCCTGAGTTTCGGCGCCCAGGTAGGAGGCTACAACGTCGAATGTGAGCGCTCATTCTGCATGGGCAAGCCAACCGACTACGCCAGGCGCCTCTTTGACGCTATGCTCGCAGCCCACGACGCTGGGGTGGAGAATATGAAAGAAGGTGCGGTGGCCGAGGAAGTGGATCAGAAGAGTCTCGACCAGGTTCGCCGCGCGGGGTTTGAGAAGTTCCTCAGGCACCGCACCGGACATGGCATCGGCCTGGAAGGCCACGAGGCTCCCTGGATCGCCGAGGGCGACAAGACGGTGCTGCGGCAGGGTATGACGTTCAGTTGCGAGCCGGGAGTTTACGATCCCGACTTCGGCGGTTTTCGGCACTCAGACACCGTCGTGGTGCGCAAGGATAAAGGCGAAGTGCTGAACACTTATCCCACGCGTCTGGACGATATGATCATCGAAATTTGAAGCTGAAAGAATAAACGAAACGATTGGGAGAAAGTAATGGCAGACAAAATCGAGAAGCCGGAAGCAGAATGGCAAAAACAGTTATCGCCCGAACAGTACTACGTGACCCGCAAGGCCGGGACCGAGCCCGCGTTCAGCGGCAAGTATTGGAAGACGAAGGATGCGGGCACCTATGCCTGCGTCTGTTGCGGGCAACCGCTCTTCAGCTCCGAGACCAAGTTCGACTCCGGCACGGGCTGGCCCAGTTTCTGGAAGCCGGTGGACGAGGCCGCGGTGGTAAACCACACCGACAAGACCTACGGCATGGTCCGCACCGAGACCCGATGCGCCCGCTGCAATGCCCACCTGGGTCATGTTTTCGAAGACGGACCGGCGCCCACCGGCCTGCGCTACTGTATGAATTCCGCAGCTCTGGACTTGAAGCCGGGAGAAAAGAAATAAGAGCAGTCAAGTGTGGGTCGGTCACTCTGTCCGACGCTTTTGACTTTGATTTTGACTTTCCTGTTCTTCAAATAACGAAAGTCAAAAGCGTCGGACTGGAGTGTCCGACCCACACTGGTGAACTAGACTCCGGCGACCGCGGCGGCCGCCTTGGGCTGCTCGGATACGGCGGGTTTCGACTCGGCTTGGGCTTGCTTTTGACCTTTGTTGTGCTCGACCGCGCGCACCTGCACGCTGCCCTTCAGAATGGCTCCGTCCTCAACGCTGATGCGCTGGGTGACCACATCCCCGGTCAGCGAACCCTCGCTGCGGATGTCCAGCCGGTCGGTGCATTGAATGTTGCCCTGCACTTTGCCCAGGATGACCACTTCGCGGGCGCTGATGTTGGCGGCTACGCTGCCATTGCGTCCAATGGTGACGCGATGCTCGGCAAAATTGACGGTGCCTTCAATTCGCCCGTCGACGTAAAGCGATTCGGTTCCGCTGACTTCTCCCTTGATGACCACAGAGCGGCCGATCGTAGCCTGCTCCACGGGCACGCTGACGGTCTTGCTGGGACCGAGGTAGGGGTTTGAGGGTGACTGCGTTTTTTGGGAATCTGGTGGCTGCAGCATCGGTGGCGGCGCTCCTTTTTATTCCGCGCGGCGCGCACTTTGGGCGTTACCGCATGCGGCAAGTCTGCTTGACTCTGGCCGTTTGGCCAATCTGACTATCGCATGGGAGCTGGTAATAAAGCAGGTTACGGAAGAACAAGACCGGAATAACGGACTGTCTGGAATGAGTAACCATCTGTGTTTGTAGCAATGTAGGCGCTCGCGCCCCGCTCGTGCGGCAGCGTCCGAAAGGCAGGAGCACGAGCGGGACGCTCGCCCCTACATCTGCAGCGCCTCACCCAGCGCTTCCCACTCCGCCAGCCGGCTCTGCAATTCGGCTTTTCTTGTGCTGAGTTCCCGCGTAACCCGCTGGGTTTCCTCGGCGCTGACGAAGCTCTGCAAGGCTGCCTCACATTCGCTAACCGTATCTTCCAGGCGGTTGATCTCAGATTCGAGCTCGCGGACCCGATCTTCCATCTGTTTGCGCTTGATGGGGTTCAGGCGCCTGGCCGCCGAGTCCTCGGATTTCTCCGGCTGCCCATTGGAATTGCCGTTGGCGGGCTGCGACTCTGCCGGTGACGTAACCGCCTTTTGCAGCGCCGCGGCCCCACCCTCTTTCCGCCAGCGGTAATCTTCGTAGTTCCCGGGATACACCTCGACCCGGCCATCTCCCACTTCCAGAACGCGCGTGGCCAGCTTGTCGATGAAGTAGCGGTCGTGGGAGACGAATACCACGGTGCCGTTGTAGTCGGTCAGCGCCTTCAGCAGGACGTCCTTAGCGCGCATGTCGAGATGGTTGGTAGGCTCATCGAGGAGAAGAAAATTTGCCGGGTGCAGCAGCATGCGCAGCAGCGCGTACCGGTTCCGTTCGCCGCCCGAGAGCACGCCGATACGCTTGAAAACATCGTCGGCGGAAAACAGAAAGCATCCCAGCAGGCTGCGCAACTCGGTTTGCGTCGAACGGGGAGACATTTCGCCCAGGTCGTCCAGAATGCGCGCATCGGGATCGAGTTCCTTGTACTGGTCCTGGGCGAAGTAATCGGGATCGACGTTGTGTCCCAGCCGGTACTCGCCCGCAGTCAGTGGTTCGGTCTGAGCCAGCAGCTTGATCAGCGTGGATTTGCCCGCGCCGTTCACTCCCACCAGGGCAATCCGGTCGCCGCGCTCGATCATGAAATTGACGTCGCGGAACACCTCCTTTTCACCATAAGACTTCGCCACCCCGATGAACTCGGCCACGATCCGGCCCGCGGGATTGGGTTGGGGAAAGGAAAAGTGAATAGTCTTTTCCTCTTCTGGCAATTCGATGCGCTCGATCTTTTCCAGTTCCTTGATCCGGCTCTGCACCTGCTTGGCTTTGGTCGCCTGGTAGCGGAAACGGTTGATGAAGACTTCCAGCTGCTCGATGCGCTCGCGCTGGTTGCGGTAGGCGGCTTCGAGCTGTTCCATGCGCTCCGTCTTCGCATTCAGATACTTCGCGTAATTGCCGTGGTAAAGATGGATACGCTTGTTCCAGATCTCGACAATCTTGGTGATGGTCACGTCGAGAAAATAGCGGTCGTGCGAGATCAGCACAAAAGCGTAGGGATAGTTCCCAAGGTATTCTTCCAGCCAGTTGCGGGCTTCGAGATCCAGGTGGTTGGTAGGCTCGTCCAGCAATAGCAGGTTGGGCTGCTGCAGCAGCAGCTTGACCAGGGCGATGCGCATCTGCCAGCCGCCGGAAAACTCTTCAGTCTGCCGGGTCCAGTCTTCTTTTCGAAAACCCAACCCTGAAAGCACCGCGCCTACCTGGGCCTCGATGGCGTACCCGTCGCGAGTGGTAAATTCGTGCTCGATGCGCTGGTAGCGTTCCGCCACCTGCGCGTACTCGGCGGATGCATGGTCGAGTTCGGACATGCGTCCGGTCAACTCTTCCATCTCCTGTTCCATGCGCCGTAGATGTGCAAATACCGACATGCACTCGGCAAACACGGTACGCCCGGAAAGGGCTAGCCCGTCCTGCGGCAAGTAGCCTGCGCTGATGCCCTTGGCCCGGCTGACCGAGCCGTAGTCAAGGCTTTCCGTGCCAGCCAGGATCTTGAGCAGCGTGGATTTACCGGTCCCGTTCGCGCCCACCAGTCCCACCCGGTCGCGCGGCGTGATCATCCAGTCCGCTCCCTCGAACAGGAGCTTGTGACCGTAGCGTTTGCCGGCGGAGGAAAGCTGAAGCATTCCTTCAATCGTCTCATGAGAGAGCTGGTTTGAAGAAGCACCCTGTCATCCTGCGCTCAGCGCGACAGGGCGCTGCATTTAACCGTCAACTGTCATCCTGACCGGAGCAAAAAGTTCGCCTCGCGAACTTTCCGCGCAGTCGAGGGACCCCTACCGCAGGAATGAATTCTTCGGTCTGGGGAATCTGGCAGCGCCCCGAACGAGTGGGGGGAAGGGAATAGGGGTGGTTCGACTTCGCCAGGCCGGTCGCAAGCGCCCGTCCTGCCTCCGCTCAGCATGACAGGGCGTGGAACCTTTCCCACGATGGCCGCCGGGAGGGCGGCGCTACGCTCTGGATGCCGCGGCCTGCGCCAGGCCAATCTTCTCCATCGCGCGATCGACCACTGCTTGCAGCTCGCGCGCGTATTTCACTTCGCGGCCTTTGGCCAGGATCTTTTTGGTTTCCTCGGGGCTGAACCAGGTGGGATTGCGCGAGAGTTCCTGCGGCTCCTCGGCTGCCTCCACCTCCAGTAGAAACGCCTTGATCACGTACTCCCGCACTCCCGGAGATTTCCAGAAAACGCCTTTGGAATGGATGTAGAGGCAGAAATGTCGCGACTCGATGCTGCCGCGAACTCCGGCTTCTTCCCAGGCTTCGCGTTCGGCCGCCTGGCCATGAGAGAGAGAAGTTTCAGGATCGCCTTTGGGAAATGTCCACTTGCCGCCGCCGTTGGTGTTCACTAGCAGGAACTCGACGGATGGGCCGCGCCGCCGGTAGCAAACTGCCGCCACCTGCAGGGGAAGAGCGTGTTGTGGAATCCGGGCCGCTCCCATTCTCAGGCCTCCGCCGAGCTGGTTCCACTCGTATGCTAATCCGAAGATATTTCAGCAATGTTAAAGTGCAACAAAAAAGGTGCAACCCAATATTACCAAAGGGTTACGGGCATTTTTCCAGCTGAGGAAGGGCGCCTCCGGCGGGTACGGGCTTTTCCATCAGGCGCATGGTGTCGAGGACAGTCGAAACCACGACTTCGTCGCCGACGGCAGTATTGATCATCATGTGGTAGAGGCAGCGGGTGGGCCAGTCGGCCCCGAAGTAATGTTTTACGAATTCAATGCGGTCGCGATCCACCGTGTCGACCAGTTCTTCGGCTTCTTTTTCGTTGTGCCCGATCCGGCGCAGGCGCCGCAGCTTTTCCGACCGGGGAGCGTAGAGGAAGACGTGGAACGCGTCGGGAAACTCGCGCAGGAAATAAGGAGCGCCCCGGCCGACGATGACGCAGTTTCCGGCAGCCGCCAGCCGGGTCATTACTTCCCGGCCAATCGCCACAAAGCGGTCGGCGTCGAAAGGCTCGGTGCCTTTCAGCGGCATGCTGCGTTCGTAGCTGCCGCGCCAGAAAGTCTTGGCCAGGCGGTGAAAGGTGCTGTCCAGGCGTTCATCGCAATACATCACCGCCGAGCGGTCAACGTGGGCTTCGTGGGCGATTTCCTCGGTCAGGGCCTGGTCCCAGAGCTTCCAGCCCAGGCGGCCGGAAATTTCGCGGGCGATTTCCGCCGCTCCGCTTCCGAATTCCCGTTCAACCGTGATCACTCGAAACACAACGCAGCCCCGTGTGGGTCGGACACTCTTGTCCGACGCCTTTGACTTTGCCTTTGACTTTGATCCTGTTTCTGTCTTTGATCTTGTTTCTGCCTTTGACTTTGTTTCTGTCTTTGATTTTGGTTTTGCATCATCACGGTGCCTCTATCCCTCGAATGCAGGAACAACCCCGAAACCCAACCGCAAAACCAACTTCAAAGGCGTCGGACAAGAGTGTCCGACCTACACTCGCCGCTTAATGCACTGCAATCTCGCCGCCGGTCTTTGGCCGTTTCATCAGGAACACCAGCGGCACCATAACTAAAATAGCTACTCCCAACAGCCAGAAGTTGTCAATGTAAGCCAGCATGGTGGCCTGACGAAAGACATTGCCCTGCAAAAGCGCATAGGCCCGGTGCATGGCTTCCGCGGCGGAAAATCCCCTGGTCTCGAGCGCGTGCGCCGTGCCCTGAAGCATGGCCTGTACTTGAGGGCTTCCCGCCGTAAGATGACTCGACATGCGGTTGATGTGGTACTGCTGCCTCCGGTCCAGCATGGTGGTCACAATCGAGATGCCCACGCTTCCGCCAATATTGCGCGCCAGGTTCATCAGTCCCGAGGCGGCATTGTTCTTCTCCCTGGGGAGAAACGCGTAGGCCGCGGTGTTGATGGGCACGAAGAGAAACGCCATGCCTGCGGTCTGGATCATGCGGGCAAATACTACCGTCCGAAAATCGACGCCCAGGGTGAAGTTCGTCATGTGAAACAGGGAGAAGGAAAGCACCAGCAGTCCGGCAATCATCATCTTCCGAGCATCGTAACGGGAGAGCATAAAGCCCACCAGCGGCATCAGCAGCATCAGACTGAAACCGCCCGGCAACAGCGCCAGGCCAGAGTGTTCGGCGGTATAGCCGAGCAGGGTCTGCATGAATAGCGGCAGCAGCACCGTGCTGCCCAGCAGGGCAAAGCCCAGCATGAACATCAGCATATTCGAAGCTGCGAACGTCCGGTTCTTGAACAGGTGCAAGTCCACCACTGGTTCTTCCCGCGTCCACTCCCAGTAGATCAGGAACAAAAGCGACGCCGCCGCGATGGCCGACATGATCACGATGAAGTGCGATTCGAACCAGTCGTCGCGCTGCCCTTTATCGAGGACGACCTGCAATGTACCCAAACCCAAAGCCACTAACCCCAGGCCGATGTAGTCGATTCTGGTTTCCGAAAGCTTCTTGCGCTTCATATGGGGCGGGTCCTGGATTAGGCGCGAGGTCAACACCAGGGAAAGAATGCCGACGGGAATATTCAGGAAAAAAATCCAGCGCCAGGTAAAGTTGTCAGTGATCCAACCACCCAGCGTGGGACCGATGGCCGGGGCCAGCACGACCGCCAGTCCATAGACCGCGAAGGCCATGCCGCGCTTGGCGGGAGCAAACGTATCCGCCAGAATGGCCTGTTCGCTGGGCTGCAAGCCCCCGCCGCCGGCGCCCTGGAGAATCCGGAAGAAAATCAGCATACCCAGGTTGGGCGCCAGCCCGCACAGAAACGAACTGACGGTGAAGATGGCGACGCAGCTCATGTAGAAACGCTTCCGCCCGATGATGGAAGAGATCCATCCACTAAGGGGAAGCACGATGGCGTTTGACACCAGATAGGAAGTCAGCACCCAGGTGCTTTCGTCGGTCCCGGCGGAAAGACTGCCGGCGATGTGCGGCAGCGCTACGTTGGCGATGCTGTTGTCCAGCACCTCCATTAAGGTGGCCAGCGTGACGGCCATCGCGATGATCCAGGGATTGATCGCCGGACGTGGCAGGGCTGCGCCGTTCGCGGTCAGAGCGGCCGAACTCATCGCACCTTGCTCATCTGGGCATACTCATCGGACCCAGACCTTGGGCTCGACCGACATACCCGGGCGCAGAATGTGTTCCTTGGTTTCTCCCGGATCAAAAGTGATTTTCACCGGAATGCGCTGCACCACTTTTACGTAGTTGCCGGTCGCATTTTCAGGGGGAAG
>DASQHA010000308.1:0-18266 GCA_035632335.1 Terriglobales bacterium
GGGCAATCAGGTAGTGCAGTAAATCGAGCTGAAGAAATGGCATGTCCACAGCCAGGATCAAATTCAGTTCGGTTCGGCTTCCGGCCAACGCCGCCTGAATCCCCGCCAGGGGTCCACGCCCGGGATATATGTCTTCGACCAGCGGTCCGAAAGACGCGAATCTTTCCGCGCTGCCGACGATCCACGCATCTCCGGTCGCGGCCCGCGCCAGTTCCAGCGCATGCTCCAACAAGGTGCGCTGCCCGAACTGCATGAACGCCTTATCCTGTCCCATGCGAGAGCTTTTGCCGCCCGCCAGGACAAAACCCGCGACGGAATCCACGCCGTGATGATACACGTCCCGATCTTCACAACTTAGAATCAGCTTTTACGGATCACAGAACCGCCATTATTTCCAGCCAGTTGCAGGGTTCCGTTTTCATTAGACGAAAGTAACCTAGCCCAACTGCCAACCCCTGTTGGATGATAGTTCTTCCCGGCGCTCCTCTCCGGAAGAAACGACCATGCCGCAGAAGTTAATGGATGTCCTCATGCTTGGCCGCTGCTCCCATGAATTCTCCTGGCCTCGGCGCGCTGCCGACGGTCACTACTACCAGGTGTGCCTGCTCTGCGCCGCAGAGTACAAGTACGACTGGAAAACCATGAAGCGCATCAAGCGCGTGCCCAGCGCTTCCGACGCCACCGCTGAGACCCAACGGGGCAAGAACGGAAAGAAGCCGACCTGGGTGCCACGCGCCCGGCGCCTGACCTTGCAGACCCCGGTCCGCTATCGTCCCAAGGGATTGGGAACCTGGCATGAAGGCACGGTCGAAAACCTCAGCCAGTCCGGGGTGCTCTTGCTCGGACCTCAGCAGCTACCCGACAACACTCTGGTCGAGATGGTGTTTGAAATGCCGGAGGAGATTTCGGGGCAAAAGAACAGCACGGTTCTTTGCCAGGGCCGAATCATTCGCCGCAAGGATATCCGCGATTCGGAATCGGTCGGCCTGGCCGCGTCCATCCTCGACTACAAATTCCTGCGGCAGCACTAAGCCAATAAGCCTCCAGCCTCGGACGGCCTCAATGCCGGCCTGCGCAGCGGAGCCTAACCTAAATTGTTCTCTGCCGTACGGTTATAGGCCTGCCATCCGAAGCCTCTCCGGCTATAATTTTGCCCGAGACCGGCAGCGTTTCTGCATCTAAACTGTCTACAGTCGGTTTTAGCTCAAACAGGAGCATTCTCTTATGAAGGCGAAACTCTCCCTGTACGTCACCGGGATTATGCTGCTCGCGATCCTGACGATTGGCGTGGGTTGCACCAAGGCCCCGAATGATGCCCAGCTGACCAGCGACATCCAGACCAAAATGGCGACTGATTCCGGTCTGCAGGGCAAGCAACTGGGGGTGAAAGCGGAAGGCGGGACCGTGACCCTGACGGGCACGGTGGACAACGATGTTCAACGCGACGCCGCGGCGCGCTACGCCGCCGCCGAGCCCGGGGTCAAGCAGGTCATCAACAATTTGCAGGTGCAGACGCCGGCGCCAGCCGAGGCTGCGCAAGCTGCGCCGCCGCCGGCGCCGGTAGAGGAAACCAAGCCTTCGCCTTCACCCCGGCCTCGCCGGCATGAGCCGAGGGTGCGCAATACACCGCCTCCGCCTCGCGACTCCACCCCCGCGGCCGCGCCCGCACCCGTAGCCGCAATGGCGCCTCCGGCGCCAGTGGCCGCGGTGCCTTCGACGCCTCCTCCTCCGCCGCCTCCCAAGAGGGTTACGATTCCTTCGGGAACTACCCTGGCGGTGCGGCTGGTTGATGGCATCGATTCCGAAACCAGCCAGCCCGGCCAGACCTTTCACGCTACCCTGGATTCGCCGCTGGCGGTTGAAGGCGACGTGGCCATTCCCGCCGGCTACGATGTTGAGGGCCATATCGTGGACGTGAAAAGCGCCGGCAAGTTTGCCGGGCAGTCATTGCTGGCATTGCAATTGGACCGCATTTCAGCGGGCGGCAAATACTACAGCGTGCAGACCGATCAGTATCGGCGGCAGGGGTCCTCGCGGGGCAAGAATACGGCCGAAAAGGTTGGCGCCGGGGCGGGCATTGGCGCCATCATCGGCGCCATCGCGGGCGGAGGCAAAGGGGCTGCAATCGGCGCGGCCGCCGGTGGAGGCCTGGGTGGCGGCGTGCAGGCTGCGACCAAAGGTCAGCAAATCAAGCTGCCTTCGGAGACTGTCCTCAACTTCACCCTGCAAGCTCCTTTGACCGTAGTAGAAACCAAGGGTCCGAATCGCGGGCGCCGCCGCTTGGATGCGAGTCAGTCGGATGCAAATCAGGACACCAACCAGTCCGATCCCAACCGGCCGGTCTTGAACCGCCCGAACGACAGCCAGCCGGATTCGAGCACGCCGGATCCAAATCAGTAAAGTTTTGTAAATTCCGGAGGCCGGCATTTCGCCGGCCTTTTTCTTTTCTAAAACCGACAAAATTTACCGACTAACCCATGAGCTCCCTCATCCATATAGACTTGTACAGGAAAGCAGGGTGAAGAGGGCTCATGTGGATCGTTGCGCTGGCGCTGCGCCGGCCTTACACCTTCGTTGTTCTCGCGTTGCTGCTTCTCATTCTGGGCCCGATCGTCATCTACCGGACGCCCACGGATATTTTTCCGAATATCGATATTCCGGTGGTCAGCATTTTGTGGAACTATGCCGGCCTGAACGCCCAGGATCTCTCCAGCCGGATCGTGACCCTGAACGAACGCGTATTGACCACCACGGTGGACGATATCGAGCACAGCGAGTCGCAATCGCTCAACGGGATCGCGGTCGTAAAAGTATTTTTCCAGCCGCATGCCAACATTGAAAAGGCGATCGCGCAGATCACCGCGATTTGTCAGACTCAGTTGCGGCAACTGCCGCCGGGCACGACGCCGCCGCTGATCATCACCTATAACGCCTCCACCGTGCCCATTCTGCAACTGGCCTTGTCGGGACAAAAACTTTCCGAGCAACAGCTCTTCGACTATGGCGTAAATTTTATCCGCACCCGGCTGGTCACGGTTCCGGGCGCCGCCATTCCTTACCCCTACGGCGGGAAGCTTCCGCAAGTGCAGGTGGACCTGGACACCAACGCGCTGCAGGCAAAAGGCCTGTCGCCCAACGACGTGGTCAACGCCATCAGCGCACAAAACCTCATTCTGCCTTCCGGGACCACCAAGATCGGGCAGTTCGAATATGACGTCGACCTCAACGGAAGTCCCAAGACGGTGGCCGAGTTAAACGATCTTCCCATCAAAAGGGTAGGCAACACGACCATCTATATCCGTGACGTGGCTTTCGTGCGCAACGGGTTCCCGCCGCAAACCAACATTGTGCGCGTGGACGGGAAGCGGGCTTCGCTGTTGACGATTCAGAAAACGGGAAACGCTTCGACTCTGGACATTATTTCCGGAATCAAAGCCCTGCTGCCTCGAATTCAAGCCCAGCTTCCTCCCGAACTCGAGATCAAACCCCTGGCCGATCAGTCTCTGTTTGTGCGCGCCTCCATCAACGGCGTATTGCGGGAGGGCGTGATTGCGGCCTGCCTTACCGGCCTGATGATTCTGGTTTTTCTGGGGAGCTGGCGCAGCACGGTGATCATCGCGGTCTCGATTCCGCTGTCGATTCTCACCTCCATCATCGTGATGAGCGCGCTGGGCGAAACCATCAACATCATGACCCTGGGCGGGCTGGCGCTCGCGGTGGGCATCCTGGTGGACGACGCCACGGTTGAGATTGAGAACATCAACCGCAATATTGCCGAAGGCAAGGAGATCCAGAAAGCGATTCTGGATGGCGCGCAGCAGATCGCGGTTCCGGCATTCGTCTCAACCCTGGCCATCTGCATCGTCTTTCTGCCCATGTTCTTTCTCACCGGCGTCGCCCGCTACCTCTTCGTTCCCCTGGCGGAAGCGGTGGTGTTTGCCATGCTGGCCTCCTATCTGCTGTCGCGGACCCTGGTGCCGACCATGGCCAAGTACCTGCTGCGCGGGCATGAGCAGGAAGCCGGCCACCTGAATACCACCAGCCGCAATCCCTTGATTCGGATGCAGGTGGCGTTCGAGCTGGCGTTTGAAAGATTTCGCGACCGCTATCATCAGATGCTGGAGCGCAGCCTGCATCACCGCACCGCATTCCTTTGGGGTTTTGCGGCGGCCTGCGTAGGGTCGTTCGTCCTCCTGGTCCCCTGGCTGGGCCGGGATTTCTTCCCCCGGGTAGACGCCGGACAATTCAAGCTGCACCTGCGAGCGCGGGCGGGGACGCGAATCGAAGAAACTGCAGGCCTCTGTGATCGCATCGAGAGCTTTATACGCCAACAGATTCCGCCCCGCGAGATCTCCAGCATCATCGACAACATCGGATTGCCCTATAGCAGCATCAACCTTTCCTACAGCAATTCAGCCCCGACCGGACCGGCAGACGCCGACATTCTGGTCACCCTGACTCCGAACCATCGGCCCACGGAGGAATATGTCCACGATTTGCGCCTGCAGTTGGCGGAACAATTCGCCGGCGTGGATTTCTCCTTTCTTCCAGCGGACATCGTCAGCCAGATCCTGAATTTTGGCTTGCCTTCGCCGATCGACATCCAGGTGACCGGGTATGATGTGCAGGATAATCGCCGCTTTGCTGACCGGCTGTTGCGACGAATCCGTATGGTGCCGGGAACCGCGGACCTGCGCATCCAGCAGCCCTTCGATGAGCCTTATCTGCACATCGACGTGGACCGGACCAAGGCCCAGCTGGCCGGGTTCACGCAGCGCGACGTGGCCACCAACCTGCTGATTTCTCTGAGCGGCAGCTTTCAGACTTCACCCACATACTGGCTCAATCCCAAGAATGGAGTGAGCTATTCGATCGCAACCCAGACCCCGCAATACCGGTTGGATTCCCTGCAGGGGCTGGAAAACATCCCGATCACCGGCGCCGGCGGGGCGACTCCCGCGATCCTGGGCTCGCTGGCGACCATCAACCGGGGAACCGGGATGGCCCTGGTTTCACACTACGATATTCAGCCCGTAATCGACATTTACGGATCGGTGCAAAGGCGCGATCTGGGCGGGGTGGCGGACGACATCCAGAAGATCGTTGATGACAGCCGCAAGGAATTGCCGCGCGGCTCGGAAATGGTGATTCGCGGGCAAGTGCAGACCATGAAGTCTTCCTACTCGGGATTGATTTCAGGACTGGCGTTTGCCATTCTGCTGGTCTACCTGCTGATCGTGGTGAACTTCCAATCCTGGCTGGATCCGTTCATTATTGTCGCCGCCCTGCCGGCCGCGCTGGCGGGAATTGTGTGGTTCCTGTTCGTAACCAAGACCACCATCAGCGTGCCCGCCCTCACTGGATCTATCATGTGTATGGGCGTAGCCACGGCCAACAGCATCCTGGTGGTCAGCTTCGCCAAGGAACAGATGCAGGAAGGCAAGGACGCAGTGACGGCGGCGATGGCAGCTGGATTTACCCGCTTCCGTCCGGTCCTGATGACCGCCCTGGCGATGATCTTCGGGATGTTTCCCATGGCCATCGGTTTAGGGGAAGGTGGAGAACAGAACGCGCCCCTGGGCCGGGCGGTAATCGGCGGCTTGATTTTTGCCACGGCCGCGACTTTGTTTTTTGTTCCCGTGTTCTTAAGCCTGTTGCATGAGCGGAAGAACCCGGGAGAGCAGGCATTGGAGAATGAACCCGGTTACTAGATAAGATCATCAGTATTGATAGAGTCGGAGATGGAATGAGGGTTGAGAACAGCAGCGAGGTTTACCGGCCCGACGAAGCAGCCAGCCCAACCGGCGGCCCCGGCCAGCAGCATCGCTCCCACTGGTGGATTCTCGTGCTGGCCGCGGTGACTGCGGTCCTGCTGGTGATCTTCGGCATTTTGCCGCGCATCCAGGCGCGCACCGCCCTGCGGCAGGAAACCATCAGGATGGCCGTCCCCACCGTGGCGGTCATCCAGCCCAAGCGCTCGGCGCCGGCCCAGGAAATCGTACTTCCCGCCAATGTGCAGGCCTTTATCGACGCGCCCATCTACGCTCGCACCAATGGTTACCTGAAACGCTGGTATGTGGATATCGGGAGCCGGGTAAAACAAGGTCAGCTGCTCGCCGAAATCGATACCCCTGAGGTAAACCAGCAATTGCGCCAGGCCCGCGCCGATCTGGCTACTTCGCAGGCCAACCTGAATCTTTCAAAGATTACGGCGGACCGGTACGAGGGCCTGTTGAAGACCGACTCGGTCTCCAAGCAGGAATCTGACAATGCCGCCGGGGACTACGCCGCCAAGCAGGCCGCTCTGCAGTCGGCGCAAGCCAATGTGAAGCGCCTGGAAGAGCTGCAATCGTTTCAAAGGATTTACGCTCCCTTCACCGGCGTCATCACCGCCCGCAATACCGACATTGGCGCCTTGATCAATTCCGGCAGCAGCAGCGGCACGGGAAACGAACTTTTTCACATTGCGCAACCGGATAAGCTGCGGGTTTACGTGAGCGTGCCCCAGATTTACTCTCAGGCAGCAAAGCCCGGACTGACCGCGGACCTGACCCTGGCGGAGTTTCCCGGCCGCCGCTTTCAGGGGAAGCTGGTGCGCACCGCCAACGCTATCGATCCCACCTCGCGTACCTTGCTGGTCGAGATCGCGGTGGACAATCCGACGGGACAGCTCTTCACCGGTTCCTATGCTGAGGTGCACTTCAAGCTTCCCACTCAGAGGTCGTCTTTAATTCTGCCGGTCAATACCCTGCTCTTCCGCTCCGAAGGCCTGCGTGTGGCCACGGTCGGTCCGGACCAGCATGTGGCGTTGAAGCCGATCACCATTGGCCACGATTTTGGCAGCGAGGTCGAAGTGGTTGCCGGCCTGGAGGGAAATGAGAATGTGATCCTCAACCCTCCGGACTCAGTCGTAGAGGGCGAGACCGTCCGCATCGCCCAAACCTCGCAGGGGGCACAGTGAGGAAAGCGGACGGCGGACGTCGGACTTCGGACCTCGGACGTCAGACTGCGGACCTCGGACCTCGGACGTCAGGCGTCTGGATTTTTCGCCGACGGCTGAGGTCTGAGGTCCGGCGTCCGCAGTCCGAATTCCGGCGCCTGATGTTCGCGGTCGGATTCACCCTGCTGTTCAGCGGTTGCGCAGTGGGGCCGCGCTATGCCAAGCCCACCGCGTCGGCGCCGGCCAACTATAAGGAAGTCCCGCCGGACTGGAAGACGGCCCAGCCCAGCGACCAGATTGCGCGGGGCAAGTGGTGGGAGATTTACCAGGACCCGCAACTGAACGCGCTGGAAGAGCAGATCAACGTTTCCAACGAAAATTTAAAAGCTGCGGAAGCGCAATTCCGCCAGGCACGGGCCTTGGTGCGGTTCAATCGGGCGGCTTACTATCCCACGGTGACGGCGGGGGCTTCGGCAGCGCGCGAGCATCTCTCTTCTCATCGGCCGCTGGTCCCCACATCCACCAAAACTGATGGAACCGACCTGGTGATTCCCGTGGATGTGTCCTACGAAGCGGACGTATTTGGACGGGTGCGCCACACCGTCGAGGCCGCGCGCGCCGGGGCCCAGGCCAGCGCCGCCGATCTGGAAGCGGTTCGGTTAAGTCTGCATGCGGAGCTCGCGCTCGACTACTTCGCGATGCGCACGCTCGATGCGGAAGAGCAATTGTTGAAGTCGAACGTGACCTCCTTCGAAAAGGCCCTGGAGCTGACGCAAAGCCGGTACCACGGCGGAGTGGCGTCGGCGGTCGACGTCGCGCAAGCCCAGACTCAGCTGGAGAATACGCGGACGCAGGCGATTGATGTGCTGATCCAGCGCTCGCAGAACGAACACGCCATCGCGACCCTGATCGGACAACCGGCTTCCACTTTCGTAGCTCCGGCAGCGGCTTGGAACTTACCGCCGCCCGATATCCCGCCGGGACTTCCGTCGGAACTGCTCGAACGGCGTCCCGACATCGCGGCTGCGGAACGCCGCGTGGCCGCCGCCAATGCCCAGGTGGGCGTGGCCCGGGCCGCATACTTCCCCATCTTTACCCTGACCGGTTCCGGCGGCTTTGAAAGCACCGCGATCACGACGCTGATTCAGGGCCCCAGCGGATTCCTGACTGCCGGCGCAGCCGCGGCCGTGACTGCCTTCGATGCGGGCCGGCGGCGCGCTGTCTCCGAGCAGGCCAAGGCGGCTTACGACGAGTCCGTGGCCAATTACCGCCAGACCGTTCTTACCGCTTTTCAGGAGGTAGAAGACAGCCTGGCCGTCCTGCGCATTCTGAACGACGAAGCCATGGCCCAGCAGGCCGCAGTGGCGGCGGCCGAGCACTCACTGGAGCTTTCGAGCAACCGCTATAAGGGCGGCGTGGTCAGCTATCTGGAAGTCACCACCGCGCAAAGCACCGCCCTGGCCGACGAGCGCGCCGCAGTCGATATTCTGCGCCGGCGCATGACCGCCAGCGTCTCTCTCATCAAGGCGCTGGGCGGAGGATGGAACGCCGCCAACCTGCCCATGGTAAAAGCGGATTCGCATCCCCAAACGGCGGCCGGCCAGTAACGGCCGTTGTACTCCTGCCTGTTCCTTACTAGTACTAAAGTAATCCCCAATTTCCCGGATTGCGCCACTCCTGCATCGGACTGATCATCTATTTGTGTAACTGATATTCAAGGAGGTACGCGCCATGCCTCTGATCCGCAATATCGAGGATCCCAGGGTCGTAGGGCAGATAGACGGTCTCAATCGTCGCAGTCAATTCATTCGTGAAATCGCCAGCGCGATTCTATCCGGGAATGCCGGCTTTGAAAGCGTGTCGAGCATCGCGAATCGGGTGTATGAACGCCATTGCTCACCCCAGGCGCAAAGGCCGGATCGGGTGAGGTTTGATGGTTCGAGGATCACTGCGCTCAGCGCGTAGCTGGGTTGAGGCCTGCAGGGGAAGTCGGGACTAACCGATAACATTTAGAATTTGGAAGACTTGGTGAGACAATTGCACAAGAGAAAAGAGGTGGCCGCATGAAATACCGAATTGCGATGTGGGCCGCTGCAGGATTCATGGTTGCGGCCGGCTGGGCGCTTTATGCCTTCGCCACCACCGCGCCAGCGATGATTTCTGCTGACCCGATTGTGACTCTCGTAGAATTCACTTGCCCGGTTGTGTTTGCGAGTCTCCATTTCCACTTTGCTCTTGGGTTGTATTGGTCGCTGGTTGCGAATGCCGCGACCTATGGTTTGATCGGGTTGATGGTTGAGACTCTTCGGCAACCACTGCATTACGCAGAATAGTTCAAACACGCCCACCTCCCTGATTGGCGAGCGTTGCGCCGAAGGACGAGCAAAATGTATGCTCTCCCTCCATGATCCGCAAAATTCTCGCTGCTCTCATTCTCCTCTTCGCCGCAACTTTCGCGCTCGCCCAGCAGCCATTTCTTTCCCCGGAACAATGGGTCAAGCTGCGCGATGAAGCCAGTGGCGCGGCGCCTTATGAAAACCTCCGCTATCTGACTCGTCTGCATCGCGTGCCTGCCACAGCTGAATTCGACCGGGCCGCGGAGTTCGTTCGGCAGCGCGCGCGCGAGTACGGACTGGCGGAGGTCCAGAGCGAGCAGTTCCCCATCGACGGGAAAACTCAATACGGACTGATGCGTTCTTACCTGGGCTGGCAGGCCGAGGCCGGTCAATTGTGGGAGGTGCGACCGCAGCATCTGCTGCTAGGCGACTGGGCCACCGACCCGATCCGCCTCGCCGACTACAGTCACACCGCCGACGTGGAGGCCGCGCTGGTGGATATCGGCGACGGTTCCCATGAAGGCGACTACACCGGCAAGGACGTGCGCGGGAAAATTGTCCTGGCGGATGGAGTTCTCGCCCGGGTACAGGCGCTGGCGGTGATGAAATATGGCGCGGCCGGCATCGTGAGCGACATGCCGAACCAAACCACGGCATGGTCAGGCCTGGATCGCACCCTGGTCCGGTGGGGTCACCTGGACGCGCGCCAATCTGCGGGCTTCGCCTTCATGGTCTCGCGGGACACCGCCGACTCATTGCGGATGCGGCTACGCGCCGGAGATCAAATCGTTCTCCACGCCCAGGTGCAAGCCGAGGTCGGCCCCGGGCACTGGACGGTCGTGAGCGCCGTTATCCCCGGCACTGACCCGGCCGGCGCAGAAATAGTTTACAGCTGCCATCTGGACCACGAGCGGCCCGGCGCCAACGACAACGGGAGCGGCTGCGTGACCATTCTGGAGTCGGCTCGCGTCCTGGCGCGGTTAATCAACACGGGGGCCCTGCCGCGTCCCCAACGCACGTTGCGCTTCGTGTGGGGGCCCGAGGTGGAAGGCACCATGGCGTTTCTCAGCCGCCATCCCGAGATCCGGGCACGCCTGCGCGCGGACATTCACATGGACATGGTCGGCGGGGACCCGTTCAAGAACAAGTCCATCCTGCACGTGACCGAGACGCCGTGGTCGCTGCCCAGCTTTGTGACCGACGTCGGCGCCGCCCTGGCAGAGGTCATCCGCGCGGGAGCAGCCGGCTATGCCGAGGGCAACGACGCGCCCGCGGCCGCCGTCCTCGAGACCCGCGCCGGAGAACAAGGCACGCGCAACCAGTTTCTGGCGGATGTCACTCCGTATTCTCCCGGCAGCGATCACGACGACTACGACTCGTCCACCATCGCGGTTCCCTCGCTCTATCTGCGCGACTGGCCGGATATCTATATTCACACCGACCACGACACACTGCAGCAGATCGATCCCACCAAGTTGCGAAGGGTAGCGTTGCTGGGCGCCGCTGCCGGATACGTGTACGCCGGCCTGGATGCGCAACGAGCACAGGTCCTGCTTCCCTTCTTTACATCCCAGTCTGAAATACGGCTGGCGCAACTTTTCCAGAAGGCGCAACAACGGGTGGAAGACCCGAGACTGGATGCCGGCGCCGCCTGGTATGAAGCGCGCAACCTGCTGCGGCAGGGTCTCCGCCGCGAACTGGCGGCGCTGTCTTCACTGGCGCTGTTCGCGGGCGCGAACCCGCGCGATGCCGCACCCGAGAAAGCACTCACTGATCAGGCCGTAAGGTTCAACGCCTGGATCGACAGTCAAGCCAAAGCTCGAGGAGCCCAAAGCACAGAGCCAAAAGCGCCTTGGACGGGAGAAGCAGCGGAGCAGAAGATTCCCGTCCGTACCGGCGACTTTGGACCGCTCCTCTATCAGAATGACGATGTTCTAAAGGCTCGCTTGGCGCCGGACCGCGTCGCGAAGATCAAGTTGCTGAACAGCGAGGCCACGCCTTTGCTGAATGTGGAAGACCTCTCGGAACTCTATGCCTATGAGATCGTAAATTTTGTCGATGGCAAACGCAGCGTGGGAGAAATACGGGACGCAGTTTCTGCCGAGTACGGCCCGTTAGCGATCGGCCTGGTGGAAGACTATCTGAGTGCCTGCCAGGAAGCCGGGCTCATCCAGTGGAAGTGAGCATCGGGCAGTCATACCAGACCACGTGGGGAAAGCCGCCCTCGGCTCTCCGGCGGAGCGAAGCTCCGCGGTTGCGACTGCCGGCCCTGTCGAGCTGCGCTCGACTGGACATCCGAGGGCGGCTGTCCCCACGTGGACCGTGGTTCATTGCACGCGGAGCGGCGTTCCTCTGACTGTTAATCAACATGCTCTCCTTCCTCCAGAAAACTGATCTCCGGCGCCGGCAGCTTGTCGTCCCGCCTGGCCCAGAAAATATACAAAGTGGGCAGCATGACGATGCTGATGAAGAGTTCGACGATGAGTCCGCCGACAATCACGATGGCGAAGGGCCGTTGTGAATCGGAGCCGATGTCGTGCGACATGGCCGCGGGCAGAAGGCCCAAGGTCGCCACCAGCATGGTCATCATGATCGGTCGCAGGCGCAGGATGGCTCCTTCCCGGGCGGCCTCGCGCGGGCTCATGCCGCGGGTGCGGAGCTGGTTGATGTATTCCACCATGATGACTCCAATCTCGACCGATACCCCGATCAGTGCCAGGAATCCCAGGCCGGAAGAGACGGAGAAATGCGTGCCGGTCAAGAGCAAACTCAGAATGCCGCCCAGAGGCGAGAGGGCCACGACGGCGAGAATAAGACCTACCCATTTCCACGAATCAAAGGCAGAGTAAAGAATGAATGACATGAGGAGCAGCGTGATAGGCACGATCACGGAGAGGCGCCGGTTGGCGCGCTGCTGACTCTCGTACTCTCCTGTCCAATCGAGATGGTAGCCTTCCGGCAACTTCACTCTGTGCCCAACTTCCTCGATCGCCTGGCGCACCGTGCTGCCCAGGTCGCGTCCGCGCACGCTGTACTTGATCGCGATGTAGCGGGAGTTGCCCTCGCGATAAATGCTGGACGCGCCATCCTCCAGTTTGACTTGACAGAGCTGGCCCAGCGAGACGCGCTCTCCGGACGGCGCCAGAATCCTGATATTGGCGATGTCGTCCACGGTTTTACGAAATGGTTCCTGATAGCGGACGGTGAGGTCGTAGCGCTGCTCGCCGATCAGGATCTGGCTGACGGCTTTGCCGCCGACCGCGGTCTCCACCGCGTCCTGGACGTCGCTGACGTTGATTCCGTAGCGGTCAGCGACAGCGCGGTCCACGACCAGGTTTACGTTGGGCTGGCCGCGCACCTGGAACGTGCCTAAATCCGCCACCCCTGGGACTTTTCTCATCACGTCCTGAATCTCGTTGGCTTTGGCTTCAAGAGTTTTCAGGTCGGTTCCAAAAAGCTTGACCGCGAGTTCGCCCTTGACGCCGCTGACCGCTTCCTCGACGTTGTCGGAAATCGGCTGGGAGAAATTCCAGTCCACGCCGGCAAACTTGTTCAGTTCCGCGTCCATGGTGGCAATAAGGTCATCTTTGGTTTTGAACTCGGAGCGCCACCTGGACCGGGGCCAGAGATCGACGAAGAATTCCGTGTTGTAGAAACCGCTGGCGTCGCTGCCATCGTCGGGGCGGCCCACCTGGCTCACGACCTGTTTGACCTCGGGGAAGCGGGCCAGGGCGCGGCGCGCAGCTTTGGAAAGCGCTATACCAGCTGAGGGTCCGGTGCTCGGAGCCAGCGTGCCGCGCACCCAGATCGCGCCTTCGTCAAGGTGAGGCAGAAATTCGGATCCGATCGCGCCGCTGAAACCTAGAACGAGCATTCCAGCCAGGGCCGCCAGGCCCAGCCCCAGCGTCAGCTTCAGGTGGTTAAAACACCAATCCAGCAAACGACCGTAGCGATGCTGCAGCCAGTGGAATACCGGATTGCGCCACTCTTTGATCTCATCCTTGAACACCAGGGTGCATAAGACCGGCGCAACCAGAAGCGCGAAGAGCAACGCCCCCAGCAGGGCGAAGGCGACAGTCCACGCCATGGGCCGGAACAGGCGGCCTTCGACCCGCTGCAGCGTGAAGATGGGAAGATAAGAAACAATGATGATGACGCGCGCAAAGAATACCGGCCGTTGCACCTCGTGCGCCGCCGTAGCGATCAGCTCGATGAAGGTCTTTTTGCCGCGTCCGTATTCCGCGTGGCGCAGAATGTTTTCAATCATTACTACCGAGCCATCGACAACCATGCCGAAATCCAGCGCGCCCAGTGAGAGCAGGTTCGCGGGAATATGGCTCAGGTCCAGCAGGATCGCGGCGAACAGCAGCGCGAAAGGAATCGTGACGGTTACGATCAGGGCGCTGCGAACGTTGCCCAAGAACAGAAAGAGGATCAGCGTGACCAGCAGAACTCCATCCGTCAAATTGCGAAGCACGGTGCGGGTGGTGTAGTGGACCAGGTCGCTGCGGTCCAGGTGCGGAACGAGTTTCACGCCAGCCGGAAGCTGGTGGTCATTCAGCTGCGCCACCTTTTCGTGCAGCGCATCCAGCGTGGCATCGGCCTCCGCCCCTTTGCGCAGCAGCACGATGCCTTCCACGACGTCGTCATTGTTGACGACTGTGCCATCTTCGCGGCGAACGGTCTTGCCCAACTGGCCCAGCCGCACCTTGGGCGCCTGCACCACCACCCCGAGGTCGCGGACGCGAACTGGAGTGCCGTTCTGCACCTTTATTAACGTGGAAGCAATGTCATCTGTGGTTTGCATCAGTCCGACGGCGCGCACGTTCAATGCCTGCTCGCCGCGCTCGATGAAGCCGCCCCCGGCATTGGTATTGTTCGCGGCCAGAGCCTGTTCGACCTGGCTGAGCGAAAGGCCGTAGGCAACCAGTTTGCCGGGATCGATCTGCACCTGGTATTCGCGGGTAGGCCCGCCAAACGGATTCACGTCCACAACGTTGGGCACGGACTTCAACTGGTTGACGACGTACCAGTCGTTCAACGTTTTCAGTTCCATCACGTCGTATTTCGGGTTCGTGCTCTCGAGCGTGTAGAACATGATCTGCCCGGTCGGGCTGTAGTCGGGACCGAGGCCTGGGGTCACGCCCTGGGGCAGCGTGACCAGTTGCAGCCGGTCGATGACCTCCTGGCGGGCGTTCAGCGTCGTGGTCTCGTCGTCGTAGATGATGGTGATCACGGACAGGCCAGCCAGCGACACCGAACGCAGATGCGTCATGTGGGCGACACCGTTCAATTGAACTTCGAGCGGCACCGTGATCTGCTGCTCCACTTCCTCGGCCGCGTGCCCCGGCCACTGCGTGATGATCTGCGTGTAGGTGTCGGCCACGTCCGGGTAGGCTTCGATCGGCAGATTGTGGAAGGAGATGATTCCCCAGACAAAGAGAACCACTGCCACGCTGAGAACCAGAATGCGGTTGCGCAGGGCGAAGTCAATGAGGTAGCGGATCATTTGCCCTGCTCCGCGACCGCGGAGGAAAATTCCAGCGCATTGGCCACAACCTGTTCCCCCGGGCTCACTCCTTCCCGAATCTGCTGCATCTGGTCCGATACTTCTCCAGTGTGAACTTCAACCCGGCGAAACCGCTGCGCGCCGTCCTTCCGGAATACCCAGTCCTTATCTTGCAGACGAATGACCGCAGTGGCAGGGACCACGACGCGAGACTGCGACGTGCGCGACCGGAATGTAACCACGGCGAACATGCCGGGGCGCAATGATCCATCGCCGTTGGGCAACACGATGCGCACCTTGGCCGAACGGGTGTTCGGATCGAGCACCCGCGAGATGTCGGCGACCCTGCCGTGGTAAGTCCTGTCGGGATACGCATTGAGACGGATTTCAGCAGTGTCGTCCAAATGCACGTCTTCCAGATCGTTCTCATAGACGTCGCACAGCACCCATACCCGGCTGAGGTCGGCGATGGTAAAGAGGCTGGGGCTGTTGTCCAGGCTCTTAATTCCCTCAAATCCTGAGACGTTCTGCTCGACGATGGTTCCGGAAACCGGGGCGCGCAGTTCAATGAGCGAACCGGGATGGGCAGGATCGCCGCCCAATATGCGGACATGCTGTTCGGCGTTTTGCACATCCACTTGCGCCTTCTCTTCTGTGTCCTGCGCCTGCTGCAAATCTTTCTCCGCAAGGGCGCCATGCGAGTAGAGCAATTGCGCCCGATCGAGCCCGGTTTTCGCCAGGCGCTCGTCGGCCGCGGCCTTCTGATAGTCGGAAAACGCACCGGCCAGATCAGCGCTGTGAATTGAAAGCAGCACCTGACCCTGCTTCACGTAGTCGCCCAGGCGCACATTCAGGCTCTCGACCCGTCCTGAGCCCTGCGAAGTCACGTGGATAGTGCGGTTCACGTCGGGCGTGACGCTGCCATTGGCACGAAGCACAGTCGGCAAGTTGCGCGTCCCTACCGTGGCCAACTGAAAAAGCTCGGCGTGATCCACCGTGTAAAGATTGGGATCGAGCGTGATCTCGGATTTAGTCGGAGCTGCCTTGGGGTCGTCGGAGCACGACACGCCCATGCCAAAGAGGACGATTGCGCCGCAAACCGCCGCAATCCGAAGCCTAAGATTAGTTTTCATGGCACCACCTCGCGGTCGACAGCGAGCGATCAGGGCAAGTAGTGCCGCGCAACGCATATGAATCTTGCATTGCACGATTCCTCAGGTCTTAAAGCCATAGGAATCCGCCACAGAAGCTCAGGAACACATCGCCCAGATGTGAAATAGGAAAGGTGCCGCCGCGTGACCGGGGCGCACCACGTCCCTGCGGAATCAGGAGAGAGGAGGAGCCCGGCAACCGCCAGGGGAGAGAAACACTCGTTCGGGGGGCACGGCCAGGTATTCTGAAACTGATTCGCACCCTTCGTTGTCGGGCACAGACCAGGAAATCTCCACCAGATATGCCGGTGGCGGGCCCATATTCCAATCGGGAGTCTGATGCGCCGGGGCCTGCTTCGCCGCACGTCGCGAAGGATTCGACTCTTCAATTTCGTTGCGAATGGGATGAAGATCGTCCGTAGCCGAGATCACGGGGAACAACAACACCATGAGGCAACCCAGAAGAACAACGGCGCGGTAACTACGTGGATGCCAGAAGCTTTTCGCGCGAGCTGACTGGCGCCGCCAGATCAGAACGGCGGGCAACACCAGGGTCAGCCAAAGAAGATTGAGAAGCAGTTCCATCTTTGAATCGATGCACGATCTTCAATCGAAAGTGTATCCGTAAGCTTCACCCCGTGTCGAATCCAAACCGCCGTGGCGAACCTTCGATTTGTGCAGCATTAAGGACCCATCGCGGAGCGGTATAATTCTCCCCATCCATGCCCCTCGCGACAGGCACTCGACTTGGGCCTTACGAGATTACAGTCCTGCTGGGCGCAGGTGGAATGGGAGAGGTTTACAGCGCTCGCGACACCCGTCTGGACCGGCTGGTCGCGCTCAAAGTCCTCCCTTCGCATCGCTCCGATCAGGTCGACGCCCGAGACCGCTTCGAACGCGAGGCGCGGGCCATTGCGTCACTCAACCACCCCAACATCTGCCAGCTCTATGACGTGGGCGTCCAGGGCACGATCGACTACCTGGTCCTGGAGCATCTGCAGGGCGAGACCCTGGCGGACCGCCTGGCCCGAGGCCCCATGCCCCTGGCCGAACTGTTGCGGTGCGCGACGGAAGTCAGTGATGCGATCGATGCGGCCCACCGGCGTGGCATCGTACACCGCGACCTGAAGCCGGGAAACATCTTCCTGACCGGGCAAGGCGTCTCCAAGGTGCTGGATTTCGGCCTGGCGAAACTGCTGCACGCCTCGGATTCGGAAACGGTTGCCGGCAAAACCGTGTCGGCGGTCCTGACCAACGCCGGTACCGCGGTGGGCACGGTTGCCTATATGTCTCCCGAGCAGGCCCGCGGCGAGGAGCTCGATCAGCGAACCGACATCTTTTCTTTTGGCGCCGTGCTCTACGAGATGGCGACCGGGCAACCCGCTTTCCACGGGAGAACTTCCGCCGTCGTTTTCAAGGCCATTCTGGATGAGACACCAATACCCTTGCCCCAGCGCAATCCCATCCTTCCCCAGCGACTGAATGAGGTTGTCATCAAAGCGCTGGAGAAAGACCGCAACCTGCGTTACCAGTCCGCCGCCGAACTCAGGACTGACCTGCAGCGAGTGAGGCGCGACAGCGAGTCCGGCAAGATCGTACTGCCCACCCCGCCGGCCAGGAGTTCTCTGCGGTTGACCGCGGTTGCAGGACTGGCGGCAGTACTGCTGGCCGTTGCGGCCATCGGGCTCTATCGCTCTCTCCGGCAGGCGGAGCCGGTGGGACCCGCGAACTGGGAGCAGATGACATTCTTTACCGATTCGGCGGTCTACCCCGCGCTTTCTCCGGACGGGCGCATGCTGGCGTTTATCCGCGGGGACGACCCTTTTTTTGGCAAAGGAGACCTATACGTCAGGCTGCTTCCTTCCGGGGATGCAGTGCAACTCACGCATGATTCGGTGGCGAAACTGGGTCCCACGTTCTCTCCCGACGGGTCGCGCATCGCCTACGGGACAGTTACGCCGTGGGACACGTGGGTGGTGCCGGTGCTAGGCGGGCAGCCTGACATCTTCCTGCGCAATGCTTCCTCTCTGACCTGGATCGACGGTGGTAAGCACCTCCTGTTTTCTGAGATTAAGCAAGGGCTGCATCTGGCTCTGGTCACCACGGACGAGGCTCGAGGGCAGAGCCGGGACGTCTATGTTCCTCCTGGCGAGCGTAGCATGGTCCACCACTCCTACCTTTCTCCGGATGGCCATTGGGTGCTGATGGTGGTCATGAACAATCAGGGAGCCTTGATGCCCTGCCAGGTGGTCCCGTTCAGCGGAGGCGGAGAAGCCCGGGTGGTGGGGCCTCGCGAAGGAATCTGCCTTGCCGGTGCCTGGTCTCCCGAT
>DASQHA010000309.1:0-2700 GCA_035632335.1 Terriglobales bacterium
CTTCCCAGCTTGATTCGCCGACGTCGGCGACGAAGATCCGGCTGCTGCCGCGCTCCAGGGTGAAGCGCCAGGGATTGCGCAGTCCATAGGCGTAGATCTCGGGCAACCCGCCACCGCCCACGAAAGGATTGTCCGGCGGAATCGCGTACTGCAGGCCGCTTGTAAAAGGAGGATCCACTCCGATGCGGAGCATTTTCCCCAGCAGTGTGTTTAAGTTTTGTCCGCTGTTGAGAGGGTCGGTAGGAGGGATGCCGCCGTCCCCGAGCCCGATGTAGAGAAAACCGTCGGCCCCAAAGACCAACTGGCCCCCCTTATGGTTGGGGAATGGCTGGTTCACGACCAGCAGATCACGCTCGCTGGTGGGGTCGGCCTCATCGGGGTCCGAGGCGGAAGCCTGGAACTCGGCGATGACGGTCTGCCGGGTGCCGTTGTCCCGCGTGTAGTTCACATAGAACTTTCGGTTGGTGCTGTAGTTGGGGTGAAAGGCCATACCCAGCAGGCCCTGTTCCGCCCCGTCGAAGTTCACCAGGTTCCGGATGTCCAGAAAATTTCCCGACAGCAGGGCGCCATTTTTGATGATCCGGATGGTGCCCGGCTGTTCCACCACGAACAAGCGGGCGTCGCCCGGCGGCTTTTCCAGGCCGAGCGGATTGGTGAGGCCGCTCACCAGCTTGTTCAAGACCAGGTTCGAGGAGGTTAGAGTGGGAGTGCTGCCCCCACCGCCGCAGCTGGGTAAAAGAACGGCCAGCAACAACACAGAACTAATAAGAAGAAGACATTTTTTGGGAGACATTTAACCAAGCTTATCCGAAGTTCGGGTAGGCTGGAAAGTCGCGGAAGGCCCGTGGGTGAGGCGGTTCGGGGCATCTGCCTCAAACAACTGCTACGAACCGAGTGGGGACAGCCGCCCCGGCTGTCCGGCCGAGCAAAGCTCGGCGGTTTCTTGCCGGCAGTAAAGCGGGGCAGGCCTTCCGCTCCGCCGCACAGCCCTTGGCGGCTGTCCCCTGGTGGTTCGTGGCGGATGAATTTTGCCCCGGCGCGGTTCTGTGGCAGACTCCCTTGGGACTCTTATCCAAATTATGTTCGGTTCGATTGAAGCCGGCGGCACCAAATTCGTTTGCGGAGTGGGAACCGGGCCGGCGGACCTGAAGACCATGCAGTTTCCCACGACCTCGCCCGAGGCCACGCTGGCCATTGCCATTGAGTTCCTGCGCGAGGAATCCCGCGGCGAATTGAAAGCGGTGGGGATCGGCTCGTTTGGGCCGATTGATCTGCACAGCACTTCACTTACCTTCGGCTACGTAACGTCCACGCCCAAGGCGGGATGGCAGAATTACAATCTGGCGGGCACAGTCCGCGACGCTCTGGGAGTGCCGGTTGGTTTTGACACCGACGTCGACGCCGCCGCCCTGGGCGAGGCCCGCTGGGGCGCGGCCCAGAACCTGACCGACTTTCTCTACCTGACGATTGGCACCGGCATCGGGGGCGGCGCCATCATCAACGGCCGCGTTCTGCACGGCCTGGTCCATCCTGAGATGGGGCACATTCGGGTGCCGCACGACCTGGCTAAAGACCCTTACCCCGGCGGCTGCCCGTACCACGGCGACTGCCTGGAAGGACTGGCCTCGGGTCCGGCGATGCAGGCGCGCTGGGGCCAGGCGGCTCAGACGTTGCCCCCGGAACATCCTGCCTGGACGCTGGAAGCGCACTATCTGGCGCTGGGCTTAGCCAATTGGGTGCTGACGCTGTCACCGCAACGCATTCTGCTGGGCGGTGGGGTGTTACGCCAGTCGCATCTTTTCGGCCGAATACGGAAAGACCTGGTGGAACTGCTGAACGGATATGTCCAGGCCACCGAAGTAATGCGTGACATTGACTACTACGTGGTCCCGCCCCAACTCGGAGGCCAGGCTGGAGTTCTGGGCGGCCTGGTCCTGGCCGAGCAGGTTTACGCCCGACTCGACCGCGAATGACCATCCCCTGAATCGAGAATTTGTAACGGTTCGCGGCTACTCGCCCGGAGGGTTACAGTCGGCGATTGGCGTTTCTACTGAAGGAACGCGACAATGCCGTTGTTCCAGTTCGGAACGGGCGTCTGCTTCACCGGCGTGACCTGAAGTCCTGCCGCACTTCGCACAAAACCATTCCCGCGTGGAGGGATTCCAAACGATGCGTTCGTGTTTCATGGGTGCTGAGGACATGCCCGCGGCAGGAGCCCACTCTTACGGCAATGATCTCCTGACGGCGGACGGTGCCGGCGCCGGCTTGGCATCGCGCGGCTGGTTCAGCACCGACAACATCTGCCGCACATTCGCATCATCCGATGCTCCGCCGGCCTCAAGTTCCGCCCTGGCCGAGCTGGCGTTCAGAATCTTAAAGGAAGGAGCGCTATAGGCTTTTTTCGCAGCCACTGGATGCCGAGCCACAAATACACCTCCAACCCTTTTCGACTGTCCGGGCCCTCCCGGGCGATCGTGCTGACCCGATCTCTTCTGACCTGATCTTTAAGGGAGAATGAGCTGGACGAAATTGTTACAGCAAAAAACAGGCGTGAAGAAAAAGAACGGTCAGGGTCGCTTTTCCGACGCTGGACGGTGGGGGCATCTCGGGATTAGGATCGGCTGCAGATGTGGTCTGCGGCTGCAGCCCTTGTCATTCCGAGGCCAGCCTTATCAGCGAGGACTCCGCTTGCTGCCGGCA
>DASQHA010000310.1:0-26361 GCA_035632335.1 Terriglobales bacterium
GGCGCTTTCACGCAGTGCGCCGCGGACCGGACTCTTCCATAAAAAACTGCCGGACTTGCTCGGCCTGGACGGTTCGAAGACCCGTCCCCACACGGCCCGTGGTGGCCACGGCACGAGCGGGGCGCTCGCGCCTACATTCATTTGGCAGATGCTAAACTTCCTGCTGCCGTGTCGTTGCCCCCGACTACTCCCGCGCGGAAAACCATACGCTTCGGCGTTTTCGAGATCGACCTGGCGGCCGGTGAACTGCGCAAAAATGGCAACCGGATTCGCCTTCAGGAACAGCCTTTTCAGGTTCTGGTCTGCCTTTTGGACCGGCCAGGAGAGGTGATCACGCGCGAAGAGCTGCGCCAGAAATTGTGGCCGGCCGACACTTTCGTGGATTTCGACCACAGCCTGAATACCGCGATCAACAAACTGCGGGAAGCGCTGGGAGACTCGGCCTCCAGCCCGCGTTACGTGGAAACGCTGGCCCGGCGGGGATACCGATTCCTGGGGCCGGTGCAGCGGACGTACCCCAATTCGCAGGCCTCGGCCACCGACGCTGCGCCGCCCGCCGGAGTCGCGAGCCCGGAAGCCCCCTTCCATCGTACCCTTGAAGTTCCGTTGCCCCGCCGCGGCCTGACCCGCGGTCTGTTCGCCCTGATTCAAACCATGTATCTGATCTTTTATCTGAGCGCGCTGTTTCGGCTGGGCGAGATCGAGAGGATCACGAGCACGTTTCTGCCGGGATGGGTAGCGCGCGCCGTCTTTATCGCCGTACTGGTCACGGCAGGCGTAGGCATCCCGCTGCGCTGTTACCTGATCTCGGCCGTGGCTTTCGACCACCGCGGGCTGGGAGAAAAATTCCGGCGGATGTTTCCGGTCGTACTGGCGCTGGACCAGTTGTGGGCCGTGGCCCCCTTTCTTCTCGCCGAGAAGATCGGATTTGGGGCGGCCTTTGCCGCCACCGCTGCCCTGCTGTATGTGCCGTTTTCAGAGAGGACGCTGGTGCGGCTGGCGTATCCGCTGCCCGAGGCCGGATAACCATTCGAGAACCTGCTCACGAAAGCCGCGGATCGGCGTCTGAAACCAAAGGCGAGAGGGATCTGAGATTTCAAATTTCAGGTTTTAGATTTCAGACTTCAGATTGCAGACTGATCGAACTCGCCTCATCGCCGGAATCTAGGTTCTTAAATCTGAAATCTAAATTCTGAAATCTGAAATTTTTAGATCTTCCTGGTCCAAGGAGAACAATCTTGCGCATCGCGCTGGCTCTTGCGGTCATGGTCTTGATTCTCGTCCCCCGCAGCGCTTACACGCAGAGCGCTGCATCCTCCCACGCCTCGGTTCTCGATGTCACTTCCATCGATACCAACGTCGATCCCTGCACTGACTTCTTCGCTTACTCGTGCGGAAGCTGGCTGCAGAACAATCCCATCCCACCGGACAAGACGAGCTGGGGCGTGGGCGGCAAGCTGGCGGACCAGAACCGGGCGCTGCTGCGCGAGATCCTCGAGGAGGCAGCGTCAGGCGGCCCCGGCCGCGATCCGGTGAAACAAAAAATCGGCGACTACTACAGCGCCTGCATGGACGAAAAGGCAATCGAGACCGCCGGGGCGAGCCCGCTCAAGAGCGATCTCGAACGAATCAATAAAATGCGCTCCAAGCGCGAAATGGCCAGAGTCGTTGCCGCCATGCCGGGCCTGAACGTCCCTTTCGCTTTCCAGTCTGACCAGGATTACAAAAATTCTTCCCAGGTGATCGCGCAGGTGGACCAGAGCGGGCTTGGCCTCCCCGACCGCGACTACTACCTCAATACGGATGCGAAATCAGTGGAACTTCGCCAGGCCTACTCGGCCCATGTCCAGAAAATGTTCCAACTGCTGGGGGATTCGCCGGAAGCTGCCGCCACCGAGGCCCAGACCGTCCTGCGCATGGAGACGGCGCTGGCCCGGGGATCGCTGACCCAGGTGGAGCGCCGCGATCCCAAACTGCTTTATCACAAGATGAAGCGCCGGGAACTGGAAGGGATCAGTCCATCCTTCCGCTGGAAAGAATACTTCTCTCTGGCTGGTCAGCCCGGACTGCAATCCCTGAATGTGGCCGCTCCTGAGTTCTTCAAGACGATGGATGCCGCCCTGAAGAAAGAAAGTCTGGAGAACTGGAAGGCCTACCTGCGCTGGCATTTGGTGGATGCCAACGCGCCATACCTCTCGAGCGCGTTCGTGGACGCCGACTTCGATTTCTTCGGCAAGACCTTGACCGGCGTCCAGCAAATCGAACCCCGCTGGAAGCGCTGCGTCAACTACGTGGACAACGACCTGGGCGAGGCCCTGGGCCAGGCCTACGTGGAGCGTGCTTTCCCGCCCCAGGCCAAGCAGCGCGCCCAGAAACTGGTGAAGCAGATCGAAGCCGCCATGGAGCAGGATATCGATGGAGTTTCCTGGATGTCGCCGGCAACCAAACAACAGGCGCTGGCGAAGCTGCATGCCCTGGCCAACAAGATCGGCTATCCCGACAAATGGCGGGACTACAGCGCCCTGACCATCGCGCGCGACGATTACATGGGCAACGTGGTGCGCGCCCGCAAGTTTGAATTCAACCGTCAGATCGCGAAAATCGGCAAGCCCGTGAACCGCGGCGAGTGGGACATGACGCCGCCCACGGTCAATGCCTACTACAATCCGCAGATCAACGACATCAATTTTCCCGCCGGCATCCTGCAGCCGCCCTTCTTCGATCCCCGCGCTGACGATGCTCCGAACTATGGCGACACCGGCGCCACCATTGGACACGAACTGACCCATGGCTTCGACGACGAAGGCCGGCAGTTCGATGCCCAGGGCAATCTGCGCGACTGGTGGACCGCGGAAGACGGCAAACAGTTCGACCAGCGCGCCAGTTGCATCTCCGACCAGTATTCACAATATATTGCGGTCGATGACGTCAAGGTCAATGGGCAGCTGACCCTGGGCGAGAATGTGGCCGATCTGGGCGGCATGATGCTGGCTTACATGGCCTGGAAAACCGAAACCCAGGGCCAGAAACTGGAGCCCATTGACGGCTTCACGCCGGAGCAGCGTTTCTTCATCGGCTATGGACAGAGCTGGTGTTCCAGCACGCGCGACGAAACCAAGCGCATGTATGCCACCATTGACCCCCACTCACCCGATAAATACCGGGTCAACGGAGTCGTTTCCAACTCACCTCAGTTTCAGCAGGCGTTCCAGTGCAAAGCCGGTTCCGCGATGGTGCGGGAGAAGAGATGTAGAGTCTGGTGAGAAGTCGGGCGTCGGACCTCAGACGGCGGACCTCGGGCGGCGGACTAGAGTTCTAAAGTCGGAGCCGCGCCTCGGACGGGTGTGGATATTACAGTCCTTCAGCAGGCAGGTTCAAGGTCGACGGTTTGCTCCACGGCGCGTGAGAGGGTTGTCCGAGGGCCGACGTCCAAGGTCTGAGGTCTGATGTCCGACCTACTGTATTTCTGACCGATCCGGGTTGTAATAGAAGTGGAAGCGCAGCGCCAGATATTGGCCGCCGAATTCGGTGGGAAGGGGCGGGAAGGGTTTGGATGCGGTAATCCCGCCGTAGGCGGCGCGATCCAACGCCACGTCGCCGGACGAGCCCACAATCTGCAGCCCGGCAACCTGGCCGTTCTTCAGGATGGCGAACTCAATCGAGACTTTCCCCTTTTTCATGAGCGGCGCACGCGCCGATTCGGGGATAATGCGATACCAGTTCTCCCGCACATCGTGCAACACCCGGGCCAGGTAAGGACCGAAATCCACTCCCATTGTGTCGCTGAGGACGTCCATCGGGCCAATGGCCTCGCCGCCTTGCTTGCCCTGGCCAAGACCATAGTCCCCGTTGTCGCCGCCGTATCCGCCGCGATTTGACATGGCCGCGCGCGCTGCCTGTTCGATGGCCGATCCTGCCGACATGGCGCCGGTGTTGAAATTCGGAGTGGGCCGTTCCGCGGGTGGAGTCTGCAGGCGTGCCACCTGGTTCTGATCCGGCGGCGGGGGCGGTTGCGGCGCTGGCGGTTCCTGCGCCGCCGGGGCCGGCGCCGCGGGCTGCGATTGCACCGGAGGGCTGCTGGGGCCGGGGGCGCCCGGACGCGCGCTGTCCAGAATCTTCTTCAATTCCTTGCGGTCGAGTTGCGGGGCCTTCGAGGTTGCGATCCGGTCTTTGTCCGAGATCTTGTTGGTGTCCGGCCGCTTGGTCAGTTTCTGCTCATCGGGAGGCAGTTCCAGGTAAGTCAGATCCTTCTGCTTCAACAGGTCTTGCGGGCTCACCAGGATTACGGAACGCCGATGCATCATGTCGGCCAGCCGGCCCGAGTTGACCACCAGGATGACGATGGCCAGGTGGACAACCACAGAAATCCAAAAGGCTTCCCGCTGCCGCGATCGCGAGAGGTCGTCCTGCAGCTGAATCAGCAGCGCAGGAACGTCATGCATTTCGAGATAAGCAGATTCCCATCCGCTAGCGTCGTATAGATCGCCGCCCGGGGGTGCGGCTGGTTGCGCTGGCGGTACGGGATTGCGAGGCGGGATTTCAGTAATTGACATCGACCTGCTGGTTTAGAGTACGAAGTTGGTCCTTGGTCGTTGGCCTTTGGCCGTTGGTCGTTGGCAAAACCACTTAGCGGCACGCCAACCAGGAAATTAGGAAAAAGTCCGCCCACTAGGGCCACGCGTCAACGACAAACCCTACGGCCAGCGGCCAAAGGCCAACGACCGAGGGCCAACAGCCAACGACCAACGACTGATCCTTCCATTCTCGCATCTTTCCGGAATAACTGCGAAAAACCGGCGCCAACAGTCACTTACGTTTGTACCTGACTGGTCAATAAAGGTTACCCTGAAGAGCGGGAATTGATTGTCAAGAAGTGTAAAACAAAAAATCGCGCTGGAGCTTTACACAGCAATGACTTACGCGTTGTGCCGAAGACATCAGCGCAAGTGTTCGAGTTGAATTTTCTGGCCGTGTTCCCGAATCGCCGCCACAATGTCGAGCGCCACGGCCAGGGCGCGCCGCCCGTCTTCAAATGAGACCAGGGGTTGGGAACGCGACCGCACCGCCTCGAGGAACGCCCTGAGCTCAGCCTGCAACGGTTCTTCCGCTACGATGGCCGGCTTGGCGACCTTGATCTGGGGATTGACCGAAGGCGTTCCTGCCGCCTCGTCTGCCTCTCCGACACTGAACACCAGCACTTCCTGGCGGCTGTAGTCGAGCGAAATGTATTGCCGCGGCTGAAAAAACCTCAGCTTGCGCACGCGCTCGGTTGAAACCCGGCTGGCGGTGAAATTGGCCACACAGCCGGATTCGAACTCCAGGCGAACGTTGGCGATGTCGGCTTTGTCCGAAAGAATGGGAAGGCCCACCGCCCGAATTTCCCTCACCGGCGATTTCACCAGCCAGAGCACGACATCAAGATCGTGAATCATGAGGTCGAGAATGACGTCCACATCGAGCGATCGCGGAGTGAACACGCTGAGCCGGTGAACTTCAAAGAACATGGGCCGGGTAATGAGCGGCGCGGTGGCCCGGACCGCGGGGTTGAAGCGTTCCAGGTGCCCGACCTGTCCGACCCGGTGCGAGCTCCGCGCCAGTCCAACCAGCTCGTCGGCTTCCGCCAGCGATGTGGCGAACGGTTTTTCCACCAGCACATCGACTCCGGCATTCATCAGCGCGCGGGCGGTCGCGAGGTGGTGCACCGTGGGAACCGCGACCGAGGCGGCCTGCACCTCGCTGTGCGTGGTCACCAGTTGCTCGACCGATCCGAACCCGCGGCAGCCGAATTCGCCGGCGACCGCGTCGGCGCGGGCCACGTCCGGGTCCACTACGCCCACCAGGCGGACAGCTTCCCCCTGCTGCGCCAGCTGGTGATAGATGCGGGCGTGGTTGCGTCCGAAGGCGCCTACACCCACCACAGCCACGTTAATAAAGTTGTCGCCCAGCTTTCGGTTCTCCGGGATCAAGAGGTTTTCTTGGCGAACTTTGAGGCCGTTCTTTGCGTCCTTTGCGTTTAAAAGCTCTCGACCGCAAAAGCCGCAAAGGATTCACTTCGCGGCCTTCTTCAGCAGTGCGATCTGCCCCGCGTGATACAGCTCGTGCTGCACGATGCCGCTGAACATGTAATAGAAGTTGTAATAATTCTGCGTCTTGCCCGGAACCTGCTCCGCCAGGCGCGAATCGGGAAACGCGGCGACTGCCTTGATCAGTTCGTGGTGCGTCTTCTTGGTCGTCTCCATGGCCTGGCTCCACGCCGCTTCGCTGGTGTCGCTGACCGGGGGAAAGTTCTGTTCGTCGGTGAGCGTGACCGCCGTGCCGCCGGCGCGGCGGGTGACCACGGCATCCCACGCCGCTATATGGAGAAGGATCTCCCAGATGCTGTGGGCGTCCTTGACCGGATGTGCGGCCGCGGTTTTGGCGTTCACGCCGGCCAGCAGTTCAAGAACGGAATCTCCGTGCCAGGCACTGCCTTCGAAGGCACGGCGAATTTGATCGGCGAGGCGGAAGGTTTCAGTCATGCAAGGCTCCCGATTGCTGATTACCCGATTGCTAATTGGAGGATTACCCGTGAAAAACCGGCGGCACTAGTCAGCCACGATGGCGATGCCGGCTGAATCGGCGGCTGCCGTGATGGCGTCGCCGTCAAGCAGCAGGCATTTCCCGGCATCGAGTGCCAGGCAACCAGCTCCGGCCTGGCGCATCACGGTGATGGTCTTCACTCCGACCACCGGCACATCGAAACGCATGTCCTGATTCGGTTTGGAGATCTTCACCACCGTGAGTTCGCGACTCAGAGTAGAGGAGTCTCCCGCCAGCGACCGCATGATCTCGCCCGCGCGCACGATCGCGGCGTCGGTGCCCTCCATGGCCTCAACCGCCACGCACGCTGACTCCGCAACCACGACGGTTTGTCCAATATCATACTGCGCCAGGTGGCGGGCCACGGTGCGTCCGTACTCGATGTTCTTTTTTTCCTGCGGGGTCGGCGTCCGCTTCGTCAGAACGCCCGCCTTGGCGAGCAAGGGCTCCAGGAACCCGGTTGAATTCTCCAGCGTGATGCCTTCCTCGGCCAGCGTCTGGGCAACCGCACCCAGCAGGGAATCAGTGTTTCGCGTTCCCAGTGAAAGCAGCAATTTCGCCAGCTTCCAGTCGGGACGGATGCTGGAAAAAATCTGCTTGTGCTTCACCTGCCCCGCCATGATGGCGCGATGCACGCCTTCGCGCTGAAAGGTCTCGATCAACCTGGACAACTCCCCCAGCGAAAGCCAGTGCACCGCCGTGGCTCCGTGCTGTTCGATCTCCGGAGACGCTTCTTCCTTGATGGCAGCCACGATTACGTCGAACCCCTGAGCGCGCGCGGCGTCCAGCACCAGCAGGGGAAAGCTTCCGTTCCCGGCAATCAGACCGATTCGTTCCGGCATATTTAACGCCCAACCGGCATATTCTGAAGCCTTGTTCCTCTGTCAGAGGGCAGCAGACTCGACATCCGCCGCACACAAGCTGAGGATGACACCTTTAACAGGATGGGTCCGAAACCGCACCAGTCTCGAGTCCGACCTATGCTTGATTATGCCTGGCATCACGGAGCACAATCTTCTAAACGCGAGTCTCCCTGAAGAAGTCGCCTGGGACAGCTTATGGCCGAGACCCCACCCGTTATCCGGTACCCTTTAGGACACATGTGGGGAGCCGCAGTGCGAGCGGCGGCGAGGCATCGCTTCAAGTTCTCGCTCCAGTGTGAAAGCGGCTTCAAGGCCCTGCTGAAGGCCGGCCTCGAGGCCCACAAAGTCAGTTTGTACGAGTTCACCGAACGCAGGGCCGAAGCCCAGAGCAACGTCGAGAAGCTGGTCCGGGCCATGATCAACGCGCAACTGACCAGGGACCCCGCCGTCGACGTGCTCGACGAATGGACAATCTTTCACGTTCTCCACGAGGAAAAGTTGTGTCCCGGGCTTTGGCCGATCTGTTAGAAATTCCGGCCCCATGCTGCGCCCGGCTATTTGATCACGCCGCGTTCCGACGCTTCGATGAATCTTATCAGCATGTCCACGTCCTCCCCGCGGTCGGGCTCGGACTTCATGCGCTCGAGCGCCTGTGAAGTGTTGAGCTTCGAAGCCTGCAGGAGTTTGTAGGCGTGGTGAATCTTGCGAATGCGTTCCTTGCTGAAACCCCGCCGCTCCAGGCCCACGGCGTTGAGTCCGTAAGCATGCGTGTCGCGCGCCGCCGCCGTCTTCGAGAACGGCAACACGTCCCGGGTGATGGTGGTGCCGCCGCCGATGAAAGCGTGCGCCCCGATGCGGACGAAGTGATGGACCGGGCAAAGCGCCCCCACCACCGCCCATTCTCCAACCGTGATGTGGCCCCCCAGGGTCGCGGCATTGGCCAGGATGACGTAGTCCCCGATAACGCAATCGTGCGCAATATGGGTGTAGGCCATGACCAGCGTATGACTGCCCAGGCGGGTCAGTCCGCCGCCCTTGACGGTGCCGCGGTTGATGGTGACAAACTCGCGAATCTGGTTGTGGTCGCCGATCTCGAGGCGAGTCGGTTCGCCGGCGTAGCTGATATCCTGAGGCGCCATGCCGATCGAACAGAAGGGAAAGAAACCGTTGTCCGAGCCGATTTTCGTCGGCCCTTCGATGGTGACGTGCGAAACCAGGCGGCAGCCTTCCCCCAGTTCGACCTCCGGCCCGATCACGCAATAAGGGCCTACCTTGCAGGACGGATGAACTTTGGCGCTGGGATCGATGATGGCGGTAGGGTGAATCGCCGCGGAAGATTTCACGGTGTCGTCAGGCGGCGATGGTTTGGTTGGCTGCGGACGTTTCGCCATACGAGAGCTTATTCCGGATCGTCCGCGTCTGAGGCCGCTCCGGCGCCATCCGACCCACCCCGCCCGCGCGCGGTCTCGACCAACTGGCAGCTGACCACTGCCTCGGCCACACGCCTGGCGCCCACGAAAACCACTCCCTCCATGCGGACGGCGATCATGCGCGGCCGCGCCCGCCAGTTTTTCAGCTCAACTTCGATGCGCAACTGGTCGCCGGGCACCACCGGACGGCGGAATTTCGCCCGCTCGATGCCGGTGAACATGATGAGTTTGTCCTTCGGTTCTTCTACTTCCGTCAGCAACAATGCTCCCCCCGCCTGGGCGATGGCCTCCACAATCAGTACCCCCGGCATGATGGGCAGGTGGGGGAAGTGCCCGGCAAAAAAAGGCTCGTTTATGGTCACGTTCTTGATCGCCACGATCCGCTGCTTGCGCTGGATCTCGATCACTCGGTCGATCAGCAGGAAGGGGAACCGGTGAGGCAGGATGTGGAAGATATCGACAATGTCCAGCGTGGTCTTTACCGGCGACGGAGATGCGGTCGCGGGCTGAGCGGTATCGGTCATTTCTCTCGTCAGGTTCTTGCCGTTACTGGTTAGGAGCGAAGATTATACTGTACCGCGACTCAGCCGCGGAATACTGCGAGAATGGACAGCATGAAGAAGGTCCTGAAGAAGCCGCCATCGTCACGGCCTCAGCCCGTCTCCCCCGAAACCACGAATCGCCTGCGCTTCTTTGCCGAGCGCCAGGACGCCATCACCGAAACCATCCGCCAGTTGGTAGAAATCGAGTCCCCCAGCGATAACAAACCGGCAGTGGACCAACTGGGCGCGCTTCTGGCCGGGCGCTTCGAAAAAATCGGCGGCCATGCGAAATTCCATCGCGTGCCCGACTTCGGCGACCACCTGCAGGTGGACTTTCCCGGCGGGCGCGGCAAGCCCGTGCTGTTGCTGGGCCACATCGACACGGTGTACCCGATGGGAACGCTCTCGACCATGCCGTGCCGCGTGGCCGACGGACGCCTTTGGGGGCCGGGCGCGCTCGATATGAAGTCAGGCATTGCGCTCATCCTGCATGCGCTCGAGGGGCTGCGCGCCTGGCACAGTGACAGCCTGCCGCGGCCGGTGACGGTGCTTCTGGTTTCGGATGAAGAAGTGGGCAGCGGGTCTTCCCGCCGCATCACCGAAAGCCTGGCGCGGAAATCCGGCGCGGTCCTGGTGCTCGAACCTTCCTACGGAATCCAGGGGGGGGTGAAGACCGCGCGCAAGGGCGTCGGTGAATACTCCATCAAAGTTACCGGGAAGGCAGCCCACTCCGGATTGGATTTCGAAAAGGGCGAGAGCGCGATTGTAGAAATGGCAAAGCAAATTACCGCCATCTCGAAACTCGTCGATCTGAAGCGTGGTCTCACCTTGAATGTGGGACTGGTCTCCGGAGGCACCCGGACAAACGTGATTCCCGCGCAGGCCACCGCTTCTCTCGATGTGCGCGTGGCGCGCATGAAAGATGCGGCGGTGATCGACCGTCAACTGAAGGCGCTCAAGCCCTTCAACCGCAGATGCAAGCTGGAAATAAAGGGAGGCGTGAATCGTCCGCCGCTGGAGCGCAGCGCCGGTGTCGCCATGCTGTACAAGAAAGCTGTGGAGATTGCAAAGCAGCTCGGCTGGAAGCTGGAAGAAGCATCTGTCGGCGGCGGCTCGGACGGGAACTTCACCGCCAGCCTGGGAATCCCCACGCTGGATGGCCTGGGCGGAGTAGGCGATGGCGCCCACGCCACTCACGAGTCCATCATAATTTCCGAATTGCCGCGCCGGACAACCCTTCTGGCGGAACTGATCGCGGCCGCATAAGCAGTCAACATTTGTGGCCGCGGGCGACCCGCCCGCGAAGAGCGCCGAAGATTGGGGCCGAAGCCCCACAGCGCATCCCCAGGAGAAACCACCTGGAAACAGCCCGGGGGCGGCCGCATGGCATCTCCAGCCCGCCAAGCCTGTTTTGACTATGGACACCGGGTAGCCTAGAATTTCCACAGGGTCGCCGCCAACTTTCTACGCGCTTCCGAGCGCATGGCAAACCCGTCAGGGAGGTATCACATGCCCGGAAAATTAGGGTTGCCGGAAATTCTGGTGATTTTGGCCATCGCGCTTCTGATCTTCGGACCGAGCAAGCTGGCCGATCTGGGCAAGGGCCTGGGCGAAGGCATCAAGAACTTCAAGTCAGCGGTAAAAGACGGCGAACAGGACCCGGACAAGAAGGCCTAGAGCCGGCTTTGATTTTCCTGCCGGCTGACTCCGTTCTCCCGCAGCATTCTGAACACCAGCGCCACCGGTAGTCCCACAACATTGAAATAATCGCCCTCAATGCGCGGAATCCAGCGCGAGGCAACGCCCTGGATGGCGTAAGCCCCGGCTTTGTCCATGGGCTCGCCGGTTTTGATATACCCACTAATTTCTTGGTCGGTCAGTGTGGTCATGGTCACTAGTGTGGTTTCGGAACGGGTGTCTTCAAAACCAGTTTGCAGTTTCTGGTTCCCGGTTCTCAGTGACGGTCCCACCAGGCAAACGCCGGTGATGACTTGATGAGTTCGTCCGGAAAGCAGGCGCAGCATGCGCCTGGCGTCAGCTTCGTCGCGGGGTTTGCCGAGAATCTCGGCATCGAGCACGACGATGGTGTCGGCTCCCAGCACGGGTTGGCCGGGCTGCTGGCGGAAAACTGCCTGGGCTTTCTCCCGCGCCAGGCGCTCCGCGCAATCGCGCGGGCTCTCTCCCGTCAGCGGAATTTCCGGAATGTTGGCGGGGGAAACGGTGAACGCGATGCCCGCATGGCGCAGCAATTCCTGACGGCGCGGAGATGCGGAAGCCAGCACCAGCATGGGAGTTTCAGTCAATGAGCTCGATGCGATTGCCGAAAGGATCGTGAATATGACAGCGGCGAGCTCCGGGAATGCCGTCGGCCTCCGTGACCTTTACGCCGGCTCCGGACAGGCGTAGCAGAAAGGCCGGGTAGTCGCGGCAACGCAAGGCCGGGTGCGCCTTCTTCGCCGCCTGAAAATCCCTCTCCACGCCGAGGTGCACCTGCACCGCTCCGCTTTCGAACCAGCATCCGCCGCGTTTGGCGAGTTCTGCCGGCTTCGGAACCTCCGCCATCCCCAACAGGTCGCGATAGAACTGGCGAGCCGTTTCTTCTCCGCCCGGAGGCATGGCCAGCTGGACGTGATCGATCGCGGTGAAAGGAAACGCCGGTGGCATTCATTCATTTTATATCGGACGTCAGGCAGCAGACGTCGGACCTCGGCCAGGCTTCCGAGGGCCCAAGGCCCGCCTGTTAGAATCAAACATTGACCGCTGCCGCCATGGACGCCGCCTTTATTCGCAATTTTGCGATCATTGCACATATTGATCACGGCAAATCCACGCTGGCAGACCGCCTGCTGGAGTTGACCGGATCGCTCACCGCCCGCGAGATGCAGGCCCAGGTGCTCGACTCCATGGACCTGGAGCGGGAACGCGGTATCACCATCAAGGCACACGCCGTCCGCATGATGTACACCGCGCAGGACGGCCACACCTACCAACTGAACCTTATCGACACCCCCGGTCACGTGGATTTTTCCTACGAAGTTTCGCGTTCGCTGGCATCTTGCGAAGGCGCACTGCTGGTGGTGGACGCCTCGCAGGGCGTGGAAGCGCAGACCCTGGCCAATGCCTACCTGGCCATCAACAACCGCCTGGAAATTATTCCCGTCATCAACAAGATTGATCTGCCCAGCGCCGACGTGGAGCGCACCAAGGAGATGATCGAGGGCGCGGTCGGTCTCGACGCCTCGGACGCCCTGCTGATCAGTGCCAAGACCGGCCAGGGCGTGCCCGAGGTTCTCGAAGCCATCGTGAAGCGTGTGCCTCCGCCCAAAGGCAATCCGGACAACCGGCTGCAGTCGCTGATTTTCGACTCCTGGTTTGATCCCTATCGCGGGGTGATTGTGCTGACCCGCGTATTCGAAGGCACTATCCGCAAGGGACAAAAGATCCGCCTGATGTGGAATGGCCGCGTCCTGGAGGTAGAAACGCTCGGCGTTCTGACTCCCAAGCCGGTCGAGGTCGAGGAACTGCGGGCGGGTGAAGTCGGCTTTTTGATGGCCAACAGCAAGACCGTGGCCGACACGAAAATCGGCGACACCATCACCGACGAAAATAATCCGGCGATTGAGCCCTTGCCTGGCTTTGAAGAAATCAAGCCCATGGTTTTCGCCGGGCTCTACACGGTGGACGCGCACGAACACACCCAACTCCGCGAGGCGCTCGAGAAACTACGGCTCAACGACTCGTCGTTCTTTTTCGAGCCGGAGAGTTCGGTGGCGCTGGGTTTCGGCTTCCGCTGCGGCTTTCTCGGACTTCTCCACATGGAGATCATCCAGGAACGGCTGGAGCGCGAATTCAACCTGGAGCTGATCACCACCGCCCCGGGCGTGCGCTACAAGATCACCAAGACTGACGGCACCCTGATCGAGGTCGACAACCCTTCCCGCTGGCCCGACCCCAGCGAGATTGCCAGAGTCCAGGAACCGGTAATCCTGGCCACCATTCTGACCAATGAAGAGTACGTGGGGGGAATCCTCAAGCTGGTGGAAGACAAGCGCGGCAAGCAAAAAACATTTGAGTATGTGAGTTCGTCGCGCGTGATGCTGCACTACGAGCTGCCTTTGAACGAAATCGTGCTCGATTTTTATGACCGACTGAAGTCAGTTTCTCGCGGCTACGCGTCGCTCGATTACCACCTGGCCGATTACTGGGAATCGCCCATGGTAAAACTCGACATTCTGGTGGCAGGCGAACCGGTGGACGCGCTTTCCATCATTGTGCATCGTGACTTCGCCTATGAACGCGGGAAGTTGCTGGTTTCGAAAATGCGCGAGCTGATTCCGCGGCAAATGTTCGAAGTCGCCATTCAGGCTTCGATCGGGTCCAAGATCATCGCTCGCGAGACGGTATCGGCCATCCGCAAGAACGTGATCGCCAAGTGCTACGGAGGCGACATCTCGCGCAAACGCAAGCTGCTGGAGAAACAAAAAGAAGGCAAGCGCCGCATGAAGCGCATCGGCCGTGTGGATATTCCGCAGGAAGCGTTTTTAGCCGTGCTCAAGGTGGGCGAGGACAGCTAGAAGTTCAAGGTTTCAACCACGGAGGACACAGAAATACACAGAGGAAAGCAAAACCGGTGTTCCTCAGTGTAACTCTGTGTCCTCCGTGGTTGAAACCTTTGTCCGAAAAGCTACTCCGTCCAATCAAACGAACGGGTCACGGCTTTCTTCCACAGCCGGTACATCTCGGCCCTCTTCGGCTCATCCAAGCTCGGATTCCAGGTTTGGCCGACCGACCATCGCGCACGCAGGTCGTCCGTGTTCTTGTAGAAACCAACCGCTAGCCCGGCGGCGTAGGCCGCGCCGAGCGAAGTCGTCTCTTTGATCAGAGGCTTAACCACCGGCCGATTCAGGATGTCGGCCTGGAACTGCATCAGCAGCGTGTTGTCCACCATGCCGCCGTCCACGCGCAGGACGTCGAGCGCAATGCCAGAATCCTGCTCCATGGCCTCGACCACTTCACGGGTCTGAAATGCCGTCGCCTCAAGCACGGCGCGGGCCAGGTGTCCTTTGTTGACGTAACGGGTCAGGCCGGCGATCACGCCGCGGGCGTTGTGTTTCCAGTATGGCGCGTAGAGGCCGGAGAATGCCGGCACAAAATAGACGCCGCCGTTGTCGTCCACCGTGCGCGCCAAAATCTCAATCTCAGGACTTGAGCCGATCAGCCCCAGATTGTCGCGCATCCATTGCACCAGCGCCCCGGTGATGGCAATGCTACCCTCGAGCGCGTAGCTCGCCGGCTCCTTGCCGAACTTGTAGGCAACAGTGGTCAGCAGTCCGCAGGTGGAGCGGACAGCGCGCTCCCCGGTGTTCATCAGCAGGAAACACCCTGTCCCGTAGGTGTTCTTGGCTTCGCCGGACTTGAAGCAGGTCTGACCCACCAGCGCGGCCTGCTGATCTCCCAGGATCCCTGCGATGGCGACTCCCGTCGCCGCCCCGGCTTTCACCGTCCCATAAGCTTCGCCGCTCGAGCAGATGCGGGGCAACATCGCCCGGGGAATGCCGAAGGCGTCCAGCAAGTCTTCATCCCAGGAGAGGGCGTCGAGGTCCATGAGCTGGGTGCGGCTGGCATTGGTGACGTCGGTGATGTGAAGTCCGCCGTCCGGGCCGCCGGTAAGATGCCAGGTCAAAAAGGAATCGATGTTGCCGAAAACTACTTCGCCGGCTTCGGCCTGCTTTCGGATGCCCGGAACATGCTCGAGCAGCCAGCGGATTTTCAGGCTGCTGAAATAGGTGCTGAGCGGGAGCCCGGTCTGGGCGCGAAAGCGATCGGCCCCACCTTCGCGGGAGAGTTCGGCGACGTAGTCATCCACCCGCGTGTCCTGCCAGACCAGCGCGTTGGCCACGGGCTTGCCGGTCTTGCGGTTCCACAGGACAGTGGTCTCGCGCTGGTTTGTGATGCCAATCGCCGCCAGGTCGGTGACGCGAACCTTCCCCGTCTGTAAGGCTTGCGCAATCACATCCTGCGTGGCCTGCCAGATTTCCTCGGGATCGTGTTCGACCCATCCCGGCTGGGGATAAATCTGCTGATGCTCCTTTTGCGCCGACGCCACGATCTTCCCCGCGGCGTCAAACACGCAGAAGCGTGTGCTGGTTGTGCCCTGGTCGATTGCGCCAATGTAGTGAGCCACGGCGGCTATGGTAACGGAGGCGGGGAGATTGGGCAAAGAGAAGCGTTCGCGGTAATTCCCGCACGAGCAGGGGCCTCGCGGTCACATTGCCGAAGAAAATGGAGGACGGGCGTCCACGCCCGTCCCGGCGCTAGTGCCGGGCGGAAAACTGGAAGGCTATGTAAAACAACTGGACGATGGTCAACCCGACGATCACATAGGTTGCAACTTCCATCCGTCGGCCGGATTCGCGCACGCTCTTTACGATTTCAGCCATGTCCGATGTCGACTGCACCAGTTTTTCGGTGAGTTCTTCAAGGTGGTCGGTGGCACTGCGAAACTTGTCCAGCACGCGCGAGGTGTCGACCAGGGCGGCTGCCGCCCGCTCACTATTTCTCAGATCGAGTTCGGTCTTGCAGGCAGCCCACCATGGGCTTCCAGGCGGATTGTCGTACATGCGCTGGCGTATCTCCTCCGACGAGCGCGAGCGGAGTAGTTGCACCAGTGCCTGCACCGTGTCGCTGGTCTTGGGATCGAGAGTCGGAGTCGCCATAGTCGAAATAACGGACGTTTCATCATAGGACCCGTCGGTAACCTTGGACAGGTAACGGAAGGACAACCAGATTTCGCTCAAAGCCCTTGGACAACCGTCGCGCTGCGACCTAAATCGCTATTCCAGAAGGCTTTGCGGGCGCCGGGTCTTCCTATCTACACGGTCCGTTCGAGGTCCGCCCGGTCCCATTTGCCCAGGTCGGCCCCGGCATCGTAGGTGCTTTGCAGAAATTCGAGCAACGCCGATCGAGGAGAAGCCTCCAGACGCAGGTCGTCGTACATTAGGAGGAATTCCTTCATTCCGGCGTGATAGAACGCTTTGGCGGGACGCACCGGGCTCTGCCCGTAGCCCGCGGGTTCCGGGGCCGCGTAGGCGTAAAACGCCGGCCCCTTGATCTCGCCCCCGCCCGGCCAGAATCCCGCGCTGATTACTTCGTGCGAGTAAGCCTCGCGCGTGATCAGGTCGGCGCCGGGGCGCTCCGGGGCGCGGCGTCCGGAAAAACGCGTGACGCACAGGTCGAAACTGCCCCAAAAGAAATGCACCGGGCTGTTCTTGCCGATAAAGCCCGCGCGGAATTCCTGGAAAATGCTTTCCACCGCCAGAAGAATGCGCCAGAACCGGGTGACGTATTCGCGATCGTAGGAGGCATGCTGGGTATCGCGGTCAAACGCAATCGGGTTGGGAATCTCAACCGGCATGTGCCAGATCTTCACATTGATCCCGAGGGAAGAAAGCGCGGCCATGAACTCCTGGTAGAAGTCAGCCACCGAGCGCGGCGCAAGCGGAATGGTCTTGAGCTGGTCCTGGCTGGTCTGAATGGTGAGGTGGTGATGGAGAAAATCGAATTCCACTTCGAAGATACCAAGATGGTAAGGAATGGCCGAAGTCGTAAGCCCTCGCGCGCTGACATAGAGCGGCACTTCCCACCAGTGATTGATCAGGGGACTCTGCGCCAGGCGAACTTTGCCCACAATCTGGGTCCACATGTGCAGCGTGGAGCAGGTGTCCTGCCAGGCCGCGAGCGGCAGTGCGGGCCAGAATTCCGGCTGGGCGGTGAAATCGTCGTGGCTTACCAGCTTCTTGAGATCGGAGTTTTTCGTGTCCAAGCCCACCTCCCGATGGCTGAAATTTTGGCTTTCTTCTTCCGAAAGGCGTCAGGCTGAGCGTGCGAAGCATCTGGCGTGGAGCGGAAATCAAAGAACGGCAACATATCGAGACCCTGCACGCGAGATCCTTCGGAACTAAAGTCCCTCAGGCTGACGTCCCAAACCTCAGGGTACCCCTATTCTGCAGGCGAGGAGGCGGGCGAAGCCGGACCGGCGCTGGCCCGAATAAGCTTTCCAACCGCTGGCGCAACCATGATCAGCAATTGGGCCTGCGCTTTCGAAGCCTGCTCGACCAGCGCGAGTTGCGCGGTCACCCAGGCAGCCGGGGCGGGCTCGCCGCGGTCGAGATAGTCGAGGGCGGCCAAGCCTGCAGCTCCGAGCGCCGACAGATTCTGCGAGAGCGGCGCGACTTCCTGGAGCAGCAGGGATTTTTCAAACTGGGGCTGAAGCTCAACCTGGTTATCGCGCCAGCGACTAAGTAACTCCCTGACCCGGGGTTCAGAACCCGGTTTTGCATTGCCGCCAACAAGTTCGTCCACGGCCGCGGCAAACTGCCTGGCGGTGGCGCTTTCCGGACGGACCGCATCCACCACGCGATTCAGCGGCAAGAGGCTGGTGGCGGGCACTGGGGCGGTTTCTTCGCGAGTGTAGTCTTTCACCGGTTCGAGCACATCGGCCAGAACTTTCAGGGCGGCAACGTCGTTCGTGCCGGCAATGCGACGCAGCATGGGGGTGTAACTGGAATTGTGGGTCAAGCCGAGTCCATCGAGCCAGGTGCTGGTCACCGCCAGCCGCTGGTACATCGAGTTCACATCGCGCACGTCCTGCGGCGACCACAATCTCTCGGCGATGGCTGCGGTGCGCGGCCAGATGCGGGAGTCGATGCTTTCCGGAGACACGTACTCCGACCACATGCAGGCCTCGCCGCCCAGGATCCGCTTCTGTTCCTCCGGGGTCAGGTTGGCTGCGGCACCGCTGAGCGGTTCGGTCGCGTAATGCCGTTCCGCCGGCCACATCAGGTCAACGTAGTAACCGGAGGACAACAATCCGCGATACCCCAGCTTCGCCGCCTGGGCCAGCGAGTCCGGGCCGCGCCAGGATTGAATTACGATGGTTTTGGGCAGGTCGGGCCGCAGAATTTCATCCCAACCCAGCATGGTCTTGCCGTGCTTGGCCACGATCTTCTCGACCCGCTGGTTGAAGTAAGCCTGCAGATCGTTGTTGTCTTTCATGCCGTGGGCGTGCATGAACGCCTGGATCTTGGGATTCGCGTCCCATTCCTTGCCATTTACTTCGTCACCCCCGATATGAAAAAACTGATCGGGAAAAAGGCCAGCCATCTCTCCGATGAAGGTGTCGAGAAATTTGTAAGTTTCCTCCCGGGTGGGGTCCATGGCAGGATCGAAAACGCCCCACTGGCGCTCGATCTGGTACGGTCCCGGCCCGCTGGCCAGTTCGGGATAGCCCACAAACCAGGCCGTCGCGTGCCCCGGCATGTCGAACTCAGGAACCACGCGAATGCCGCGCTCGCGGGCATACGCGATCAATTCCCGGACCTGGTCCTGGGTGTAGTACAAGCCGTCCGAGCCCATCTCCTGCAGCTTGGGAAATTTCTTGCTTTCAATCCGAAAGCCCTGATTTTCTGAGAGATGCCAGTGAAGCACGTTGAGCTTCACCGCGGCCATGCCGTCCAGATTGCGCTTCAGAACGTCGAGCGGGATAAAGTGGCGGCCCACGTCAATCATCAATCCCCGCCAGGGAAAGCGTGGGCCGTCCTCGATCGTAACCGCGGGCACGGCGAAGCCCGCGCTCGTAGTCCGCTCTAATTGCAGGAAAGTCTGCAGCCCGCGCATGACTCCGAGCGTGGTGGGCGCGGTCAGACGCGCGCCCGAACTGCTGATCTCCAGCCGGTACGACTCATCCTCACCCAATTCCTGCACAGCTTTTGTTCCAGCAGCGGCCTGAACAACAAGGGTGGCGGTCGCGGAATCCGTGACCTTCATGTCGATGGGAGGCATCCCGATTTGGCGGCGAAGCTGAACCAGGAAAAGCTCGACTGCGCGATCCAGCCGCGCCTCGTGATGACCGGCGATCGAAACGGAAAAGTTGGGATCGACCACCAGCTGGCCGCTGCCCATCTGCACTTTGGCCGGCAGGGGCATAAGGTTCAGAGATTGCGCCTGTGCTTCAACTACGGATATGAAAGCTAAGCAGAACATCACGGCCAGAATAGTCCGCACCATTCGGTCTCCAAAAATCTGGTGGTCTGATGATTGCGAGGACATCACGAAGTGGGAGCATAGTAGAACCATCGAAGCTCTGCAAACCGCCGGTCAAGGGATGTGTGAGAAGCATCGCGGTACTACAGCGTCCTGGAGGGACGCCCGACAATAGCCCGGCGTTTCAACGCCGGGTAGGCTGGGCAAATGATTCCCGTCCCGTAGGGACGGTTGAAATGCCACCGCAGGCGCCGGGCCTCGTTTCAGGCGTGCCTACGGCGCGCGCACCCGCTCGCAACAAAACCTGCCACTGAAGTGGCGGGCTACTATCAGTTGTCCCTCCGGCCTCGGGCGCGAACCGACATTTGGTTTGAAAATCCACGCACGATGGGACCAATCGCGGACCGGAACTAGCCTTCGGCCACCAGCTCACTGTAGCAGCCCAAAGCTACGCCCCAGAGGCATGGTTCAGACGCCAACCGCTGGAGGCCAAGCTCGCCGGCGCTTTGTGTGCCCTGCATGCCGGTCCAGATCACGCGGAACTGGGCCTTTTCGTCGTCCAGCTGCACTTCGAGGATTTCTCCCGGCTTGATCTGGCGGCGCATGCCCTGAATGACCGCTCCGGTGCTGCTCAGGTTCTTGACGCTGGCCAGCTGCATGAAGGGCAGGTCGTGGGCATCCACGCCCCAGATTCGCACCGGCAACTGCGCCCTGACCCGATTATGGCGGCGACGATCCATCCGGACTCCTGGGCTCCAAAGCTCAATAGCTTCGAGGCCTGATCTGTCCGGATGGTACGGGGGCGACTGGGGGAAGAAAACTTACCCCAGTCATGCCAGACTGGTGCCTGTAGTCACGCACCTAACTACTGTCTTCACATAGGGATAGGAGGGAAACGCCTTCTGGCCTCAGTTCATATTGGGAAGCGAGCAGGACCCCGGCCCGCGGGGGTCGCCGCAGGAGCCACAGGCGCCGGTAGAAGGTGCGGCGGCCGAGCTGCCCTTGGCGCTAACGGCAAAGACCGAAAGCTGCGGCGCCAGGTTGCTGCCGTGGCACTTGGGACACTCCGCCTTCTGCTTCCCGTACACCAAGGCTTCGAACTGGTGATCGCATTCCTTGCAGATGTACTCGAAAATCGGCATCGCGTGTCTCCTTTACCGGCAACCGGTGTCGCCCCCACCATTTAAAATCAAGCAGTGGAGAATGTGCAAACCAAAACGCGGGCTTTCGTGCCGCGGCGCGGGCTGGGCGGCGGGCACCGGCAGACCCTGGCCAGCTTCTTTCTCTCCCGCCGCATTGCCCTGCCTCCGGCCGAGGCGCGACTGATCGAAGTTGAGCCCGGCGTCCAGGTCCTGGCTCACTGTCATTGGCAAAGCGATCGGCAGAAGGCTCTGACCGTCATCATCGTGCATGGCCTCGAGGGCTCGAGCGATTCCACGTATATGCAGGGGATTGCCGCCAAGGGACTGGCCCGCGGCATGAATGTCGTCCGGATGAATCAGCGTAACTGCGGCGGCACCGAGGCGCTGGCTCCCACTCTTTATCATTCCGGCCGCTCGCAGGACATCGCCGCGGTGGCGCAAAATTTGATCGCGCAGGACCACATCTCCAGTTTCGCCCTGGCCGGATATTCCATGGGCGGCAACCTGGTGCTGAAACTGGCCGGCGAGTGGGGAGGCACAGGCCCGCGGCAGTTTCACGCGGTGGCGGCGGTCTGTCCTGCAGTCAACCTGGCGGCCTCGGCGGACGCTCTGCATCTGCCCGGCAACCGCCTTTATGAACAATATTTTCTGTGGCAGCTGAATCGCCGGCTGCGGACCAAGGCCCGCCTGTTTCCCGGCGCATTCGACCCTTCGCGGCTCCGCGGCATCCGCAGCCTGCGCGAATTTGACGACCGAATCACGGCGTTCTATTGCGGCTTCACCGGCGCCGATGACTATTACGACCGCTCTGCCGCCGCGCATGTCATCGACCGCATCGCCGTCCCCACTCTCATCCTTAACGCGGCCAACGATCCCTTCATCCGCATCCTTCCCGAAACCCGCCGCAAGATCCTGGACAACCCGAACATCACGTTCATCGAGACCGAGGACGGCGGCCATTGCTCATACCTCGGCGAGAGAAACAACGGCAACGACGGCCGCTGGGCTGAATCCCAGGTCGTAGACTTTCTCAGCGCTGGTGTGGGTCGGACACTTTTGTCCGACCGCGTTTGATTTTTGACGGCCTGACGGGTAAGTCAAAAGCAGTCGGACGAGAGTCCTCCGACCCGCACCTGCGGTCGAGCGAAGCTCGACGCGGTTTCCTATACAATCACCGCGAATGAAGTTCCTGCAGTCGATTCGCGTCGCTCTGTTGTTGCTGGCGCTCCCGCTGTTGCTGCGCGCAGAGCCCGTCTCCCAGCTGCATCCCACCGACTACGTCAACGACTTCGCCCACGTGCTGGAGGCAAACACCATCGCGCAACTGGACAACATCTGCCAGCAGCTCGACCAGAAAGCCAAGGCCCAGATTGCCGTGGTCACGGTGAATTCCCTGGACGGCTCGGACATTGAAAGCTATGCCGTCGCCCTCTACAAGCAGTGGGGCATCGGAAGCAAAGCCACGGACCATGGCGTCCTGATCCTTCTGGCTGTGCAGGACCGGAAATACCGCATCGAAGTCGGCTACGGCCTGGAGCCGATCCTGACCGACGGCAAGGTGGGAAGCTTCGGCCGTGAAGCTGTCCCCCTGCTCCGGCAGAACGACTACAACGGCGCCGTATCGCTAATGACGTCAAGGGTCGCGGACGTCATCGCGCAGGACGCCGGCATCGAGCTGAACGGGCCTCGTCCTCAACTTCCAGCGGCGTCGAGCGGGCAGCCGGAGAAAGGGCTGACCGGAAAGCAGCTGCTGATCCTGGGCATAATTCTCGTGATCGTTCTTCTGACTCCGCTGCGCAAGCTTCTGTTCTACTTTCTTCTATTCGGCGGTGGCGGCGGAGGCGGCTACAGCGGCGGCGGGGGATTCGGAGGCGGAGGCGGCGGTTTCGGAGGTTTCGGCGGAGGCAGTTCGGGCGGCGGCGGCGCCAGCGGCAGCTGGTAATTGATTTTTGTAGCGCCGGCCTCCGGCCGGCTGTCCCGAGGGCATCTTGCCCTCGGCGCTTGGGGTCATAACGCTGGCGGGGTTTGAGGTTGGACGGACGGGACGCCCGTCCTCCATTGCAATCGAGACGACGGCACGGAGCAGCAGGAGGTTTCGGAAATGGTCGCGGAAAAGAAGATCGACGAATTCGTCAGCCGCATGAAACAGGCTGCGGGACAGAACCTGCAGAGCATCATCCTCTATGGTTCAGCCGCCGCTGGAGAATATCAGGCCGACTTCTCCAACCTGAACCTGCTCTGCGTTCTGCGGGAAAGTTCTTTCTCCAAGCTCTCCGCCATTGCGCCGGTGGTGGAATGGTGGCATCACCAGAAGCATCCCGCGCCGCTTGTCATGACGCAGGAAGAGCTCGAACATTCCACCGACGTGTTCTCCATCGAACTGCTCGATATGCAGCATCACCACCGTGTGCTTTTTGGCGACGAACTGCTGACCCGGCTGCAAATCCCCATGCAACTGCATCGGGCGCAGCTGGAATATGAACTTCGCGAGAAGCTCATCCTGCTGCGGCAGCGCTTGCTGGAGACGGGAGACAATGATCGCGCCCTGTGGGAGCTGCTGCTGGGCTCGGTATCTGCTTTCGGGACATTATTCCGGCACGCGTTGCTGGCGCTGGGCGACGCCGCTCCCCATTCCAAGCGCGAAGCTATCCAGATTCTCGCCACCCGCATCCCGTTCGAGCCTTCCGCATTTCTGCAATTGCTGGATATCCGTGAGCACAAGGCGGACCGGAAGCAGCTCGACGCCAAAGACGTTTTCACCCGTTATCTGGCGGCCGTGCAGCACGTGACCGCCGCAGTCGATAGAATGCTGGATAAAGATAAGTGACCCCCAGCGAGGGCGTCATGCTGAGCTTGCGAAGCATCTGGCGTGGAGCTGATATGAACCAATGCCGGGCAATGGTGCCGCTGCGCGCCAGATCCTTCGGGACTAAAGTCCCTCAGGATGACGCCAGTTCGAGATTGGATTTCAAGTCCGGCCACTACCGGCAAATATCGGGTTCGACCGGGCCGGGGTCTGACCGTTTCTGTGACTACTTGATTCAGGAGGAAGTATGGTCAAAGTTCTAATCGTAATCGCGATTGTGGCACTGCTCGCTTTCGTCGTCTTCGGACAATATGTCGGTGTCCGCAATACCCTGGTGACCAAGAACGAGGCGGTGAAGGCCTCCTGGTCGCAGGTGGACATCGTGCTGCAACGCCGCGCCGACCTGATCCCCAACCTGGTCGCTACCGTGAAGGGAATCGCACAGCAGGAACAGACGGTTTTCGGCGATATTGCCAAGGCCCGGTCGGCATTGCTTTCCGCGGGCAGCCCGAGCGAGAAGATTGCCGCCAACGGGCAACTGGACGGCGCCCTGGGCCGCCTGCTGGCCATTGTGGAGAATTATCCGCAACTGAAATCGAACGAAAACTTCCTGCGCCTGCAGGACGAGTTGGCCGGCACCGAAAATCGCATCGCGGTCGAACGCAAGCGCTACAACGACACCCTGCAGGACTACAACACCTACATCCAGAAATTTCCCAACAACATCTTTGCCGGATGGGCAGGGTTCAAGCCGAACGAAGCGTATTTCGCCGCCTCCGAGGGATCGCGCCAGGTGCCGACGGTGAATTTCGCGCCGCCTGCGACCCAATCCACGCCACCCCAGGCCACGCCGCAACCGGCTCCCGCGCACTAGCGTGGAAGCCGATTTCGCGGTCGAACTTGGGGCGGACGACGAGACCCTGGAATTGCCCTGGGCCGCCGATGACGGCGGCCCGCGCTATTACGACCTGAAGCGCCAGCCCGAACTTCTGCTCGCGATCGAAGAAGCCGGCCGGGCGCCGGAATTGGCTGAGTTTCTGGCCGTCATGAACTCGCCCGCCGGCATGCTGGAGACCGCAAAGTGCGACACCTGGCCGAGCACCGAGATCAATCCGGAGGAGGAGATCTTCGGCGCGGCGCACAAATTCTGCTCCTACGTGGACATCCTGTTCTCGCCGGAGACGTCGCGTTCTTCCTTTGCGGAACACGAGCAATTCGCCAAACGGATTACGCAACTCCTGAAGCGCGTGCCCGAGATTCCCGCAGCCGTCGAATTGCTGATCCGGCGCTGCTTCTATCACGCCGGAGATGAAATCCGGGAGGCCTTCTACATCACGCTCTATGTCTTCGGCTACGGAAACGACGGACCTCAAGCTCGGCAGCGCTGGGCAATCGCCCTGAAGCTGACAGAAAATGCCATCCGCCAAGGCTCAATGTAGGCGCGAGCGCCGCGCTCGTGCGGGCGCCATCACTGTCCCGCCAAGATTCCTGCCGGGACGGGCGGGGACGCCCGTCCTCCATTGAATACGGCCCTCCGGCGCGCCTTCCATCGGGTGCGCCAGATCGACAGGGCCAGCATCGCCAGGCAAATTACCACCAGCCCGAAGGACGCCGTCCGAATCCCGGCGCCATGCTTGGGCACAATCGAAAGCCGGCCGTAAACGAATTCGATATGTACCCAGTAGACCAGCAGAGAGGTCTGCCCCAGTTGTATCAGCGGACTGAAGCCCCACTGGCCGGCGCCCCAGCGGCACCACGCGTAAGTCGCGGACAGAATCGCCAGCAGAAGTCCCACGCGAATCAGAAAAAAATTAGGACTGGTATGCCAGAAGTCATAGACCGGATAAACCTGCGTGGGCCGGGCATCCATCCAGCGCGCCAGATAGACCAGGGCCACTCCGCCGGCGCCGGCCATCGCAAACACGGCGGCTTCCCGGCGGCGCGCCCAGTCGCTGAGCAGCAGGAATCCAACCGCCAGGCCGGCGAAGGCGAAAGCCGTCCAGGGAAAGATGGGGAAAAGCCACGACTGCGGCTGCCCTAGATTGTGCACGCCGTCGATGTAGGACTCGATCGGCCAGGGCAGCCAGCGGGGACGCCAGGTGGTCCAGATGAGCGGCGTCAGCAGCGAAATCAGAATTGCGATTCCGCCCGCAGTCGCGCCGAGAACCTCACGGATGTGAGGGCTTCTGCCAACCCTCAGCACCATCCAGCACACGGCGCCCATCAGCATCATGGAGACGCCAATCGTGTTCAGGATGTCCACCCGCAACACATCGCTCCACGGGCACCATCCCCAGGCGATCACATACTCCTGGAAGCGGAACAGCAGGCCCAGTCCAAGAATTTCCGCGCCGCGCCGGATGGTCGAGCGCGCGATCGCATTGGGCGTCACACCCTTCCGCCGCAGCTTGTCGGTCACCAAAGCAAAGGAAATTCCCGCCAGGAAGAGGAACAGCGGGGCCGGCAAAGTCCCGCCCAGCTGGGACCACATGAAAAACGTTGTCTTGCGGGCCTCGGCGCTCAGCCAGGAGTCGTAGCAGTGGGTCTGAAACATCAGGACGCAGGCCAGGCCGCGCATCCAGTCGATGTAGGCGAGACGATGTGTAGGCGAAGTAGGCATGCCCTGCCAATGCCAGCCGGACGCGAAAGTATAAAGCAGACAGCGTAGGTTTTTGTGTCATCCTGAGCGGAGTGACGGCTTCACGCAGCGAAGGCATCACGCAGTCGAAGGACCCCTACTGTCTCCACGAACCCATCGGTTCAGCGGATCTTCCGGCTCACAACCGTCTGGTGACGTTCAGAATATAGGGTCCTTCGACTCCATCGAATCCATTCGCGAGCGAATGGATTAGATTCCGCTCAGGATGACACGGTTTACGCCCGGAACTGACAGGCGTTTGCGCCCGGTTCCGACAGTTATTTAGGACCGTCGCGCTCGCCAGCAGTCGAAGCGATGCC
>DASQHA010000311.1:0-21440 GCA_035632335.1 Terriglobales bacterium
GGGAGCTTGCACTGCAGCCTTGTCTTCGCGGCGTCGCAATCCGATCAGAACCACGATCGCGCCGATGAGGAAAGGCGCCGCCAGATAGGGGATAAGGGCCAGAGCGAGCGCAGGCTTGAGAATCGCAGTAGCAGCCAGCACCCTCAGATTCATGATGCTGCATGCCGCCACCACTCCGATCGAGAGGGGAAACGCGAAATTGCGATTCTGCCGGCTTAGGCGCGCAAAGGTAAACGCGACTCCTGTGGAAGAAACGAATCCGCCCAGCAGGCCCGCGACCGGATAACCACGATCGGTGCCGATGACGCGACGGGCCACGTAGCCAACGAAGCTCAAGCCGGAAAACAGCAGCACAAAAAGCCAGAGTTGGCGGGGCCGGACACCTCCCAGAGGACCGTATGGACCAGGCGGCAGCAGGGGAAGAATGACCACCGCCATCACCGCGAAGCGGACGCCGGCTCGCAAACCGGCGTCATCAATGCGCGTGATCATGGCATGCAGGCGTGACTTTTCAACCAGCAGAAGTGTCGTGATGGCCACGATCGCGCTGGCCAGCACCAGGTGACCCATTCCCGCCAGCACTCCGGCCGACAGCACCACCAGGGCGGCGACTTCGGTGGTGCCGTCGACTTCCTGTCGACTGGCGGCGACATAGGCCGCCACCACCAGTGCGGTCGCGCCGGCCAGCAGAATGATCGCGGCGGATTGGACGCCGAGGGACCAGAGCCAGCCTGCGACGCCGGCCAATCCGCCCATCAAGGTAAAAGTGCGAATGCCGGCAAAGTGCGCTCGCGGGCCGCCAGCGTGGCCGGACCACTCGCGTTCCAGGCCGACCGCGGCGCCCCCCAGCGCTCCTATGGCGATGCCAATTACGCTCTGCTGTTCGAGGCTCATGGCGAGGATGATTGGCCAGATGCGCCGGCGCGCTTCCAATCCTATAGCATTACGGACGAGTCCGAACTTCTATGGTCTCAAAGTGCAGGCGCAAAACAGCCTCAAATCCCGCTCACGCCTGATTCGAATGGGGAAACCCAGCCCAGGAGTTCAGTGCTGCCATCGCCGGATTCGTCCGACGTCCACATGAACAAATTCAGATTTCGGATAATATCCCACCCCGCCGCGGTGGAGGCTGAGAGCAACGTCACGCAGTTTCGAAGTGGCTACCCCGGGAATGCGGATGTCAATGGCTTCCCCTTGCATGTGCAGGCTGTGTGAAGCCACGCCGTAGGTGGTGTGTCGCAGAAATTCATTGCTCCAGGGGCTGCGATACCCGCAAACGATGTCAATTTCAGACTCCGGATGCGCCAGCGACGCGCTCAGATCATGGAGCAGATCGAACAGACGCGGGTCCAACCTGTAGATCGTTCCAGTACGGTGATCGCGCAGAAATCGATCGAGGCGATCCATTGCCTCTGGGATGTAATCGTCGCCTCGCCGATAGACCAGGTCGATCTGCTCGTTGGTGTGGAGATGGCGGAGCCGGAGGCGATACTCTGGCTGTGAGTTCAGGCTTGCCGATCCAGCGAACGGAGGCCAACACAGGATCCCGACAACCAGGAGTATCACGTAAGCACAACACGATGAATACCGGTTCGCAGCCACGTCCTACTATTGTCACAGGAAAGTGAGGGTTCCGGAAGAGCAAATCTCACGCTTCCGGCCGGCTCATCGGGTGACTGTCCACACGCTGCGGTGTGATTTCTGTCACCGCGTTCATTCCAGGCAGAATGTATGTTAGTCCTGCACGGGAGGCGATATGGAACTCCTCGAAACGATGACTAAGACGCCTGCCGAAAGGTCCGGTGTTAAGCCGGAACCCGCCGCCCTTAAACGCGTCACTCCGGGCAACATCAAGCTGAAGAATTTCTTGCTGCTCACTGATTTCTCTCCCAGCTCGGAACTGGCGCTGCCTTATGCAGTCGCATTGGCCCGGCAGTACGGGGGCAAGGTTTACGTAGCCCACGTAATTTCGCCTGAGATGTACGAGTACCTGCCGCCCGAACTCATTCCCCAGGTGCGAACCGAGATTCAGACCTATGGACAGCGGCGTATGCAAGAGCTGCTTACCCGCCCGGAGCTGCAGGAAGTGCGGCGCGAGGCGATCGTAAGGGAGGGAGAGATCTGGGACACGTTGAAGAAACTGGTCGCCGACTTGCACATCGAGGTCATCGTGGTTGGGACGCGCGGGCGGCGGGGAGTGAAGAAGGCCCTTACTGGCGCGGTGGCTGACGAAGTTCTGCACCGGGCGGAAAGTCCTGTCCTGACCGTGGGGCCGCGTTGCGGCTGCATCGCGCCTGAGCGCAAACCAAAGCGAATTCTGTACGCAACCGATTTTTCAGCCGATTCAGTCCGAGCCCTGGCGTATGCAGTTTCGCTGGCGGAGACGTTCGGCGCCACCCTGGTTCCGACCTACGTTGCGCCTCAGATCGGAGAGGATCCCTCCGCCAAAACGAGGTTTGAGGAATTCTTTGAGGAGCGTCTACAGGAATTATTGGCGGGACAGACCTCAAGCAGGTCGCATTGTGACTATCGGGTCAAGTTTGGAACGCCCGCCGACGGCATCCTGCAGGCTGCGGACGAAGAGAAGGCAGACCTGATTGTGATGGGTATCCGCGGAGCCGGCTCTCTGGTTCGCGCAGTTCACCATCTTGGATCAACTGCCGACAGGGTGGTTGCAGAGGCATGTTGCCCGGTACTGACCGTGCGTGGGCTCGGCTAATCGCGAAATCGTCGAACCCTTATCGAACAAGAAAAGGAGCCTCTATGAAACTCATTGCAACCTTGCTGGTTTGCCTGGCATTTCTTGGAATCTGGAGCCTGGCGCAGAATGTCCCGGCGCAACCCGGGACGGGCGGTGGCATGAGCCAGGACCAGGCCCCCGGCCCGGGCATGATGGGCATGCGCCACCCGCATGACATGTCCAAAATGCACGAGCAGATGATGAAAGACATGCAGGGGGACATCGACAGCATGCGGTCCAACCTGCAAAAAATGAAAGATCAGGTCGGTAAAGTGTCCGACCGCGAGACCAGGAATCAGTTACAGCTCAACATCGACATGTGGCAATCTCTTGTAGATCACATGGATAAGCACATGGATGCGATGAAGAATATGATGAACGCCCATCATGGGCCACCGGACGATGCGGGCAAGCACGAATATCATCATCCTCCCGCGACTCCCAAGAAGTAGGCGCCGGCATCAGCAGACGGATGAGCACGCTTCGCGTTCGTGGCACTCAGGACTTGACCAATACGACCACGGAGCGCGCTCTGACTTGATAACTCAAGCTGGGCAGGGCCTCAGCCGAACCGGGTTCACAGAAATCTGAGGGACTCGGAAGACCCGTGTCCACCACTCGGATCCACTCTTTCGCTTCTCCCTCCTGGACTACAAAGGTCAGGTCTTCCCAGAAAGCGTTGATCATCACGTAGAGGTCGCTGTCGTTCTGCGACGCTCCGTGCAAACAGTAAGCCAGGGTGTGGGAATTGAACGAGAGATCGGGTGTATCCCCCACTCCGTACCAGCGCACATCCTGCCGCCAGAACCGGCTGCGGGCGATGGAAGGATGAGCTTTCCGGAAGGCAATCATCTTCCGGAAGAACTCGAACATGTCACGATTCTGGGTCAACCGGTCCCAATTGAGCCAGGTAATCTGGTTGTCCTGATTGTAAGGATTGTTGTTGCCCTGCTGTGTGTTCATGAATTCGTCGCCGGCGCGGAACATGGGGGTGCCGTTGGACAGGAACAGAAGGCAGCAGAAATTCTTGATCTGCTGCTTGCGCAGGCCCATCACTTCCGCTGGGACCTCCTCGTCGCCCTCCCAACCGCAGTTCCAGCTCAGATTCTGGTCGGCGCCATCGCTATTGTTTTGTCCGTTTGCCAGATTGTGTTTCTGGTTGTACGCGACCAGATCGTAAAGACAGAATCCGTCATGACAGGTAATAAAATTGACGCTCTGGTAGGCGTGATAGGCGTTCATCACGTCATCCGGAAACAGGTCGCTGCTGCCATAGATCCGGGTCATGAGTTGCGCAACCATGCCAGGGTCGCTCTTCACGAACGACCGCACGTCATCGCGATACCGCCCGTTCCACTGCAGCCAGGAAACGCCTGGAAACGTTCTCCCCAACTGATAGCTGACCGGGTCCCACGCCTCTGCGATGAGACGGACCCTGGCGAAGTCGAAGGCCCCGCTGACCGCGGCGATGACCGGAGGGTCTTCGGTATTGATGGTGCCATCCTCATTCCGGGTAAAGATGGATGCCAGGTCAAAGCGGAACCCGTCTACATGCATCTGTCTGACCCAGTAAAACAGGCTGTCGACAATCATCTTGCGCACGTAACGGTTGGCGCAGTTCAGCGTGTTGCCGGCGCTGGTATCGTTGCGATAGTGCCGCCGGTCGGCTTCCAGAAGGTAGTAGGTGCTGTTGTCAATTCCTTTGAAGTTGTAGGTCGGGCCATCTTCGCCGCCTTCCGTCGTATGGTTATAAACAGCGTCCAGGATTACTTCGATGCCGGCTGCGTGGAGCGCCATCACCATGCTCTGGAATTCGACAAGAATGTCCTCCGTGGCGTCGGCGCTGGAATACCCGTGATGGGGCGCAAAGAATACCAGGGGCATGTAGCCCCAATTCGCGCCTTCCTCGGGATCCTGCTGGGTCACCGGCATCAACTCGACGGCCGTAACTCCCAGTTCCTTTAGATAGGGGATTTTCTCGATTACCCCGGCGAACGTGCCGCGCTTCCCGGAGGTCACACCGGAATTGTCCCGGGCGGTAAATGCCCGGACGTGCATTTCATAAATCACCAGATCGGAAGTGTGGACGGGAGGCCGGTCTGCTGCTCCGGAGAACTCCGCCTTATGAAGCAGAACTCCGAGCGGTGCCCTGCCCGCGTTGCTTCCCGCCATGCGCGCAATTTCGCGGCTGAATTGGCGAGGGAAATATACCGACCGTGCATAGGGGTCGAGCAGGATCTTCTGATCGTCGAAGCGATGCCCCGCCCCGGGTTCATTTGGCCCGGAGATTTTGTACCCGTAGTAGCGGGCTCCCTCGATTGCGCTGGCCTTCAGGCGACAGTGCCAGACTCGTTCTGATTTATTGATGAGAGGATCAAACTTGTATTCGTAGAGGGGATTCGCGACATCGTCTCGCGAATAAAACAGCAGCCTTACTTCAGACGCGTATTTCGAATACAGGGCAAAATTGAAGGCATCTTCGTCAGCGATCCAGGTGACCCCCAGCGGCGATGCCGAGCCTTCCCGACTAAACCAGTTCGTCATCGCACCGATCTCTCCTTTGTCCCACTCGCAGGCGATCCCGAGAACAGGGCCGCCACAGGATCATTACAGCTGAGCCGGAAGTTTGTCGGTGTGAACCTGGATCACGTCTTTGGGTGACTGTCACTAGCTCCTCCCGGCAAGGTCATGTGGTCCTCGACCACTGGTTCCTATGCCGCAATGAGCCAGCCTTGAGTTCTCGACTCGCCGCGCCGGTTGGTTGAGAACGTATCACGACGCGATGCCATCCAGCGTCTCCGGAAGCATGGCAGATCGGAAACGCACGATTGTTCTAGTGCCGTCGGCCGACTCTATCTCCAGGCCTTCATGGGCTCCAGACTGGGTTCGTCGAAACCGGATCCGCGTTGGGCGTTCAACCGTATGGGTCAGAGCTTGGCCGGAAGGGTCACCCATCTCGACATACGCCCGCTGATGCCCGTCGGCATGATCGATGCTGACACCCCTGAGGCGCTGGTTTACGACCTCTTTCAGCTTGCCGCCTGCGGTTGCCACTTCGATGGTGGCCAGCCAGCCTTCATGCTGGCGGCTGAAGCCGTCCAAGAACGCAATCCACTCCCCGGGTTCAATATCGATATCGCCGCTTTTATTCTCGGAGGTCCACATAAAGCGCCCCCCCATCCATCAAGCCGCAGTTGTGTTTTCAGATTTCAATTCGCTCTTGGTTACCTCATGGCCGCCAACTGTCGTTTTTCCCTGCTCCAGCAGGGACTTGAGCTGCACCATGTCCTGATCGAGAGATTTCTTGGGATCAAGGCCGAGCAGTGCCGCAAAGGCATGCCCGACTAGGCCGGCCGGCGGGTTGTAGCTCATATCGATGTGTACCCGGGTGCGGCCATCCTGCTGCGCTTCCAGGTGGATGACTCCATGGTTTTCAACGATTGAGCCCGGTAAACTCCTCCACTCAATACGCTGTTCGGGTACCAGACGTATGATTCTTCCCCTCCAGCTGAGGGGGATCCCGGCGGGGCCCGAAACCTGCCATAAGAAGATTCCATTCTGCTCAGGCGTAATCTCCTTCACATGGGCGAATACCTTGGGATAGTTTTCCGGGTTCTTCCAGAATTCGTACAGCTCCGCCGCGCTGGCTTTAATCATGACCGTCTTTTGGATGCGAAGACCCGCAGTTTCATCAGCGCCGATGATGCCCTTCAGTGGAGTATTCAGTACGGAACGCGCGAGCAGAATTGCGCCATTTATCCCGAGAGTCTTCCCCAGCAGCTTGCGGTGAGTCGCGCCATACGCGATCAGACCGGCGCCGGTGAAGCCGGCCAGGACCCGGCTTGTAGGCGACCAGCTCTGCTGCAGGAAGTCTGGTAGAGATCTGCGCCGGGCCCCTCCCTGCAATGCCGAAATATGCTGCGGATGGTCGGTTGTATTAAGGAACGTGGAAAGCTCTCTAACCCCTCTCACCGCTCGCACGGCACTGACCAACTCGCCGGCCTCGTCGGCCAGAACCCAGCCCCCTACAAATACTGATCCCCCGGTGCAATTGACTTCGACGGCATGGGGATGGGAGACGGCCCGGCCCACCGCCGTCCGAATCCGCTGCTCGAGGACGCTGTCCGACACGTTGTCGTCATCCTCGAACAGACGGCGAGTTTCTGCCACGGCGCCTTCCGCGCGATGCTCGACATCGCGGCCAAAGCGCTGGGCAAACTTTTCCATGTCATGACCGGAATGTATGAATGCATCTCTTAAAGTCGCCCGCCGGCGCCGACCTCGATTGGGATCGGCAAAGTACATGGTCAGGGCGCCAGCGCCAAACGCGCCGAAGAGTGTCCAGGCCAACCTCTCTTTTTTCATAAGATCCTCCACCAAACAAATCCACCCTATACGCGGATTGCCCTTCGCGTCGTGATACGACTCACTCGACGCCGTGACCGCGCGCACATCCTCATCACAAACGCTTTGCCATGCTTCATGTACCGGCTCGATCTGGTGGGACCGGAGGGGCCCACAAATGCGAACCCATAGCGATTTCCACATCGTGAACGCAATTCGCCGCGCGGCACATCGCCTCACGGGTGAATCGGCAGATTTCGATCCATTGCTCAACCTAATTGGCGACTCTCGCTTGGTCCTGATCGGCGAGGCTTCGCACGGTACTCATGAGTTTTATCGGCTGCGCGCCGAGATCACCAAGAGCCTGATCGCGGAAAGAGGCTTCAACGCGGTTGCGGTCGAAGCCGATTGGCCCGACGCCTACCGCATCAACCAGTTTGTGCGATTTCAGGGCAAGGACCACGACGCGATCGATGCGCTTGCCGGCTTCCAGAGATTTCCCGCCTGGATGTGGCGCAATGCCGATGTGCTCGACTTTGTGGGCTGGCTGCGCAATTACAACGAACACCGGCACTCCGGGCGCGCGGGTTTCTATGGACTCGATCTTTACAGCCTGCATGCTTCCATCCGCGCCGTGCTTGATTTCCTGGATAAGGTTGATCCCGAGGCGGCCCGCCGCGCCCGCTATCGCTATGCCTGCTTTGAGGATTTCGGCGAGGATACACAGGCTTACGGATACGCCGCGAGTTTCGGACTGAGCAAAAGCTGCGAGGACGAAGTCATCAGCCAGTGGATGGAGATGCGCCAGCGGGCCGCTGACCTGGCCCGCCGCGATGGCCATGCTTTCCCCGATGAATTCTTTTTTGCGGAACAGAACGCCCGTCTGGTGAAGAATGCCGAAGAGTATTACCGCTCCATGTTTCGCGAGCGAACTTCGTCCTGGAACCTGCGGGACACTCATATGGCCGAGACGCTTGATGCGTTGGTCCAACATCTGGGGGCAAGTCACGCGAAAGTAGTCGTCTGGGCGCACAATTCTCATCTCGGTGACGCCCGCGCCACCGAGATGGGACAGCACGGTGAACTCAACCTGGGACAACTGGTGCGCCAGCGATACGGCAAACAGTCGATTTCAGTTGGCTTCACGACCTACACCGGCACGGTCACTGCCGCCACTGAGTGGGACGGTGCGGCAGAGCGCAAGCATGTACGGCCGGCCCTGCCCGGGAGTTACGAGGCGCTATTTCACACCACCGGTATGTCGAAGTTCCTGCTGCTCCCGAACGAACACGATGAAACCCGGTTACTGTTGCGCGAGCCGCGCCTTGAGCGCGCGATTGGAGTGATTTATCAGCCCCGCTCGGAACGCCAGAGCCATTACTTTCATGCCCAGCTTCCGGACCAATTCGACGCGATTCTGCACTTCGACGAGACTAGGGCAGTCGAGCCTTTGGAGCGCACGACTGCTTGGGAGGCCGGAGAAGTTCCTGAAACCTATCCTTCAGCGCTCTGAACCCAAGTTTCGCAAGTCATTCTGCGACCGCGAAACCTATGACAAGTGATTCGGGTCACTGCTCATGGTGATAGCTCGTACATACGAAACTTCCATCTTTTGACATTGTGAAGTTGGTAAGACCCATCGAGGTGCGCGATGATTTTCCCCAATAGAACAGAAGCCGGTCGCGGATTGGCAACGCGCCTGCGGAACTATGCAGACCGGAAAGATGTAACCGTCCTCGGCATTCCGCGCGGGGGTGTTCCGGTTGCCTTTGAGGTGGCCAGAATGCTTAAAGCCCCACTCGATATTCTTGTGCTGCGCAAATTAGGCGTGCCCGGGCACGAGGAACTTGGGTTCGGAGCTATTGCAAGTGGAGGTATTCGAGCCCTCAATCCAGAAATTGTCGAGGCTTTGCGAATCTCTCCGTTGGACATCGAAGCGGTCACCAGCCGGGAAGCAAAAGAACTGAAGCGACGCGAACGCGTCTATCGCGGTGATCGTCCGGCATTGGACGTAAGGGGACGCACCGTAATCGTCGTGGATGACGGTATTGCAACCGGTTCAGGCATGCGGGCTGCCGTTAATGCACTGCGCCAGATGAAACCGGCTCGGATCATAATAGGTGTGCCAGTGGCACCGGCTTTCACCTGTGATCATCTTAGGCAGGAAGTAGACGACCTGGTCTGTCTGGCTATGCCGGATCCATTTTATGGCGTCGGGCAGTTCTACTACGACTTCTCGCAAGTCTCGGATCGCGAAGTCAACGATTTGCTTGATCGCGCGGCACGGGAAATCCATAAACAGGAATACGCCGAAGCATCGGTGGTGACGGATTAGGGCGGGGAGATGAAAGGCTGAAGCACCTACTCGCTCAGCAACTCTTTAACCAGGACTGGAAAAACGTTAACTGGCGCCTGCCAAAGAGCAGCCCGGCCCCGTTCAGATCGACAGCTGACTGCCGAGTCCCGACCATTGTCCATTGTTGTTCCTGAACGCGAGCAGCCCACCGCGCTCGTCCGCTCCCGCGGCCTGGTGTTCGTGCGAAATCGCAGCTATCGCATCAGCCCAGCAGAGCGGGAAATGATGACCGAGATTGGGAAATTTCGCACCATTGCAGTTGCAGATCTCGCTCGCCACCGCTACCCCAACGAGGCAGGCAAATTGCGTCAGGACGTTCTCAACCTCAAAGGCCAGAAGCTCATCCGTCCGCGTCGGGTGATGGCTGGCAAGGGGCAGGAAAAGCTTTCGGTCCTGGTGCTTGACAAGAGCGGGCAAGCACCTCGTCCAGCAAGAATATCGGGCCGCCCGGGGACAGAGGTTCTATGCGGGACTCGTGAAGCCCCGGGAAGTCGCGCACGATGCTGCTATCTACCGCATGTACCAAGTGGAAGCCGCTGAAATTATGCCTTGCGGCGCTTCATGGTGGCTACTTCCTCCGCCGCCAGTACAACGCTTTTCTCGAATGCCAACGCGGCGGAAATGCCGACCGCTTGATCGAGAAAGGGGGTGCTCCAAGGTCACATCCGCGTTCACGAATCAGCCGCTTGATTGTGCTGAAGCAAGCTTTCGCCCGGCGCCCATTTGTATGACATGGTGTATGACAAGGCAGGTTTAATGGTTTTGGAATAATTCTTCGGATTGCTGTGAAAGCAGCATGGATATTGAAGATTTGAATGGTAGCGCTAACGGGAATCGAACCCGTGTTTGAAGATTGAGAATCTTCCGTCCTAACCCCTAGACGATAGCGCCCCTGGAGAGCAGTCATTATAACAAAGCTGCCAGATGAGGACGGCCCGGGCAGTCCTTTGAAAAATGCGACTGGCCTGCGGGAACGTGGCTTTCTTTTAATAGAGATGGCTTCTTTTTATCCGGTTCGTGGTCTGGGTCCATGGGCGGGATTCGTGCCTGGTTTATGACAAACTCTTTCCCGCCCGCCGCACCTTTCTCTTGACAATCTTTCCCTCCGGGAGCTAAATACTTCTAGCGAATAAAAAGCGAAACTGCGATTCGCAGCCCCGGCCAGCCGCCTCGGCGTTCCCTGAAATACAGAGGTCCCTGAATGTCTTCCCTGGCTTTTTCTGCCCCCTCGGGCGGCGCCGTTGTCTTTGCTGCAAAGAAGGAGGCGGCGCTGGTTTTACAGCGCCTGGCGGCCTTGCCCAAGCTGGGGGGCGTGACTGCGGCATCGCGGCTTGAGGTGCGGCCTGCGCCGGAAATGGTCTCCAGCGGAATTCGCGAGATCGATGAACTTGCCGGCGGGCTGCCGCGGGGATGTCTGAGCGAAATTTTTGGACCGGCCTCTTCCGGACGCACCAGCGTTTTGCTGTCTGCACTGGCAGCCGCCACCCGGCGCCAGGAAGCCTGCGCCCTGGTGGACGTCACCGATGCGCTCGATACTGTGTCGGCGGCGGCCACCGGAGTTGAACTGGAAAGATTGCTGTGGATTCGCTGCAGTCAGGCGTCGGACTTCGGACGTCAGGCGTCGGACCTCCGACCTAGGGCCTCATCCCCAAGGCATGACGCCCAAAGTCCGACGTCCGACGCCCAAAGTCCGAGGTCCGCCATCCGGCTGGAGCAGGCTTTGCGCGTCACCGATCTGCTCTTGCAAAGCGGGGGCTTTGGCCTGGTGGCGATTGATCTTGGCGATGTGCCGGACGCGGCGGCGCGGCGCATTCCGCTGGCTTCCTGGTTCCGTTTTCAGCGCGCCGTCGAACCTGCTGCTACGGTGCTATTGGTCGTGGCCCAGGCGCCCTGCGCTCAGACTTGCGCTTCTCTGCTGATCCGGCTGCAGGCGGGGAGAAAGCCGTCAGCTCTCAGCCATCAGCTTTTAGCTGAAGAAAAAATCGGGCCGGCGCACGCGCAGCTTTTAGATGGACTGCAGATAGAAGGCGAGTTGCTGCGTTCGCGCCTGCAGCGGAAGCCGGCACAATCCATTATTACGGCGTTCGCTACCAAAGCGGTGCGGATGGCGTAGGGCTTCCGGGTTGCGAAGGCGAGACGCCCTCACGACAGCCGGCGGGACGCCGGCGCTACAAATTGACAGCTTTTCTCTGACGACTGACGGACTCATGCCTGCCTTCGCCTGCATCTTCGTTCCTGACTTTCCCGTGGAGGCCCTGCTGCGGGCCGAGCCCGGCCTGCGGGGACAGGCGCTGGCCGTGCTCGAAGGCAAAGCGCCGCTGCAAACGATTTTTGCTCTGAACGAAAAAGCCCGCCGCGCCGGAGTTTCCCCAGGAATGACGAAACTTCAGGTGGAAGCCTGCCCTGGCCTGGGGTTGCGTCCGCGATCCTTATTACAGGAGGCCGCTGCCCACGCCGCGCTGCTCAATTGCGCCCAGTCATTTTCGCCGCGCGTGGAAGATGCGGGCTGTGACACCGTGCTCCTGGATCTCACCGGCATGGAACCTCTTTTCGGCCCGCTGCCGAAAATCGCGCGGGATGTGGCGCGCCGCGCTTCCGATCTCGGCCTCGAAGCCAACGTTGCCGTGGCCTCCAATCCGGACACGGCCGCGCTGGCCGCTCTCGGCTTTTCCGGGGTGCTCGTGATTCCCCCGGGAAGGGAAGCTGAGCAGCTGGGCAGTCTCCCTCTGGAGGTATTGTTCAGCGGAGGGCACGATCTTTCGACCCTTGAAGTGCTGGAGCGCTGGGGCATCCGGAATCTGCGCGCCCTGGCGGCGTTACCCGAAGTCGCACTGAGCGAGCGCCTGGGACAGAACGGAATCCGCCTGCAACAGCTGGCGCGTGGATGCAGCTCCCGGTCGCTGGTTCCGGTCGAGCCGCCGCTGGTTTTTGAAGAGGCGATTGAATTGGAATATCCCCTGGTGCTGCTCGAACCGCTGGCCTTTCTGCTGGCCCGGTTACTGGATCAGTTATGCGCCCGCCTGGGCGCGCGCGCGTTAGCCACCCAAGAGCTGAACCTGGACCTGACCCTGGAATGCACCCCAGACCATGCAGGGACAGGCGCCCCCGCCCGTCTTATTGAGTACTCCAGTCGAGCACAAGCTCGACAGGTTTTCCACCGCACTCTGCGCCTGCCCGTCCCCTTGCTCGACGCCAAGGTTTTTCTCAAGCTCCTGCAACTGGATCTGAATGCGAACCCGCCCGGCGCGCCTATCGTGAAAATTCATCTGTCGGTGGAACCGGTGCGGCCGCGGGCAGCGCAGGGCGGATTGTTCCTGCCTCCATCCCCGGAGCCGGAAAAGCTCGAACTCACCCTGGCGCGAATTGCGGGCATTGTCGGCCAGAATAAAGTGGGATCGCTGCAACTGCTGGACACTCACCGTCCGGAAGCATTCCGCATGCGTCACTTCGACCCTCAAATAGAGGAGGCTGCCGCACGCAAGCCAAAGCCATCCCGGAATGACAAGTCTGGCGAACTTGACCAGCAAAACGAAGCCGCGGTCACCGCCATGCGGATTTTCCGCCCCCCCTTACGCGCCACCGTGACCCTGCGCGAAGGCAGGCCGGCGCACATTGCTTGTCCCAAGCGCAAAGAAATATGCGGGGAAATCCTTTGGGCTGCTGGTCCATGGCGTACTTCCGGAGACTGGTGGGAGCAGGAAGGATGGGCGCGCGACGAGTGGGATATTGCCTTGCAGGAAGCAGGCAGCATCACGCTCTATCGCCTGGTCCGGGATCTGTGCAGCGGACAGTGGCTGCTGGAGGGAAACTATGACTGAGAACCCGGAACCCGGACTTTGGACCTCAGACGCCGGACCTTAAAGACTTGTGCCTGACCGCCTGACGTCCGAGGTCCGCCTTAAGTCCCTTGAAATCACCCATACCCCCTAGGGATCAGGGAAACTACAGGGTCTATCGGGTGTTCACTGTATTCCTGGGCCGGTTAGCTGTGCATAACCTGTTCAACCTGTGTGATCCGGCCTATTTCGTGATCACGCCGCAGGCAATGCGGTCTCCGGCGTTTCCCGCCGGGTCGCTCTTCATGTCATCCGCTTTGGCGTGAATCACCAGCGCCGTGCCGCCATTGCTGAACAGCGAATGGCTGTCGTCGCCGAGAGTTACGTCCTTGTTGACCACCTTGAACCTGGCCCGGCCCTTGGCGTTTACGGTGAAGTTGTTCATGTCGCCGGCATGGTGGCCTTCGGGGTTTTCCAGGCCATGCTTCTTGCCCTCGGGATTAAAGTGCGGCCCCGCCGACTTGAAATCAGGCGCGTCGCACTGCGCCTTCTGATGGAAGTGCAAAGCGTGCACCCCGGGCGGAAGGTCATGAAGCTTGAGCTCCATGGACACACCGGACGGCGCTCCCTTGCTCCATAGCACCGCCGTTCCGACGCTCTTGCCCTGGGCGTCCTTCAGTTCGACCGTGGTCTTGGCTACGGTTGCGATCGACAGGGCGAGAACCATTGCGATGGCGAGAGAAAATAATCTTGTGGTTTTCATGGCGCCTTATTATAACGCCATCAGACCGGGTGGACGCGCCAAGGGTGCAAGCTGCAGTGGAGAATCTCAAGGGTGGAGCAGGCCTTCAGGCCTGCATAGAGCTGCTCTCGGACACCCGTCTTTAGCCCCTGAGGACCTCAACGGCTGAAGCCTTCCATGCAGCGCTAAAGCGCCGCTCCGCCCGCAACCACGCCGCAAGAGATTCCAACTGACAAGTACTCTCTAGCGCATGGAGACATAAAAAGCGTTGTTCCCCGAGCGTAGGTCTTTACCGTACGAAAAAGCAACTCCAACTCCGAAGACGCGGACTTTCATCTGGACCCCCAGGTCCCAGAGCCATTGTTGCGAGCCTAGCCCAGTCGATGGATCAGTAATTTTGCCGGTATCGAGAAACGGCCCCAGCTTGACCGTAAAGATGCCGTTGCCATACACGTTCTTGTCAGCTTCCCAATTGGACAGAAAATAATTACGCCCCAGGGGAGCGCTGCCCTTTCTGCCGTCCCGAGTCCCTATATGCCCGCGCATCTCAAGATCGTTGTCGCGCTCGAGACCGAGGATGAAAAGCTCGTCGAACGGAACGTCTCCAAACGTCTTGCCCGCCCTGACCTGGTGCTGTATTTCGTAATCATCGCCCTGGGATTGCGGGGACCAGTGAAAGCGCAGTGATCCTTGCAGCTTCTCGAAAGAATGGGAGGGCTGTGACCAGATGCGGCCAGCCTGCGAAGACGCCCCTGCGTCGAGCGTCATTCTTCTCTCCGGCAGATGCCAGAGCGCGGCGTCCACCTGCGCAAGCTGCTTGAGCTGGTAGCCCTTGGCCAGCAAGTCCGGAGTCAGCGCTGTTCCCGGAACCACGCTACGGAAATCGCGATGCGAAACTTCGGCCCCGGCAGACCACCGCCAGCGTCCGCTTTCAATCGCAGCGAACTCCGCAGCCACGGCTTCCCGCCGCAGGTTGAAGCTTCCGAGAAGCGGGGCGGGGCCCTGAAACGACTTTCTGATGTCCCAGTTTTCAGCGCGCAGGTCTGCCGTCAGGCCGTAGCGAAATTTTGGGTTCGCCCTGAAGGGACCCGACAGCCCGGCCCGAACCCGCCGCTTCTCCGCATCCCAGCGATACATGGAGACGAAGTTGATGGTCTGGTGGCGCAGGTTGTAAACCTCGGGAGTTACGCTCTGAAACGGCAGGCCCCGCAGCAGCAGAAACAATTTCTCCAGTTTGCCCTGGCCCCATCCGTCGCGCTCGCGGTTGCGGAAAAGAACGTCGAACTTGCCGTCGTCGCGGGCCTGCAGATCAAACTGGTAGCGGGGAAAGATTTCCAGCCCGCTGATGCGAACCTCGGTGGTCAGCAGGTCAGGCAGGCGCAAGACGCTGGCCGGCGCGAAAGCCAAGGCACGGTCGAGCAACGCCGCATTCACCTGCGGTGTGGGCTGGCTTCTTACTTCCACAATTTGCGGTTTGCCCACACGGTTCCAGTATTTGAGCGCAGCCTGAACATTGCCTTGCAGAAAATAAACGGTGCCGAGGAAGTCGTTGCCGTAGGAATCCGTGGGATCGAGGCGCAGGGCGCGGCGCAGGTGACGCGCTGCGTCCGAATACCGCTTCTGCTTGAACGCCACTCCGGCCAGTTCCAGGGGAAACCGCTTGTCGCGAGGCAGGAGCCGGGCCCCGGCCGCGAATGCCCGGCCGGCTTCGTCCCAGCGCCCCAATTGGGCCAATGCCGTGCCGTAGTAGAAATCGAGTTCAGCCGAGGGCTGGGGCACGGATTCGACGAGGCCTACTACTTCCTGCCAGCGTTGCCGGGCAGCAAGCTGGGCGACGCGATCGGCTAACTGGACGTCCGAGGTTTGGGCGCGGGCAACCGTGGCAAAGCTGAGAAGGAATGCGAAAAGAACGACCTCGATCAGCGCGGCGGGGTTCGAGGCAATGCCAGCAGGGTCCATTTTCCAGCCGCGCTCCATTCCCGTTCGAAGCTGGAACGGTCCTCCTGCAGCAGCTTGCGCTGGGCCGGATCGTTGACCATCACTATCTCCGGCCCCAGGCCAGCCACCACCACATAATGCAAAGTCGCGCCGGACGCAGGCTTCAGGGCCACGATCAATGGCCGTCCCTGGTCGAGATGTTGTTGCAGGTCTTCCCACTCTCCGCGAATTGTAAACGTGCGAAAGCCCTGCGCCCGAAAGTAGCGCTCCATATCGGACGCATAGATGCCGTGGGCTTTGGCCGAATACAGCGCGCGCTGGATTCGGGATGGATCGGAAGTATCGTTGGCCGGCTGGCCTTGTTGCGCCTGCCAGTACTGCATCACCATGGCAATGCTGGCCGCGCCGCAGCCGTCTTTTTCCTGCTTCACGAAAGGAACGTCGAGCCAGACGGCGGGACGGTCCACCGCCCACAGCGCGGCGCCGAGCCCGAACAGCATGACCGCGATCCTGAGGCTGCGGCCCAACATTTTTGAAGATCTATCTGACCGCCACAATGATCAGGATGAGCGCGGCGATGGCCACAAGAATAATGATCAGGTCACGATCACTGAGCGTGCCGGCGGCGAAATCGGCCTGCGTTTTCTGCGCCCGCGAAGCCAGCCGCGCCAGCTCGGCATCGTCCAGCGTGGAGACGGCGTTCTTCACCTGCTCGGGATTTATATGCGCCGACCGCAACGCCTTCTCGGCCCTCTCCGAGGAAAAGAACTGCCGGACTTGCTCCACGTTCTGCTGCCGTACAGTCGAGGCCTGCACCGCCGCCTGCTGCAGGTCAGAAGGGCTCACCACGTGCGCGGCGCCTTCTGCCAGGAGGTTCTGCGGAACAGCGAAAACCGCCGCCAGAGCGAACGCAGTCGCGACTCGGGATAACTGCTTCATATCGAAATGCATGGTTGCTGATCTCCTGAGATTGGAGTTACAGACCGCTTGCGTGGGGACAGGTCCCTGACCCGTCCCGGCCGGGGCAGCCCGGCAGCTGGAAAAAATATTACACGCTCACACTCGGATGCGGAGACCGTTCTGCGGGTTTGTCCTCAAGGTAACAAGATGAATAAACAAGCGCCCGTGGAATTGTTTGTTCTACAAAATTTCCACAGCTCGGTGCAGCTCCGTCGCAATCCAGTCCGGCGTGCTGTCCTGAGGAAACCGGAGCGGCGCGCCGATTTTCACGGTTATCTTCCCCGGCAGGGCAAACCGTTTCTTCGCCTTCTTTAATTCATAGAGTCCATTAATTCGCATGGGGACGACCGGTATTCCCAGGTTTTTTGCCAGCAGTCCGACCCCGGCGCGAAACGGCCCTATCCTGCCGTCGGTGGTGTGGCGCCCTTCTGGAAAAACCAGAATGCTGTAGCCGCGGTCCACGGATTCGCCGGCAAAGGCAAAGCTCTCGCGGAAACCAGCTTCACGCGGCAAGGGAAACAAATTGAGCAGGGACACTCCCAGGGTCCACTCTAAGCGGTCAAAGGCCCGGCCAAGAAAACTTCGGCCGGGTGGCGGAGTACGCAGCGCCTCCAGCGCTTCTCCTCCCGTGGCCGTCGCCAGCCGATGGCGGAAGCGCGCGGGCAGCGCAGTCTGCACAAAACCGACGTCCACATCGTCAATGTGGTTGCACACCACCAGCGCCGGGCCGCGAAGCCCGTGCAGATTTTCCCGCCCGCTGATGCGCGGCCAGCCCAGCAGAAATACCGCCGGACGCAAAAGCAGATAATGAATGATCCGCCGCACCCAGGTGGTGGGCCAATGCTGCACCCACGCCGGATAGTGATAGCGCACCCGCGGCGGAAGCTGGCCGTGCAGCATGCGCTCCAGATCACCCACCGTCTTGACGGCAGCGAACCGGGTCTCACTCAAATCCACCTGATACCGGTCTTCTAGCGCGCCCAGCAATTCCACCCGGTCCAGCGAACTCAAATTCAAATCAGTTTCGAGATTGGACTCTTGGCTCGATTCTCCCGCAGATTCCCCTTTGACGCGCGCGATGAGTTCCGCTAACGAACGCGATCCAGCCTGCCCGCCTCGCGTGGCTCTCATCCCCGCCTGCACAACCTGCAGAACGATATTTGTTCGCGGCTTCTGCGTAGGGGTACGCGGGAAGTCGTCATCGGGCCACACAAACCAGCTGCGCATGTGCTGGTACTCGGCCAGAGTTTCGTTCGCGCGGCGCACGAGCGGCTCCGGGTCGACAGTGCCGGCGCGCAGGATCAGCACGGCGCATGGTTCTGCATTCCCCCCTCGCGGCAGTGCGATCACCACGCAATCCTTGACTTCGGGCTGCCGGCGCAGCGCGGCCTCGAGATCTTCAGGGTAAACATTCATGCCGCCGGGGGTGACAATCACATCTTTCTTGCGCCCTTTGAAATACAAATTGCCTGCGGCGTCGAGCGCGCCGATATCTCCCGTCGCGTACCAGCCTTCATCTGCCGCGATCGGCTGCAGTTCATGTCCAGTCCAATATCCGGCGGCTATGCCGCTGCCACGTACCAGGATTTCGCCGTCCGGCGCTAGTTTGACTTCACGTCCGGCCAGTACCTTTCCGATCGAACCTTTACCCAGGCGAAAGGGATGGTTCACGCTGACGATCGACGTTGTTTCGGTCAGGCCGTAGCCCTGGATGGCGGCGTACCCCAGCCGTCCCCAGAATTCTTCGGTTACGGGGTCGAGCGCGGCGCCGCCGGAAATGAATGCCCAGAACTTCCAGCCGAACCGGCGATGCACTCGCCGGAAAATCCACCAGCGGTGGAGGAAATGCTTTCCTTCCGCGGATTGAAACCGCCGCCGGAAATCTTCCAGTTCGCCCTCATCTTCGAGATCGCGCTCGACTTTCTCCTTCAGTGATTGCAGCATGCGCGGCACCGCCACCAGCACCGACACATGCTCGCGCCGGATGGCGCGAATGACTTCGCCCGGGTTGAGCGCATCCTGGAAAATCACCGTACCCCCCATCAACTGGGGCAGAAATATTCCCAGAAATTGCCCGAAGACGTGGCTCAAGGGCAGCAGGTTCAGGAAGCGAACGGGATGGACCAGTCGTTCATAATTCAAATATTTCCGGATTTCCGTTTCCAACGGCGCGATATTGCCCAGCACGTTGCCGTGCGTGATCACGACACCTTTAGGTTCGGCAGTGGTCCCGGAAGTGAAGACGATTTCGAGGACATCCGCCGGGCCGATCGTCACGGCATCATAGGGCGCAGACGGGCGGGTTGAAAGTACTTCCAGTAAATCTTCCAGCGCCAGAACCGGGATTGAGGGCAGGGCATGCACACGCGAGGCCACCAGCAGTTTCCCATCCACTTGCTGAAACACGCGCTGGGTAAAATCAGCGGCGCCGGCTTCATCGATCGGAACCACGATCGCGCCGCGCAGCGCGCAGCCGAAGAACACCGCCACCCACTCCGCCGAGTTCGGACCCCACAGCAGGACGCGCTCACCCTTGCCGATGCCGCGCGATTCCAACTCGCGGGCAAAGCGGAACGCAGTCTCGGCCACTTGCCGGTAGCTCCAGCGTTCAGCGCGGTATCCGCGATGCTGGACGTAGGCGCACTCCCGCCCCAGTCGCAGAAAGCTCGCAAGGTATTCGACAACGGAGCGGCGCTCCATGCTTAGGATGGTATCGCTTTAGCTGTCATCCGGAGCGAAGTAGAAGGCCCCCTGCAGCCAGCACTAAACGCTTGGGTTCGTGGCCGACACGCGTCGAGCGTTTTTGGGGCAGAAGTTCGACAGCAGATTCAGAAACTCCGCCAGGAAGGGCGGCGTGGGCTGGTTGCGCAGCGTGACCGCGTACCATTGCCGCCGAAACCCGCGACCGCTCAGGGGACGGATGGCAACCTTCCCCGCTTCCACGTAAGGCGCCACGGCCCAGCGGGCCAGAAATCCAATGCCCGTTCCCGCGCCGGCCATTTCTGCAATCGCTTCCGTCAGAGGAACTTCAATGATCCGGCCCGGCGCCACCCCGGCCGGCTTCAGCACCTGGTTTATCAGCGTGCTCTCTTCCCGAGGCGGATAGATCAGGACGGTTTCCCCCTCCATCTCCCGGGGCCGCACCTGGCTGGCCGCGGTCAGGCGGTGCTTCGGCGACATCACCACTACCAGTTCGTCCTCAAACATCGGCGTGGTCCGCAGGCTCTTGTTCCGCGGCTGAGTACTGATGATGGCAACGTCCAGTTTGCCTTCGAGTAAAGCGGCCGCCGGATTCGAGGTCGCACCGGCGTCGATATTCACTTCCACCTTGCCGAACTTGCCGTGAAACTTGTGCAACACCGGCGGCAGCCAGTGATAGCAGGTGTAACACTCGGTGCTCAGCCGGATGACGCCGCGCGCCCCTCCGTTCAATCCTTCGATCTGGGTTTCAGTGTGGCTGAGTTCGTCGAGCACGCGGCGCGCGCATGCGATCAGGCGCTCGCCCGCCGGAGTCAGCACCATCTTTCGCCCCAAACGCAAAAACAGAGCGGTGCCCAGTTTTTCTTCCGCATCGCGCAGCTGGTGACTCAGCGCGGATTGCGTAAGGTGCAGGCGCTTGCCCGCCTCGGTCACGCTGCCTTCTTCGGCCACCGTGACCAGCAGCTTCAGGTGCCGGACTTCCAGTTTCGGGCTCATGTTCACATGAGTGTAGTTCATCGACTGGATGAAAACAAACAATCAATCTCATAGATGGAATATCTCGTCCAACTCCGTAATGCGGTGAAATCGGATTTGACGGCAAGAAGCGGATAGCAGGCATTGAGCGCTCAATGCAGACTGCATCCTGACATCCGGCGAGTCTGCGACCGCCGCAGCCACACGAACACGGTAGACAAACAAGGGGAGGTTGTTATGAAGAACCGGGTTGGACTTGTACTGGCTTCACTTCTTCTGGGCGTCTTGACGCTGGGCTCCACCGCTCGCGCGCAACGCACCGAACGCATCGTCAAGGCAGACATTCCATTCGATTTTGTCCTGGGGAACGAGATTTTTCCCGCCGGACGCTATTCGGTGATGGTCACCTCGTCCGGGCTGCTGGAACTGCACGACTCCGCGGGCCGCGTCCTGGCCAACTTGTTGACCCATTCCGTCCAGGGAAAGGCCGATCCGGACCGGCCACGGCTGCGATTCGACAGCGAAGGCGGTCAGCACATCCTTACCCAGGTCTGGCAACAGGGTGACGAGACAGGCCAGCAAATCCTCCGGGCAAAATCACCCGGTCTTGCTGTCCGAAAGCGCTCCGGGCGCGTCCAAACCGCCGAGATGGGAAGTCCGCGCTAGACACTTAACACGCGATCACAAAAGTGAGGATCAATGAATACCGGAATGAACGGAAGCAACGGACAATCGCAAGCGGCTGACCTGCACGTTCAGGAGGTCATTCGCTCCGCCGAACGGGAGCTTCATGAACTGCTCGGGCAACGCGCGGAACTCATGAAGCGAATTGGCACCATCAAGCAGACCCTGGCCGGATTGGCGAATATTTTTGGCGACTGCGTGCTCAGCGACCAGCTGCTCACCTTC
>DASQHA010000312.1:0-30488 GCA_035632335.1 Terriglobales bacterium
GCAATTTTTTCGGGGGATTTGCGCTCATAGGGATACTCCTTTGAGGCGACCGTACGCCCCGATCTTTCCCCTGTCAATTACCGAACATTGGTGCAAGCATGCGATCGGGAAGCCGCCGGTTGAGGCCCTTGCGTCTGTTTCAATAACTCTCTCGACTTGGATCCAGAGCCATTTGTCAGGTCCGCCTTCGAATCGCACGGCCGCTGACGCAACCGCCCATGTTCCATCGCTGCAGGCTTAGCGGTCGGTAGGCTCGACGAAGCGCCGGTTCTCGTTGAGGCTGGGCAGCGCCCTCAAATTGCCGGTTACCTTGATGGAGAAAGTCTTCCGGGCCGGCACGCCATCTACTCCGTCGACCGTTAGCCGGACAGCAAAATCTGCCGCTGTCGTGTAGGAATGAGACGCTTTGGGGCCATCTGCGCTCGTGCCGTCACCGAAATCCCAGTGATACGCGACTGCGGGCACTCCGTCCGCCCCAGCCTGTGCCGAGAAATTGATTGTCTCACCCGTGGCTGCGGCTGAAGGCGCCTGAGCGGTTATGGTTGGGGCCGCCTCGGCAAAATTCCTGTCAATTATTTTGATTACCTTCACAGACTGGGGCTGGTTCTCGATCCGCACCGTGGCTCCTTCGATCGCAACCGACGCGTCCTGATTCAGCACATCGGTTGCCGCCAATGCGTGGTCGGCATGAAGGCCGAGGTCCGTGAGTTTCAGCGAGTGCGAGCGGGGTGCGTTCGTCCAGTTGAAGACAGTGAGCATGGCTTGGCGCGGACTCTCCTGGAGGAAGAAAATGCTGGGCTGTTCATCCTCCGGCTGGTACGTCATCAGATCGACCGGGATATGGGCCCGCCCCATCTTGGCCAAATTCAGCAATTCCCGGTTCTCAACCAGAGCCAATCTGTCTTGCTCGGAGCCCAGCACCAGCATGTCATCTCCGATCTCATACATGCCGCCGGATACCGCAGAGAGCGCGATCGACGCCTGGGCCGCGCCCAGCGAAAGGGAAGGCTCGGCGTTCCTGCTTTCCACGATGTACTTGTCGGTGATATTAAAGGCGTCCGGATCATTGACGAAAAAATTGCGGTTCATGTAGAAGCGGGCAGCGACGCCCGGGGCGGCATTCTTCGTCCGCAGAAAATTGTGCCCCGTATCGACCGAGACCCTACCCGTGTCCACAAGTCCCACGGGGTTGAGCATGGGGCTGCCGTCTTTATCCAGGATCACGTCATCGCCGACTGTGTCCCGGATCACTTGCAGACCGATGCGCTGCGCTTCCAGTGCGGTCGTGTTGGGCCGGTAACGATAGCCCTCGATCGCCGTGGTATCCATGAAGTCCAGCTTGATGAACCTTACTCCCCACTCGCGGACGAGTGTGTTGTAAGTCTGGCGCATGTACTCCTGCGCTCCAGGGTGGGTGGTGTCCAGCGCGTAAAGTACATCCGTATCCTGATTCCAGACTTTGCCAATGGGGATAGGCTCGCCCTGGGCATTGCGGACCAGCCATTCCTTGTGGTGCTCGTAAACCCAGGCCCGGCTCGTCACCTCGAACGGCGCGGTCCAAACTCCGAAGGTCAGGCCGTCGCCGGTAATGTGATGGCCCACGAATCGCAAGCCATCCGGGAATTGGCTTGCATTGGCGGTCGTGTATTCGCCGCGGGCATACTGATAGCCTTCATCGATCTGGAAATACTTGTACCCCAGCGATTTCAGATGTTCGGCTTGCCAGTCTGCATTGGCCAGAGTCTCGCCTTCATTGATGGCGCCATAATAGGCGGTCCAACTCCACCAACCGATCGGCGTCGCGCTGGAGACGCGGGCATGGTGCAGAAGCCGGATTGCATCCCCGTAGGCCAAGAGCTGGCCGTGGTAATCGGGTCCGGTTTCGAACATCAGTCGCTCGGAAACGATGGCTTCGTGGGGCTTGAGGGGAAGGCTCAATTCGACCTGGTCGTCGGCCGGCGAATTCTTCAGATTGAATGCCCTCTGGATTTCCGTGGTTCCCGTGGATTCCACGGTATAAGAAGCGATTTTGGTTTTCGCGCCCGTACCCCCAGCCTGAAGATGCAGCAGGGTCAGAAACCGGTCAGAGGTAAGCGCGCCCAGAAATAAACTCTGCTTGCTCTCCTGGTTGTAGATGAGCTGGCTCCCTGCTCCACGATGCATCCCGCCGGGGACAGCCCCCAGGTCGTACAGCGCCAGGTCCGGCCAATCTTCGCTGAAACTGTCCGAGAGCACCCGGATCGCCGATGGATGTCCGCCCAGATCGAGAATCGGCTCCCCGGTCGCGTCCACGCTCCGAATTTCCTGGACGGTTACATCGTTCCCCGTGTTGTTCAGCACTTTTACCTGGATGGTCCCGTACGGATGCCGGTCATAAAGCTGCAGTATGTAAGCCAGCTCAGGTTTGCCGTCCAGCCCGCTGCAAGTGACCGTCACCTGGCGGCCGGAGCCGAGCTCATCATTGAATGCAGATTCCGAAGCGCGGCGCAGCTGGTAATCGCTCGATCGCAGCCACTGGTGGTCAACCTGCGCTCCTACGCGGGCTTTGAGCACGGGCGGGCCGCCAGGCAGGCCCAGCTGGTACGAGCCATCCTGCGCATTCACCGTCACGGACAACTTGTCGTTGGTCAATTGCTTGGCGGCCGCGCACGGCAAGGCGACAATCAGCATGCCCGCGAGCATGCCAAGCCCTGCCCGGGAAACAAGTGTTCCAGATTTTTTCGACACAGCAACTGCTCCTTTGCGGGCACGGATCAGTACCTAAAATCTGCGCAGTATCATCCTCGGGTTCTGCACTTGTTTCGCTGCGGAGTCTCGACCACTGTCAGCGATGCTCGCTGGACTCTCGAGCTGACTCGCAGCGAGCCACTCGTCAAGAGTGCGATTTGCAAGCGTAAAGACCTGCCCTCCTCCGGTCAACTAGACGCCACTCCACCCGCTCGAAATTAGGTTTCTACGATGAAATCTCCACGTGCCCGTTAATGGGCGCCTTCGACTCCTTCCGGCATGGCGCGGAGCCCGCTCATCGACTTAATGTCAATGCGAAAGAACACCGTCTCAATCGAAGAAATCAGCGATCTGTCGCGTGCTTCCGACAGGGGGATTCGCCACCATTCAGGGTGCTGCGCGAGCAGCTCCCGCGCATGTTCCCGCTGAGCGGTGTGGTACTGCGGCTCGCTCAGTTCCAGGTAGGTTCCAGTCACGATTACGCTGAGCCAGTTCGACGAATTCCCTATTTCGTCGGCTTGCAGACACACCCTCGGATTTTGCCGCATCCACTTGATCTTCTGGCCGACAGTCGAAAAGATGTAAATGCAGTCAGGCTCATACGAAAAGCGAACGGGTACAACATACGGTTGATTGTCTAACGAACATCCCAGTCTTCCGACAGATACGCGTTTCAACAGCTCACTGCATTCGTTGTGGGAAATTGGACTGATTCGCATGGCGGCTTCCCTCCCGGACGGCTGCTTCAGACGAAGTCTAATCTACTCCCTTCCATTCCTACGGATACCCCTTTGTACTTCTAGTTCGTTCGGCCACCTCATCCGGAGATTGTGGACCCAAAGTAGACGCAATCTGCGAAGTTCGCCTCAACCTTACTGCTCTTTCCGGTCACGCCACTGAGGTGGTCAGTTCTCTGTCGGAGTCGGAATGTCTGCTGCCCCGGTTGGGCCAAATCGCCCGCCGGGTGCGGGATTCAGGGCCCGAGGTACAAGACTTTTAGCTCCGGTTTTGTTACTATTCCCGGGCCGCTATTCGTCGAACCCAGGGTTTCTGTCTCCGCGTCCTGGATGCGGAGTCGGGAAACATTGTTTGCAGCAACCGCTTCGGATTCCAGTTCAGCCAGGTCCCGCTGCCTTACGGACCTGGGGTTAGGTTTTCATCAAGGGAAATGATGAGCGGAGCAGTCCACGTGTGCCCTTCTTTCGGGTACAGCCGCTGAGTGTCGAACTGGCACGTCGAGCGTAAGTCTAGTAATCGGAAATTTCACCGTTCCCAAGGCCCCGCAGTCCCTCTGGCCAATAAGGGATTGGTTCGCCCGTCCCCATCTCCTGTAGAGGTTCTCATAATGAGGATGGTCGTTTTAGTCTTGGCAACTCTTTTCCTCGTCAACGGTACATTGCAAGCCGCCGCGCCTTCGGCCCCGGCGGGCGCCACGTTCTTCGACAATTTTTCCAGTGGGTCGCTCGACACCTCTAAATGGATCCCCTCCAACTGGGGCGCTCCGGGCGGGGGCACGTTCGTTCCTTCGAATCTCGACTTCTCCACCGGAATGCTGCGCATCAAGGTCACGCAGACCTACAACTCGAGCGGCGGGATCGCTTCGGTTGGCGGCGAGTTGCAGTCCAAGCAGATCCTTGGCTTCGGAACTTACGAGTGGGTCATCCGCGCTTCTTCGACTTCAAGCACGCCCACGGGATCCGGTGTGGCCGTCTCCGGCCAGATCAGCTCGGGCTTCGTGTATGTGAACAACTCACAGACCGAGATCGACAGCCCGGAGATTGAAGGACAGAATCCTGGCACGCTCTGGTGGACAACCTGGACCAGCGTGAACACCAAGCAATCGACCTCGTCGCAAGCGCCCTTCGCGCCGGAGGCAGGTTTCCACTCATACAAATGCGTGTGGACGCCCTCTTCCATCAGCTTCTACGTTGACGGCGCGCTGGTGTCGACGCACACTGGCGTCGTCCCGCAAACCCCCGCCTACGCCATGATCAACCACTGGGGAACGAACAGCACTGGCTGGGGCGGTCTTGCCACGCCCAACGTCACCCGCTACATGTTTGTGCGGAGTTTCAGTTTTGTCCCGCTTTCGCAATCGGGTAGCAACCCGCCTCCGCCGCCCCCGGGCAATCCGGCGCCAACGGTGAGCGGAATGTCGCCGGTATCGGGGACCACGGCGGGAGGAACGCCAGTCACCATCACCGGCACGGGCTTCCTGGCGGGAGCGACGGTGAGCTTTGGAGGAACGGCAGCGACCGGCGTGAACGTGGCCAGCAGCACATCAATTACCGCGACGGCACCGGCGCACGCCGCGGGCGCGGTGAATGTGGTAGTGACCAACACGGACGCTCAGACCGGCACCTTGAACAACGGGTATACGTACACCTCCAGTGGCGGCGGGGGAAGCGGTGGAGGCATCGCGTTAGTGCAGTCGAATTCGGGGCCGGCAACGATCCAGGCTTCGAACACGACGGTGGCGGTGAGTTATCCGGCTTCGCAAACGGTGGGTGACACGAACATCGTGGTGATCGGCTGGGGAGATACCACGTCGACGATCAGCTCGGTGACTGACAGCAGGTTGAATACGTATACGCCGGCCATAGGTCCGACGAGCGGGACCGGGCTCAGGCAGTCGATCTACTACGCCAAGAGCATCGCCGGAGGCAGCAACACGGTGACGGTGACGTTCAACAAGGCGGCGGTCTATCCGGATGTGCGAATCCTGGAATACAGCGGCCTGGATACGACATCGCCCTTCGATAAGGCGTTGGCAGCGGCCGGGACGGGAACGGCGGCGAACAGCGGTTCGGTGAGCACGACGGCAGCCAGCGAACTGATCTTCGGAGCGGGCACCAGCGGATCGAAATTCACGGCTGCGGGTACCGGCTTCACCGCGCGGATGATCAATCTGTACGGCAATATCGCGGAAGACAAGACGGTCAATGCCACGGGCAGCTACAGCGCCGCGGCGACCGGCAGTTCGGGCGCCTGGGTGATGCAGGTGGCAACCTTCCGGGCGAGCGGAGGTTCGGCGCAACCCCCGCCCGTTCCAACTTCGATCTCACCGACTTCAGGAACGACGGCGGGCGGGACGCCGGTGACCATCACGGGCACCGGATTCCTGCCAGGAGCGACAGTGAGTTTTGGAGGAACCTCGGCAACAGGTGTGAGCGTAGCGAACAGCACGACGATCACGGCGACGACCCCGGCGCACGCGGCGGGCGCAGTGAACGTGGTGGTAACGAACACCGACAATCAGAATGGAACGCTGAACAACGGGTACACCTACACGAGCAGCGGCGGCGGCGGAGGAGGAAACATCGCGTTTGTGCAGTCGAATTCGGGGCCGTCGACGATCCAGGCCTCGAACACGACATTGGCGGTGACGTATGCGGTGGCGCAGACGGCGGGAGATATGAACATCGTGGTCATCGGCTGGGGAGACACCACGTCGACCATCAGCTCGGTGACGGACAACAAGTTGAACGGCTACCAGCTGGCGGTAGGTCCGACCAGCGGGACCGGGTTGAGGCAGTCGATCTACTATGCTCCGAACATTGCCGGGGGCAGCACGACGGTGACGGTGACGTTCAGCAAGGCGGCGGTGTATCCGGATGTGCGGATTCTGGAATACAGCGGCCTGGACCCGACGGCGCCCTTCGACAAGGCCGTGGGAGCGGCGGGAACAGGAACGGCGGCGAACAGCGGCTCGGTGAGCACGACGGCGGCCAGTGAACTGATTTTTGGGGCCGGTACGAGCGGATCGAAATTCACGTCGGCGGGCAGTGGATTCGCGTCGCGGATAATCAATCTCTATGGCAACATCGCGGAAGACAAGACGGTGAACGCGACGGGCAGCTACAACGCGACGGCGACCGAGGCTTCCGGCGTGTGGGTCATGCAGGTAGCGACGTTCAACGCGGCCCCTTAATGCGCGAGTCTATCTCGAAAAGTATCCAGTCTTGGAGCGCACCCTGAGCCCATCTTGCTTGGGGCGGATGACGATTTTGCGGAAAGAGTCATCCTTGACCGGATTGCTCGGATAATAAGCCAGGTCGTAGGAGCTGCGCAGTTCCTCGCCGATTTGACGAAAGTAGGTGTGCGGGTCGATGGCTTCCGCGTCAAACACGGTGCCGCCGGTTTCTTTCGCCAGACGGTCCATCACGGCGATCCCGTATTTATTGCGGGCCGTCAGTTTGCCGTGCTCTTTCTCCGTATAGCGGATGGGGAACAGAATGACGTTCGCGCTCTGCGCCGTTTCAATGGTTGTCATCATGTCGTGAGAGCTGGAGTTATCTTCGCCGTCGCTGAAGATCAGAAGGGCCCTCCGCCCGTCTTCATCTGCCAGCTTTTCGGTTACCGAATAGAAAATGGAATCGTAAAACGCCGTGCCCAGGTCGCGAGACTCTTTCGGGCCCAGTTCCGGGAAGCGGCCGGTATCGTGCTGGTAGCGATCCAGGGCATCCAGAATCTGGCCGCTCGATTGGGTGAAGTCGCTCACCAGGCGCAGGTGGTTTCCGAAGCACAGCATGAAGGCGCGGTCCTTCGGCCCGAGAACATCTTGCAGGAACACCTCCAGGTCGTGCTTGTGCTGCTTGGAGAAATGATCCTGACTGCCGCTGGCATCCACAATCAATCCTAAGGTGAGCGGCACATCGGAACTTCGAGAGAAGAAAGCAATCTTTTGAGGAACCGCGTCCTCCAAAACCTCGAAATCGTCTTTGGTCAGGTTTTCAACCAGCGCCCCGCGTGAATCCCTCACCGAGAAGGACACACTGACCAGGTTGACCTTGACGCGGACCGGCTCTTGCGAAAAACAGGCGGTGGTGACGAGCAGTGTAAGCAGCAGTGCAAGGCGTTGCATGGCGATATAGAGTAAGCCATCCCTCCGGGTAGAGGGAAGTTCTGATGGGCGGGTAGTGGAGAGAAAATCGCGGCTGAACCCCATGCACCGTTGAGCAGTCTCGTTTAGGCGACTTGCATCTGTTTCAAGAGCTCTCGTCGCGAAAATCTTTGGTTCAGGCGACAGTATTCACCAGGGTGCCGATGCCATCGATGCTGATGCGGATCTCGTCTGCCTTTCGCAGCGTGAAGGAATCTGGCGGAACGATACCGGTGCCGGTGAGCAGGAGGCAGCCGTAAGGGAAACTGTGGTCGCGGAAAAGATATTCAACTAATGTCGCCGGACTGCGTTTCAGCTCGGTCAAAGTGACGGTTGCTGTAAACGCTGACTGCCCGCCGCGCAGGATATCCAGACTGATGCGGGTGGAGGAGGGCAGCGGCTCATTCTGGATGAGGATGCCGGGTCCGAGCGAGCAACTCTGGTCGTAAACCTTTGCCTGAGGCAGGTACAGAGGGTTCAGACCTTCAATATCGCGGGAACTCATGTCATTGCCGATGGTGTAGCCGATGATCTGACCGCGTGGGGTGACAAGCAACGTCAGTTCCGGTTCAGGAACAGACCAAGTAGCATCCCGGCGGATCCTTACCGGACTATTCGGGCCCGCCACTCTGTGCGCAACCGCCTTGAAGAACAACTCGGGCCGTTCCGCCGAGTAGACGCGGTCGTAGAAGTCGCCACCGCCAGCCGATTTTGATTCCTCGATCCGCGCACTGCGGCTGCGGTAGTAAGTGACGCCAGCGGCCCAGACCTCCTGATTGCCAATCGGGGCCTGCAGGCTTTTCTGGTCGAATGGCTCCGCGGGATTTCCCCCGCCGACAATGGAAGTGAGAAATCCGAGCAGATCGTCCTGGGCAACTAGAAAGTCGAACGACGGCGCGTTAACGCGGTAGAACTTGCTATCGTGTTCGACGAATATCCCATCAGTGGTCCGATACAATATCAATGGATATTTCCTTCCTCTATGGCAGTCTCTGGGCCGGGCCTACGCTTGGCCAACGCGGCCACTCATCCTCGCATAACGGAATCTTAGAGATCAAAGACTGTGATGCTGAAGTCGGTGAATCGCAGGAAATAATCGACCCGGCAGATTGTAGCCGCGGAGTTCCCCCGGCGGAAATTGTTGTGGCTACAATCGATTCCCTTCAGCTCGCTGTGGGCATCTCGACCGGCCAGACAACGTGAGCAGCCTTGCGATACTGGACCAGGAGATCCTCAGCATCTGCCAGAGTCATGAAGCTGTCCCAATTGAGAGGATCGACGGTAGAGGATCGGCCCTGCCACCAACTCTCCAGAAAATGCTTTTCCTTCACCTTCATCGCCGATTTCGTCCCCCAGCCCCTGCGAAAATGGACCAGCAGGTCCAGCGCATCGGTGAAGGTGATCGGGCTGGCGCCGGTCGGAGGGTTGGCGCTGGGGAATCTGCCACTCCACCATCTCGCGGCAAACTCTTGCTCGGTCATGTTTTTCTCCTCCTCCCAAACCGCGCAATTGAGCGATCACTTGCGGTTTTCATCGGGAACCCGTTCTTTCAGGAAGGCGAAGTTGCGGCAGCCCTCTCCCCATTTTGCGGAAAGGTCTATGGAGGTATTGTAAGCCGTGCCGTCAAGTCGAACCAGAACGTTCGTTTGAGCAGATACCGCCGAGCCCCAGCTTTTATTGACTTGCCTTCGCTTTCCGCCATAGCATGCTTGCGGCATGATCCGGGAAGCCATTTCGCGCACTACCGCATGGTCGAAAGACTCGAAGACAGCGGGATCGGCGTGGCCTACATGGCCGAAGACAATGAGGGGAAAATCAATGGACCGAAAGATCGTCAGGACTGTCGCACTAGTAGGAAGCTTCGCGTTGGTGGTCGTGCTGAGCACGGCGTGGCAGGTGCAGGCGCAGGACGCCAAAGCCTCATTTCCGAGCATGGCCCCGCTTGACCAGTACCTGATGGATCGACCTGCCGAGATTGCCATGGCGCGGAGTGCGGCGCCGGAGGCAATCTCGCGCGATGCCGATGTTCTCGTCCTGGGACGGCATGGCTACGAAACCGCTGTCAAGGGTAAGAACGGCTTCGTGTGTGTGGTGGAGAGGGGGTGGATGTCGCCGTTCGGTGGTGATGGTTCCGATAATTTTTGGAACCCTAAGCTTCGAGGCCCGGTCTGCTTCAATCCGCCGGCTGCCCGCTCCATCCTGCCGCTGACCTACAAGAGAACGGAGATGGTGTTGGCCGGTCAATCCAAAGCTCAGATCATCGAAGGCATCAAGGCGTTCATTAAGCAAGAGCTGCCGCCCCTGGAGCCTGGAGCGATGTCCTACATGATGTCGAAAGATCAGTACCTCACCGATGGCGATAACCACAACTGGATCGCTCACCTGATGTTTTACACTCCCCTCATGGATGGCGCCGCGTGGGGTGCAGATCTGTCCCACTCGCCCGTCATGCTGAATCCACAGTTCCGTGGCGCTCCGGAGCCCATCAATGTATTCATGGTTCCCGCGGGCTGGTGGTCGGATGGAACGGCGGATCCGGTCAGGGCCAGGTAAGAACACACCGCCATTGCGGGACGCGAAGCCCTCTGCATCCTTCACGGAACGGCTGTCCGGTGTTCTTCCCGCGCCGTCGTGAAAATCTCTCTCGCTGCGTCCGCATTCATCGCTGCAATCCCCAGCCCTACAATCAAGTCGGGCCACGCTGATCGGATGTAAATTGTCGTCAGCCCTGCACCGATAATGGCGACGTTGGCCAATGCATCGTTGCGGGCCGAAAGAAACGCTGCGTGGGTCAAACTACCTGCGTGGTGGCGATGGCGGGCCAGCATGAGCGCACATGACAGGTTCACCACGAGCGCCCCCGCACCCGCGAGTGACAGTGGCACGGGCGCGGGTGGAACAGGCGTGAGGAACTTGTGCCACGCGGTCCAAAGAGTGGCCAACCCCGGCACCAGCAAAATTCCAGCAAGCGCCATTCCCAGGCGCGCGCGGCGGGGAGCACTCCACCCCAACGCAACCAGGATCAGGAAGTTGACCGATGCGTCTTCAAGAAAGTCGATGCTGTCAGCGAAGAGCGAAACCGATCCGATCGCGAGAGCCACGGCGAACTCAATCCCGAAATATGCCAGATTGAGGATCGCCACAAGTCGAATGATGCTCCGCAAATCTGCCTGGCGCGTCTCCATGCCCGATAAGGCTCCCACCGAGTCCACCGCCAGACAAGCCCATGCAAGCTGTTGCAGCCCTGACTGTTGCAATCAAGCGATTGCACCTGGTTGCCGGCCATCTGGTCCGTTTGGAGTGTAACGCCAAGGAGAAGACGGCTTCCTGACAATCCCGTTGCTTTGAAAGTGCGGATTGTCAGTATGGCCTCAGCTCCGGCCACGAAAGAAGGCGGCGAGGTCCGCTGCGACCGCCGCTGGTTCCTCAGCCGGGGCGAAGTGCCCCCCGCGTGGAAAGACTGTCCAGCGCTGAATGTTGTATAAGCGCTCCAGATACGAGCGCGGCAGTTCGCCCTCGGGGACGGTCTGGTGCGCGAAAACGCCAAACGCCGTGGGTGTGCTGACGTAGGCGGGATCGACCGGGTGCCAGCGATTGTCCCAATAGTCGCGCATCGACGAAGTGATGCTCTGCGTGATCCAGTACAACGTGAGCGTGGCGCACAGGAAGTCGTCGGTCGGCGTAACGTCGCTCCACGAGTGCCACTTCTCACCCAGGTACGCCGCGAGCCCTGCCGGAGAGTCGTTGAGGCCATAGCCCACCGTCTGCGGCTTGGTGGACTGGATCGCACTGTAGCCCCGCTCCGTCGTTTCCCAGGCCCGGTTTACGGCCAGGTACGAACGCTCGACATCGGACAATTCCGTATCGTTCACGACGGGGGTGAGATCCGACTCCAGAGTCGTGAGATGGATTCCCATCAGTGATTGCGGATGGTCAAGCGCAAGGATCGTTGTTACCCCAGCCCCAAAGTCATAACCGCTCGCACCATAACGCGAGTACCCAAGCTCAGACATGAGCCGGTGCCAGCGCTCCGAGACGTAGCGGTAGTTGATGCCGACCTGGAGTGGGCGCGGCGAGAAACCATATCCCGGCAGGGAGGGAACGACCACGTCGAAGTGCTCAAGCATGGGCAGCATCTCCACGTAATCGAGGAAGCTGCCGGGCCAGCCGTGCGTGAGAATGAGCGGCACGCCCCTGCCTGATGCCGCGCGCTGGTACACAAAGTGGATGCCCTCCCAGGTGAAGTGGTTGAACGCGTTGAGCCTTCGTTCCCAGCCACGCCAGTCGAATTCGTTGGCCCAATAGGAAACCAGGCGTCGCAACCAGTCCAACTCGGTGCCCTGTTGCCAGCCTATACCGGGTATCTGATCGGGCCATCTGGTTTGGCGCAACCGTGCCCGCAAGTCATCGAGCACCTCATCCGCGACATGAATCCGAAATGGTTCCACTACAAACCCCTTACGGCCATAACTCGGCGATCACTGTCGGCAGATAGACATGGGGCGCTGCCGCCCGGATCAATCCCGTTACACCGTAGCTTAAATCATGGCTCTTTTCACGGAGGTGAATGTCCTCTAGCGCGCGGGGAACTAGTCTAAAAGCTGCCTAAAGCAGTCCCTGTGAACCACGATCCGGGGTCAATGAGTGTGACCGCGATTTATCGCCAACTATTGATTGATACGACTGAGATCAACGCCGTACTCGTGTAATAGACAGGACTGAGCGCCCCTTGGTGTTTGCTAAAACCAGCGCGGCACCTTCGCGCGGTACTGTTTGTACTCGTTGGGGAAGGCTTCTTCCAACTTCGCCTCCTCGACCGGAATCACACTCCAGTTAATGTAGGCAACCGTGAAGGGGAGAAGAACGACTGGCCAGATTTGTTTCAGTAACCCCGCTTCTCCGAGGTAGGCTAAGACAAGGCCTACATACATTGGGTTTCGAGTGAAGCGATACGGTCCCCAAGTCACCAGTTTCCCGGATAACTTACCCGGAACCGTTGTGGTTTTGGCTTTACCGAAAAGCACGAGCCCCCAGCCTGCAATGACGGCACCCACAGCAAACAACACAGCTCCGGCCGTCCTACTAACCGAGGCCAATGTTGGAGAGAGGGTGCGATGATGCACATGTTCCAGGACTACTCCAAGGAGAAAGGTCAGCACGAACACCCAAGGAACAGGCACATGCAGCAGGAACCGAACGGGATTCTTCATTTCCAAACTCCGCAATTGCTGTGAGGCGCGTCGCGGGCCGATTCAATGGCTTTTTCTAAGCAATGGCATTGTCGCACGACCCGCGGTTGACGAGAATGGTCGTCTACACTCGTTGACCCCGCCCGGCCCGGATCACTTTCAGAGAAGTTTCGTCACGCCTGCGTTGGGTGTGTGCAAGCATTGTGTGCTGGGAAGGAAAAGCTGTCGCTCTCTGCTGCGGAGGTCACCAGCAAGATGTTGAATTCTATAGGGTGAAGCGCCGGTTCCGATTGGAAGCCCAGTTGCCTTAAGAATCGAGGTTGTTATTTGAGGGGCTCCCCTGGGCCCGTTCGGGCCGCCTTCGCAGCGCAATCTGAACAACTGAACGCTCCGGCACTCTGAATTTCAGGAGTTAAGCCATGGCCACTATTCCCGTTGGCAAGGTTGCCCTGGAGGGCTTTCAAGTGAACTGCCCACCAGCCACATTTGACCCCAGGCACGATCTTCCGGAAGGGTTTATCGAGTTTCTGGCGCCGCTCCATCGCCGCTTTGCACCCTGGCAGCGGTCCTTGATTGGAGAACGCAAACGCGTTCTGCAGGAGTCTTATCAGGGCGATAAGCCGACCCACCGATTTCCCGGAGATGCGGTGCGGCGGGGCTGGCGAATCGAATTGCCGGAATGGTGCCGGGACCAGCGCAACCAGATGACGGGTCCGGCCGACGATGCCGACCTGGTGGTCAAGATGCTCAACTCGGGCGCGCCCGGGGTGATGCTCGACCTGGAAGATTCCATGGTGAACGAATGGGACCATCAGCGGCTCGGGATGGAAAATATTCTGCAAGCATTGCGCGGCACGCTGACGTATTTCGACAAGAAACGGGACAAGGTGGTCGGCATAGCGCCGGGGACTACGGCGATTTGGATTCGCCCTCGTGGTCTGCACATTCATCAGGGCGGAATATTCGGCGATGAGCTGACGCCCGCGTCACTGTTCGACGTCGCAAGTATCGTATTCCGGGTTGATCCGGCGGAACTGAAGCACCCACTGGCGTTTTACATTCCGAAGTCCGAGTCAGCCGATGAAGCGCTGTGGTGGCGTGACCTGTTTCAGGCGCTGGCCGAGGTCCGGGGATGGCCGCGCGAATACATCAAGTGCATGGCGCTGGTGGAATCGCATCCGCTGGCTTTTCAGATGGAGGAGTTCCTCTACAACCTCCGAGACCACATTCTGGGATTGAACCTGGGGCGCTGGGATTACATGGCCAGCCTGATCCACTTCAATCTGGACGATCCGGACTGGGTGCTGCCTGACCGCAATACAATTCCTTCGAACGTTCCCTTCTTTCAGAACCTGCGCGAGTTGCTGCCCGAGATTTGCCACAAACGCGGCGCATTGGCGATTGGCGGAATGACCGCGCTCTTTCCCAGCCGCGAGGATCGAGAATTGAATGAGCGGGCCCTATCCGCGCTGGCAAAAGATAAGAAGAATGAGGCTGACTGTCTCATGGATGGAGCGTGGACGGGGCATCCCGATCAAAACCAGATTGCGCTCGACCAGTTCCCCTTCCCCAACCAGTTGCAGGGGCGGAGGGCGCAGGCGGAACGCTATCCGGATTTGCGGCCGGTACCGAAGGATGTGGGCCAGCGCACGCTGGCGGGGACGCGGGCAGCGGTGCGGACGGTGATCCGTTATCGCAATGGCGTGTTGAACGGCAAGGGCGCCAGCTTGCTCGACGGCTACATGGAGGACCTGGCGACGGATCGTATTTATCGTCTGATGATCGCGCAGCGTCTGCGGCACAACCGGCAGGTGCCGGTGATGGACGACGGGAAAGCCGTATCGCATACGCCGGAGCTGATTGCGCGGTTGTTTGACGAGGAGTTGGAAACGCTGCTCGAGAATCCGGACCGTGATTTGGGGACGGCCGATACGTTTCGCGAGGCGAGGCGGATCAGTGAGGCGATGATTTTGAACCAAGAGTTTGATCCGATTTGAAGAGAGGGCGAGATGCCCTCTCTACAGCCGGCGGATGCCGGCGCCAGGCAGATCTACGCGAAGAATTGCGAGGAGACATATGGCTACTAACGGCAAGGCACCGTCCCCATTGACTGATTGGGCGTCAAACCCGCGCTGGGCAGGGGTTACGCGGCCTTACAGCCCGAATGATGTCGAGCGCTTGCGGGGCTCGATGCCGATTGAAAACACGTTGGCCCGGCACGGCGCCGAGCGCCTGTGGCGTCTTCTGCAACTCGAATCGCATGTGGCGGCTCTGGGCGCGATGACGGGCAATCAGGCGATTCAGCAGGTGCAAGCCGGGCTGCAGGCGATCTATGTCAGCGGGTGGCAGGTTGCGGCCGATGCCAATGATGCCGGGCAAATGTATCCCGATCAGAGCTTGTATCCGGCTGACAGCGTGCCCAATCTGGTGCGGCGCATCAATCAGGCGCTCACCCGGGCGGACCAGATCCATCATGCCGAAGGGAAGAATGGAATCCAGTGGTTTGCTCCGCTGGTCGCCGATGCAGAAGCGGGATTCGGTGGAAATCTCAACGCATTCGAATTGATGAAAGCCATGATCGAAGCGGGCGCGGCCTGCGTCCACTTTGAAGACCAGCTCTCGTCTGCCAAGAAGTGCGGACACCTGGGCGGGAAAGTTCTGGTACCGACGGGCGAGGCGATCCAGAAGCTGGTTGCGGCGCGGCTGGCATCCGATTGCCTGGGTGTACCGACCCTCATCATGGCGCGCACCGACGCCAACAGCGCATACCTGCTCACCAGCGACACCGATCCCCGCGACCGTGAGTTCCTGAGCGGCAACCGCACGGCCGAAGGCTTTTTCTGCATCCGCGGCGGCCTGGACTCGGCCATTGCTCGCGGCCTTGCCTACGCACCTTATGCCGACCTGATCTGGTGCGAAACTTCCGAACCCAATCTGGAAGAAGCGCGCCGTTTCGCCGCCGCTATACGCGCGAAGTATCCGGGCAAGATGCTGGCCTACAACTGTTCGCCTTCATTTAACTGGAAAAAGAAACTGGACGACGCCACCATCGCGCGCTTCCAGAGCGAACTGGCAGCCATGGGCTACAAGTTCCAGTTCATTACCCTGGCCGGATTTCATGCCCTGAATCTGAGCATGTTCGAACTGGCGCGAGCTTACAAGACGTCCGGCATGAGTGCTTATTCCCGCTTGCAGGAGAAAGAATTCAGCAGCGCTGAGGAACATGGATACGAAGCGGTGAAACACCAGCGGTTTGTGGGGACGGGCTACTTCGACACGGTGACGCAAGTGATCGCGGGTGGAACCTCCTCCACCACAGCGCTGGCGGGCTCGACCGAGGCGGAGCAGTTCGCAGCGGGCGAGAAGGAAGAGCTCGCCAGCGCGCCGATGGTTCTGCCGCAACAGGAACGGACCCGAGTCCAGTAGCGGCGGCCCTGACTGCGATGGAGAGATGATCGGAGCAGTCTCAGCCGTGCGAAAGGCCCGCTGGAAAAGCGAGGGCAGCCTTCCGGCGTCCCGAGCGCGGGGAATGTAGTTCTTCTAGACAAACCGCCTTTGCGGGATTTCTAAGCTTTGACCAGGTTGCAACAATATTGAGCGAACTTCAGGCTTCGACAGGCGGAGAAGGTGCGGGTGCGGCTCCATCACTTCGTAAACGCATCCAGCTTCACTGCGTAAATCTGGCAATCGAACGAGAAATCCACCTTCTTGCACAGAGGGAAGAATAAGTTCTTACCATCCTTGGTCCATTGCGGGGCCGTTGCCCGGCCCTCGTTATTTGCCACTTTTCTCACCCCGCTTCCATCTGGATTCATGATGTAAATTTCATAACTACCTCGTCGATTCGATGCGAACGCGATCCTCGTTCCATCGGGCGACCATGCCGGCCATCCGTCGAACGCCGGATCGTTGGTCAGGTTACGGGCCTCGCTGCCGTCGGCGTTGGCGAGAAAGACCTCAGAGTTGCTCTCGCCCAACATCCGTCGAAAGGCAATTCTTTTCCCGTCGGGAGACCACGCGGGGTAGGTGTTCACGCCGCCGCCGATCAGTTTGGTGATCCTTCGGCTGACGATTTCGATGGAATAGATTTCTGCCGGATTCTTCTTCGGTGGCTTCAAATCATCATCCGTGCAGTAGGCAATGCTTTTGCTGTCTGGATTCCAGTTGGGATGGATTGTCTTCACTTCCGCTGGGGTGAGCGGTTCAACCCCGGTGCCATCGGCATTCATCAGGTAAATTCGCTCCAGGCCGTTGCGCATCAGCACGAATGCGATGTGCTTCCCGTCCGGCGACCACGCCGGATCTTCATGGTCGGCATCATCGTGTGTCAGTTCGCTTATTTGCGAGCCGTCCAATCGCATACGGAACAGTTGTTCCTTGCCTGCCACGACTGAGATGAAAACCATTTCCTCACCGTCTGGTGAGAACGATGGAGAGTCGTTCACGGAGTGGCTGAACTGGTATGCGATACCGATCGCACCTTTCGGCGTTTGGGCCGAAGTCCACATCGCACAAAATAAAACGACCAAGGCGATTACCGTGGGGCTGGAAAAGATTGTTTTCATACACTTCTTCGACGTCAGGAAGAATGTTTGGTGAGCTGTGCGCGCATAATCGCAGGCGATGGTTATTCAAGCCCATACTGGCCGAGGAGATCAGCGAGAATCCACACTGCTCCGGCAATGGCGAAGGTTTCGGCGGTTTCGCTCCAATTCGCATGACTGTGGGGATCGGAAAGAATCAACGGTACCCACACGAGTAAGCCAAAGATCACGAGCATCAGTGTCAGAAGGCGAGTCGCGAGAAGTGCCATTCGATTTGCAAGTAGAGCCACCGCCGCCAGCGCGAACAGAACAGTCGTAGCCACTGCCCAAAACATCTGAGTCGGCGGAAGCCACTTCGGGACCAGACTTGCGGTAGCGCCAAGATAAGTCGCCTGTTCGAGGGTGAAGGAAGCGGTACAGATGCCCAAAAGAATGCGGCCGATCCGATTAAGTGTTTCCTGTGAACATCGCGATGACAAGCGCGCATAAACGATCGCCGCTCCTGCCACCAGCGAAAACTGCTCGAAGAAATTGCCCCAGCTGTTGTAGACCTGCGGTTTGACGAAGATTTGTGGCACGCATCCCAGAGCGAAAGCAAGATACACCGCGCCCAGGATGACTGCGCCCGTTTTCGCGCTCCGGCGGAACTGAATCGCCGTTCCGCCGAAGATCTCCGCAGCGGCGGCGGGGTAGACAATGTACTGGGGTAGGTGCCAGCCGTTGTACTCGTGCCAGGCCAGCGTGATGACGCCAAAGGCCAGATCCGCCGCTCCAAAAACATGACGCCCGAGGTTCGAACTCAACTTCGAACTAGCTGTTGATATTGACATGGGCATAACCAGGAATTGTTGCTTTGCCGACTGAATCCCCGGGCAAAAGCGACTCCTTCTCGGTTAGAGGTTACCGCAGAATCTATGCTTTACCCTTCATAATTCAGTTTCAGCCGCGTGATTGGCCGGACAGGCAGAATGCGTCGGCTTCGAGAGTGTGAAACGTGGTTGACGTAATATCGCGATTAGGACAAACCAAGGCCCCAGCCGTCGTCCGGGAATGAGCGTATTCGCCTGATTGCAACACTGATCAGGGCCGTTATAATCACGCGGATGGCCAGCGACGCCTTTTTCTCGTGGGCGGAGCGGACCGTGCTTCGGCCGGGCCGCGACGAGCCCTACCTGTCGATTCAGGACATCGTCGTCTTCGTTCGCGACCTGGAAGTGAGCAAACCGTTCTACCTGCAACAACTGGGCTTCGAACTGCTCACCGAACAACGCCTTCCCACCGGTGAACGCTGGATCGAAGTGGCGCCACCCGACGGTAGCGCGAATCTTGCCTTGGTGGAACCAAAGATCGACGCGCCGGAATACAACCTGATTGGCGGCTACCGCTGGGTGCTGTTCATGACCGAAGACGTCCAGGCCAAGTACAAAGAATGGAGCGAACGCGGGGTTCGTTTCACTACTGCTCCGGAGACGCCGGGTTGGGGCGGCACTTATGCGCGTTTCGAGGATCCGGACGGGAATGCGTTTGGCCTGGAAGGCTTCGACGAAGTGCGTCAGAACCTGGAGTTGCGCCGGCAGGCGCACGCCGCGAAACTCGAATCGGAACGCCGTACCGCCCATGAACTGGAAATAGCGCGGCAGGTGCAGGCGAGGTTGTTTCCGCAGATTCAGCCGGAGTTGCAAACCGTCGAGTACGCGGGTGTCTGCCTGCAGGCGCGCCAGGTGGGAGGGGACTATTTCGATTTCCTGAATCTCGGGCCGCAGCGGCTGGGGCTGATCATTGGCGATGTTTCCGGAAAGGGGATCGCCGCCGCTCTGCTGATGGCGAATTTGCAGGCCAGCCTGCGGAGCCAGGCGTCACTGGCTTGCGATCAGCCCGAGGCGTTGCTTCGGTCGGTGAACCGCCTCTTCTTTGACAACACCGGCGACAGCGCCTATGCTTCGCTCTTCTTTGCCGACTACGACGAGGCGGCGCGGCGACTGCGCTACGTCAATTGCGGCCATCTGTCAGGTCTCCTGGTAAGAAGCGACGGCAGGGTGGATCGGCTGGAGTCCACCAGCACACTGCTCGGGCTGTTCAGAGAGTGGAATTGCTCAATCCGGGAGCAGGAGCTTTTTCCCGGCGACGTGCTGGCGCTTTACACGGATGGCATCACCGAAGCCAGCAACGAGCAAGGAGAGGAATTTGGCGAGCGCTACCTGATCGACTCGCTCCAGCAGCATCGGGAGCTGCCGTGCCGGGCTTTGTTGACCGCAATTGTGGATAGGGTCCGGCGATTCGGTGTTCAGGAACAACACGACGACATCACAGCGATCATCGCGAAGTTCAAGGCTGCTGCCTGACCTGTCATCGGATGGATTGCGGTTGGATGGACTGCCGTTTCCCGGCTCTTACTCACAGATCCGCAGCCTGGTCCTCGGTATAGACCAGGATTGCATCTGCGTTGCCTCGAAGCTACGGTTGCCAGGCGAACGAGTAGATCTCATGCGTCCCGGCATTGCGCATGGCTAGAATCGAATCATCGGGCGCGAGCCCCAGCCACTGGGGCCAGTACGGAAGGGCGGGGCGGGAGAGGTTCTTCAAGCTCATCACAGTTTCTGATTTCCGATTCGCCAGGTCGATGCGGTGCACCACCGCGTTCGTATCTTCGTAGTAGACAAATTTGCCGTCATGAGAGAAAAGATTGTTCGGTACGATTTCTTCGAAAAGACTCGACCACTGGCCGCTTTTGACATCGAAGATCTTGGTGTGCTTCATGTCAGCCGAAACGGCTGTGAGGTATCGCCCATCCGGCGACCCGGATGGCACCCACAGATCTTCCGATCCTGGAATGTCCGACACTTTTTTGGTGGTGAGATCTACCAGTCGCAGGTTGAAGTGTTTTTCCCGTTCCTGGATGTACCCCAGCACAACCGACTTGCTGTCGGATGACCAGGCGCCGCCCAACTGGCTGCGGTCCTCAGAGAGCACAGGCTCCGGAGTTCCTCCGTCGGAGGAAACGACGTAAACCGTCCACGGCTTCCCCACTTCAAAGCCGGTGAACGAGATGTGCTTGCCGTCGGGAGACCAGCGCGGTCCCACCACGATCTCAGGCGCGTAGGTGAGTTGCAGCCGCTCGCTGCCGTCAACCTTGCTGCGCCAAAGGGTATTCTCCGGGAAGCTCACGTAGGTCACCCACTTGCCGTCGGGTGAGAAGTTCACATGGCCGACGGAAATGCCCGACAAGTAAGGGGCGAACTGGCCGGACTTGGCGTCGTAGCGGACCAGTTCCGCGCGATCCTGCACGCCGATCACGAAAAGTTGTTTGCCGTCCTTGCTGGGCCGCGCCGCGTAGAAGTCGAGAGGTCCGGTAGTGAGCTGAACCGGCTCCGCCTTACCCCGGTGAAACCAGCCTGTGCTCTCCGGCAACACCCATAGGTTGGACGCGCCGTTGTGCGTGCTCTGAAAAACGTAGTACTTGCCGTCCGGGGTCCAGACGCCACAGCACTCGTGCGGCGGCGTGTTCCATCCTGCCGGCAGTAACGGGTGTGGGTTACTACCGTCCAGGTTGGCCTCCCAAATCGTGTTGAAGTCGGTCTTGGAGTCGTTGACGTCCAGGCGCATGTGGCGGCCGTCGGGAGATAACGACACTCCCCAAATATCTGGCATGGATAAAACTTTGTGCGGTTCGCTACCGTCCGCTTTGGCGATGTATACGTCGCTTCGATGCTGTATGTATGCGATTTGCTTGCCGTCCGGCGAATACGCTGCAGTTGATGCTGAAATCCCGGCCAGAGGATGAGGGGAGCCGGTGGGCACCGGCAGCAGCCACAGGGGGTTATCGGGGGAGTCCGTTCCGGCGTTGATAACCAGCTCCGCCCCGTTGGGTGAAATGTCCACAATTCCGGGAGCGGGCAAGGTGGTCGGGATGATTGCGGTCTCTCCGCCGGAAGCGGAGACCTGCGCCAGACTGGCGTTCGAACCGAAAACGACTTCGTTGAAATACAGCCGGGTTCCGTCGGTGACCAGTGTGCCGCCCTTCACGCGGCCATCTTTAGTGATCTGGGTAGTCGTGAGAATGCGCGGCGCTGGAGTAGAGACGAACAACTGGCCGGCACCGATGGCGACGGCGATTAATGCAAGAGCTCCCGCTCCGATCCACCACCAGCGCCGCCGAGATTCAGGCGGAACCACGGTGCTGGCTGCGGTCTCCCGGCTGCCGCTGATCGGGTACCGCCCAGATGAGGTGTCCCGCTTGAGCCGCTGCAAGTCGGTGCGCATGTCGCTGGCGTGCTGGTAGCGCAGATTGACATCCTTTTCCAGCGCTTTCTCCACGATGCGTTGTAACTCCGGAGAAGAGCCTCCGGGGTCGCGATCTAGCGCACGGGGCACGTGGTGAAGGATGGCGTCGAAGACTCCTCCCGAAGTATCGCCCTGAAAGGGCAGCGTCCCGGTGGCCATTTCGTACAGAACCACGCCGAAGGAAAACAGGTCGGTGCGAGGGTCGAGCGGCTTGCCCAGAACCTGTTCCGGGGACATGTAGGCGACCGTGCCCAGGGCCGCTCCGGTGCTGGTCAGTTGCTGTTGACTGGAGGTGGCCGCGGTCTGCGAGTTGGAACCCGAGGGATCGTCTGGCCGGGCGACCTTCGCCAGGCCGAAGTCCAGAATCTTCGCATGACCTCGTTTGGTGACGAACAGATTGCCGGGCTTGATGTCGCGGTGGATGATGCCCTCGCCATGAGCCGCGTCGAGCGCATCGGCAATCTCGATCGCCAGACCGATCAGCACGTCCGGCTCCATGGCCTTTCCGGCGATGCGATGCTTCAAGGTCAAGCCGTCCAGGAACTCCATCACCAGGAAGGGATGGCCGTCCTGCTGTCCAATCTCATGGATGGTACAGATATTGGGATGGTTGAGGGCAGAGGCCGCCTGCGCCTCCCGGTGGAAGCGGGCCAGGGCCTGGGGATCCTTGGCGACGTCCTCAGGCAGAAACTTCAGCGCGACAAACCGGTGCAGGGTTACGTCCTCGGCCTTATAGACGACTCCCATCCCGCCACCGCCGAGTTTCTCTACGATGCGGTAGTGCGAGATGGTTTGGCCAATCATGGACGGAAGAGCCGCTTTGGCGACCAATCTTAGGCGGGTAGGGTAGGCAAGTCAATGAAAGCCGCGGTGTTGGCGGTGCATGAAATCGATGGTCGACGTATCTTCCGGGCACACTCATTATTCGAGCCTGACCGCTCGGGCCGGGGCGAGGAAACCTAGCGGCCCGGTGCGCTTTCCCAGTGGATGGCTTCCCGCCCTTTCTGACGCGAGCTACTGCGCTTCCGGCAATATGGGTAAAGCCACGGGATTGGCGGAAGAAGAATCGTCCCGGAGTTTAATGTAAAGCAGGGAGTTGTCCGGGTGCGGCACGCTCAATGTGGAGTCCGCGAACCCTTCGGGAACCGGAACCGAATGTTTGAACTCGGGATCCGAACCTACGGAACTGATCAGGAACAGGTTGCTCCCGGTGAGGGTGCATTGCTTGTCAGGACTATCGGGACAGCGCACTTCCTTCAGTGCCGGCAACCGCACCAGGGTCGCCAGCGGCTGCCAATCACCCTTCAGGTTGCCATCCACCGCGCGAAACCGGAGGGGGCCAAACGCGGACGGCCCAAAACTTTTGAGCGGGTCGAGAGTCGCCATCACGGTCTGAGCGTCCTGCGCCAGGAGGCTACCGTCGTCCAGGCTTAGAAAGATGTTGTACGACCCGTCCGTCGTTGCGACCTCGATCTTGTGCGTGCGGGAGAATCTATCGGGAACTTCGGCTTTCAGGAAGAATGAAAGCCTTCCTCCTTGAGGCAATTCATCCTGATTGCCGAGCTGAATCGGAGAGGGTGATGGCCCCGGTTGTATGTTCTTGTTGAGCAATGTCACTTTCGGTCGCGGTGGATCGATGCCAGCCACCAGAGTCAGCACACGACCGTCTTTGAGGCTGGTGCGCGCCGTCACCTCGTCGCCTGCATGCAGCGTGGAAGCATCTCCCGCCGCGGCGGACAATCGCAATTCGTCTTTGGTGTCCACGCGAGCCAGCGCCGCGGGAGCGAAGCGGACACCGTTTAACTCGACCGCCGCCACCTGGTCCAATCGCGTCCCGATTAAGGTTGCGTCAGAGTCGCCGGCGTTGATCTTCAACTTGTCCAGATGCGCAGCTTCGGCGTAACTGTGCAGTTCAACCTCATCGGCCTTACTGACGCCATACTGCCTGACCAGCATCGTGATCTTTCCCGGCCGTTCTTCTTTCAGCGGCACCTTGACTTCCAGTTCATTCCCCGCGGGTGAACTCCAGGTCGCTTCAATCGGCTTGCCCTGCTCATTTTTCAGGGTAACGGCGTCCACGCAGGCGGCCGCATCCGATTTGAAGTGAATGGTGTTTTCACGGCCCACGATCAGGGCATTCTCATCAGCCGAGGCGAGGGTCCAGTTGTCCGGGTGAGCGTTCTGCAGATGGAATGCCGGGCCGTCCAAGGGTTCGAATCCCCATTTACCACGGATGGTTCCTATTACCTCGCGCTCCAGCCTGTCGGGCGCGGCCGCGCGCGTATCAATGACAAAACCGCCACGGGCAGCGTCGGGAGTCGCGAGCAGATCGATGGCGTGACCCGACTTGTCGGGAACCCGCAAGGTCAGGTCATGCGCGTAGTCCGTTGCGAAAACCACCGGGGCCCCTTCCGCCGCAAGCAGCAGAGAAGGCTTCTCCAGGCAGAGGGTATGATTCGAATCCACGGGTCGAAGCGGAGGCAGTTGCGGCGCCTCCACCGCCGGCAGACTCAGGACCATAACCGACATCGGTTTACGAAACGAGGGCGGATTGTTGAGCTTCAGATTCAATTCGTCAAGATGAGGCAGCGCCAGCGCTGGAATGTAGCGGTATTCCGGAGTGTGAAAGCTTTCCATCATTTTCGCCAGGTCCACGACCGCGCCCACGTAAGGGCTGTAGGCTCCGCCGCCCGCCAGTCGGGTAGTGCTGAGCTGCCCCACTAGATCGGGTCCGCTGCCGGAGGTGAGCGCTGCCACCATCGACTGGCTGTGCCCGTCGTCGAGGACCAGTTGATCGGTGTTTTGCGTCAGACAGGATTCCTGCTGCTGCCGCGGCTTATAAAAGCAATCATTGTCCACCTTGATATTGAGGCTGCGGGCCAGGAGCAGCGAACGTTCACGCAGGGCAGTGGAATCACTGTTGGACATCTCCCGGACTGCGCTCAAGTACCTGTCCAGGCGTGAACGGTCCAGGCTGGCCTGATTCAGATCCTGCGACGCGCGGACGAACGCTCCCGGCCGGCCTTGCACGGCGGCGCGCAATGCGCCGAAGTCGCCGCCGGTCTGCGGAGCCAGGAAAATCAGCGCCTGCTGTGCGCCTTCGGGAACTGTAATCACGATCCCTTCCTGGCGCACATGTTTGTTCCAGGTTTCCGTCTTTGTGAACCAGCCCTCGGGCGGAGGATTAGTCGAGCCCCGCAGGAACACTGAAATCATCAGAAAACGCACCGACTCCCCGTCCGGCAAGTCGGGATGAATCCACAGCCGGTCGCCCGCCTGCAGGTTGGGGACCTTGGAGATAGGCAGAGTTTTGCCCGCGCGCGTCACCCTCAATTCGATTCTGGGGCCGGCCAGGTCAAACGCGGCAGTATCCGCCCAGAGCAGGCTCCCGGATAGAAGTACGACAGACAGATGCAACCATCGAACTGGCCGAAACATGTCCTTATTGTAAGAGGTTCCGGGCCCGGAATGACGCCGGAAGGGCACAAACTGTCATGGATTTTGATTGCCGGTTTTGACTCGGGCGCGCAGAAACATTGGACCGCCGTGTCGCGGACTACTTGGCCTGCGGCAGCGCGTAGTTGTTGAGGGGTTGAGGCCGGGCACGCAAAGCGCCCCGAATTGTGTTTCGGGCCTGCTCCAACTCCTCGCCGGCCAGTTCCAGGCGCGGCGGGCGCACCCGAGCGTTGCCCATGCCGGCCTCAAGCTGCACCATTTTGATGAGCTGCACGAAATTCGGCACGGTATCCATCCGCAGCAAGGGCAGAAACCAGCGATAGATTTCGAAAGCCTTGCCGCTGTCCCCGTTCATGCCGTAATTCAGGAGGTCAACCGACTCCCGCGGCAGAGCATTGGCCAGGCCTGCGATCCATCCTGTGGCCCCCACACCGATGGCCTCGAGCACAGCGTCGTCCACGCCCACGGAAATCTCCAGCCGCCGGTCCACCAGGGCGCGGATCGCCGACACCCTGCGGACATCCATGCTCGACTCTTTCACCGCCCGGAAGTTTTCATGCTCGGCCGCCAGTTCGCGAATCTGCTCGGGAAGAAAGTCAGTCCCGTAAGCCACTGGATTGTTGTAGAGCATGCAGGACAATGGAGTAGCGCGGAACACCGCCGTGACGTGCGCCTTCATTTCACGCCAGTCGCCCTGGTAGACATAAGGAGGCAGCACCATCAGGCCGTCACAGCCCTGGTCCGCGGCGGCTTTGGCCAGCGTCACCGCTTCCGATGTGGTCAACGCCGAAATAGCCGAGACCAACGATCCACGGTCGCGCGTGGCGGCTACGCAGGTTCGCAGGATATCCAGTTTCTCGTCGAATGCGAGAGTGGCGCCTTCACCCAGAGACCCGAGCGCGACGATGCCCGAGCAGCCGTTATCCAGCAGCCAACGGCAGTGGCGGGCCATAAAGCCGTGATCGACTTTCAGGTCCTCGGTGAAGCACGTTGTAATTGCCGGCATCACGCCTTTCCAATTCATCCCTGCCCTCCTGTAACTTCCTGGTGTACGGGTTCCGCAGCGCCTGCCGTGACCGCCAGGCTTTCCACGCGGACGGGGAAAATCGGCGGTCGAACCGAGTCCGGATTCCATTCGAAAAGAAATTGCGTGGCCGGGCCGCAAATCCGGCCCTGGCACGGTCCCATGCCGCAACGGGTCTGCAGTTTGGCAGCCCGCCACGAAGCGTACTGGCTCAGGCGCGAGTACGGCACATCCTCGCAACGGCACACGATGGTTGCGGCAGAAGCCAGTTGCCGGAGTTCCGCGCGCAGCCGGAACGCCCTGTCGAGGGCCTGAGCGAACGCCCGCAGCTTCTTCCGCTCGCCGAAAAGCGCACCAGCCTCGGCGGCGCGTTCCGCGGCTGCCAGACCCGCGATCTGGCCCTCAACCAGCGCCAGTTCCATGCCGCCAATCCCGGTCGGCTCGCCGGCACAGAATACCTCCGGCAGCGTGGTTCGCTGAAAATCGTCGACCCGTACGCACCCGCTCTCGATCCGGCAGCCCAGCAGTGATGCCAGTTCGGTGTTGGGAACCAGATGGAACCCGCAAGCCAGATAGTCGCACGCGATAGTTTCGGACTTTCCCTCGCGCGAGATCGTCACGCTCTCCAGCACTTGCCCGCCTTGCGCGTTCACCGGCCAGCTGTTGGTCGCAAATGGAACTCCCGCCAATGCTTTCCTGAGCCGCAAGCCCTGAACCATCTTGCCGGGTTGACGTAAGAGCGCCACGCCGAATCGGGCCAGTGAGCTCCGCGACGCTTGCTCGCAAATCATCAGGACTTCAGCGCCATGTTCCCGCAAGTATGCCGCGACCGCAAGCAGCAAGGGCCCGGTGCCCGCCACGACCACCCGTTTCCGGTCAATGGGCAGCCCGCTCTTCACCATGGCTTGCAGCCCGCCCGCCCCCATCACGTTGGGGAGGGCCCATCCCGGGAACGGCAAGAATCGTTCCCGTGCTCCTGTCGCGACGATCAGCTTTTGGTAGCGGAGTTCATGGATGTCGTCCGCGCCCTCTGCCAGCAGCACCCCCGGTTGCGGCTGGTCAAAGACACGCAAGCCGCACAACTCCGTGGTGCCGGCAGCTCGCAGCCGTTCCGTCCATCGAACCGCCTGGGGACTCGGTCCCTCCGTGGCGCGCCGCCAGATTTGGCCGCCCAGCGAAAAGTTGTCGTCGACGATGGCAACGCGCACCGCGCACTCGGCGGCGCGCGCGGCGGCCGCCAGGCCTGCCGGCCCTCCGCCAATCACGAGAACGTCGAATCGCTGTCGCGATTCGCTACCCATCGGTCCTCACTTCCATGCCCGGCTGGCACAGAATCTGGCAACTGCGGCAATGTGGTTTCCCGTCAATCGTCACCCGGCATTCGAAGCAAATCCCCATACCGCAAACCGGCCCGCGCGGCTGCCCGCTGACCGATGTCCGGCATGCCTGTCCCGCCAGCACCGCCGCGACCGCCACGGTCGCCCCTGACGCAACCTCAACCGCAATGCCGTTTACGCTCACCGTCAGCAGGCTAGACATGCACATGCTCCCTGGCCATTCGCGAAGGCAGGTAGGGTTCGACCGGAATCTCCGGCTTGGCGCCGGTAATCTGATCCGCCAGGATCCGCGCCGTCCCCAGCGAAGTTGTAATTCCCAATCCTTCGTGTCCGGTTGCCAGAAGCAAAGACTTGTCGGCCGACCAGGGGCCGATCAAGGGCAGCTTGTCCGGCGTGGCCGCCCGGAAACCGGTCCAGGAACGCACCGTCGACAGCCCTGCCAGCCCCGGCATGTACTCCTGCGCCCGCTGCAACATCCAGGCCAGCATGGCATGATCCACTTCTTTGTGCTCAGCTCCGTATTGCCGCGAGGAGCCAATCAGGACCTGGCCGGTGCGCCGCGGCTGCACGTTGAAAGCCACCGAGTCGCTGCTCACCGAGTGAGCGCTCTTCAGGTATCTCAACTCCACCAGTTGATGCCGCAAAAATCCCGGGTAACGATCCGTGATGACGAGATGCCCTTTCCGCTTCTTGATCTCCAGTCCGGCGGTGAGGTCGGGAGAACCGGCGCCGGCGGCATTCACAATGAATTCCGCCCGAATCTCCGGTTCGTCATTCAGTGCAATGCAGCCTTGTCCCAGATGGGCGACCGAACATCCCAGTCGAACCTGGGCACCGTGCTGCTGCGCCCGTTCCAGGAGAAACCGGGCAGCGCATGGCGGATATAACACGCCATCCTCGGGAACCAGCAGGCCACCCGCCATGCCGGGGCGCAGGTTAGGCTCGAGATTCCGCAGCGTCGCAGCATCCAGAGCTTCCGTGGCGACGCCTCGCTCGCGATAATATTCGCGCTTGCGGCGTACTTCCGCCATCTCTTCTTCGTCGGTCGCGACCCAGATCGTGCCGCACTGCTCGTACTCGACATCGTCGGGCAACTCACTCCGCAGCTGCTGCCACAAATGTTGCGAGTACCGGGTCAGGGCAAACTGGGCCTCCGAATCGTCCATTACCACGATGTGGCCCATACCGGCCGCCGTGGCGCCGGAGCCAACCGTGTCCCGATCGACTACGGCCACGCGCAAGCCTCGACGCGCCAACTCATCCGCGCAGGCTGCGCCCACGATGCCGGCGCCGACGATGGCAACGTCATACGCGGAATCGCTCATCCCCGAATCCCCATGCAAAACGGATCGCGGGGATCGAGCACAAGCTCTCCTTCCGCCTGCACATACGCGGCCCCCTTGATGCTGGGATAAATTTTGCCCTCGCGTACCGCGACGCTGCCCTCGAACACGCTTCCCACAATGCTTTCCTGCCGCCAGGTTTGACCTTCACGAAGCTTGCCGTCGCGATAGAGACACGCCAGCTTGGCGCTGGTCCCGGTGCCGCAGGGCGACCGGTCATAGGCCTTGCCGGGACAGAGCACGAAGTTCTGGCTGTCGACGCCCGGCTTGGCGGAGGCCGCGAAGAGTTCGATGTGATCGATCTCTTTGCCTTCATCCCCGGTGATGCCGTTGGCCTGAAGCGCTTGGCGGATGGCCCAGGTAAAATCCGTCAGCTCATCAATGTTGGTCAGAGTTAACTTCATGGCGTGATCGTGAACCAGGAAAAACCAGTTTCCTCCCCAGGCCACGTCACCACGAACCGTGCCATAGCCGGGCACTTCGACGGCCACATTCGCAGCCTTTCGATGGCTGGCGACATTGTTTACCGTCACCTCTCCGCTGGGGTGCAGTACCGCCCCGACAGCGCCCACCGGGGTCTCGATCCGGTGTTCACCCGGCCCGAGGCGCCCCATGTAAGCCAAAGTCACAACCAAACCGATCGTGCCGTGCCCGCACATTCCCAGATATCCGACGTTATTGAAGAAAATAACGCCCGCCGCGCAGGCCCGATCGACCGGTTGGCAGAGCAGCGCGCCCACGACAACGTCAGATCCCCGAGGCTCGTTCACCACCGCCGATCGGAATGTATCGTACTGATTGCGAAAGACTTCCAGTCTTTCCGCCAGGGGCCCGCTCCCCAGGTCGGGGCCGCCGCTCACGACCAGACGTGTGGGTTCGCCCCCCGTATGAGAGTCAATGATTCCGACCCGTTTCTCAACCCGCGTCGTCAACCGCTTCTACTGTCCTTCTATATGGAGGCTATTGGATCATGACCCGGACACTTTGTGTCGGCAATATCGGGGTGCGGCAAGGTGTTGTGATTTTATGGACAGCGTATGCAACGGTCAAACCCAATTCTCCCGATCGAAGAGCTGCGATGTGGCGGTTGGAGCCAACAGATTGGCTGGTTCGAATTCAGCTCGAAGCTGCGCTCGCCATCGGCAAAATCCGGCAGAAGGGCCTGAAGAAGGCACAGCCCCGCGACCACCTGGCCAAATTGGCGGATGATGCCCGTTCCAAGAGTTTTGAATTGATCGCGCGGAAAGCCTCGGCCGCGGCGGCGTTGCGAGTCGTGGGCTAGGCGTCAGGAAGCACGTTCGCCATTTTCGCGCTTCGCGCCGCGCAGGGAAGAACCACGGTTTAATGTGGGCGCGAGCGCCCTCGCTCGTGCGGCGTCATTCGTGGCGCCGCGACATACGTGACGCTGCTGCACGAGCGGGACTCCCGCGCCTACATGACTAGGCGCTGCGGCGCGGACGCAGGGTCAGGTCACGAACCTGCGACAGTACACTCGATAACTGCATCCCGTTCAGCTGCGACACGAATGGCATCAGGTCCGCGATAAACTGATCCTTCATCAGTTCCCCGATTTCTTCCTGGCGGTTGCGTTCGCCGCCGGAAAGCAGATCGGGCACGGTGACTTCGAGCGCGCGGGCCAGCCGTTCCAGTGAGGAAAGGGTCGGGGTCGCCTTTTCATTTTCGATCTTCGACACGTAGGTCCGGG
>DASQHA010000313.1:0-4930 GCA_035632335.1 Terriglobales bacterium
ATTCGGCTGCGGTCCGAGGGCCGAGGTCTGACGCCACCTAGCCCGCCATGGCCCCGCTGATCCTCGCATAAGTCGTCGCCAGGCTCTCCGGCAGCACCCTGGTTTCCCCCACCACCGTCATGAAATTCGCATCCGCCACCCAGCGCGGCAGCGCGTGCAGATGGATATGCCCCGCCACTCCCGCTCCGGCCGCCTTGCCGATATTCATCCCCAGGTTGATGCCGTCGGGCTGGTAAAGCTGGCGCAGCACGCGTTCCATCCGCTGGCCCAGATCCATCATCTCGTGGGCCGCTTCCACCGGCAGCTTCTGCAGTTCGTCCAGGTGGGCAAAGGGAACGATCATGACGTGTCCGGACGTGTACGGGTAAGCATTGAGGACTACGTAGTTGTACTGGCCACGATGGACTATGCCAGCTTTGGCGTCGTCCCCGGCCCGTGGCAGGTCGCAAAAGACACATCCGGAGGTCTTCTCGATGCCGGCCACGTAAGCATAGCGCCACGGCGTCCAAAGGTAGTCCATGGCAGGGCAGAGTAGCAGAAAGGCGCTTCTAGCTTCTAGCTATTGGCTCCTGGACTCGGGCTCCTGGGGTAGTTGCTCAGTTTGAAATCCCTCCAACTACCAGGGCGTCATCCTGACGGCCTTCCGGCTGTGAAGGATCTGGCGTGCAGCAGATGAGCCCACGCTGCCTTTGCTGCCGCCGCGCGCGAGATCCTTCGGGATTGAAGTCCCCCAGGATGACGCCGTTGTAAGGGGATGGTTCCGAATTGAGCCGCCACCGCTCCTGCCTAAGGCGCTTCTTAGCCCGTAGCCAGCAGCCAGGAGCCAGAAGCTGCTTTTGCCGTTTGACACTGTTCGGAAGCGGTTGCTACACTCGAAGTGTTCCCTTTGGACGCGGGTTTGCTTAGAGACGTCCGACCGCTGGGATTGTTCCAGTCCGTCCGCCAGGGCGGGCTCAACACAACCTTAGACTAACGCCAGCCGTCCGCTAATCACCCCGCATCCGTCCCCGCACCCATGTGCGCGGAAAACCCGAGAGAGGCCATCAACCTTGCCTGACGATAACAGCGCCCATAACCTGGATTCCTCGTCTTCGACCTCAGTCGCTGAGCGACCCGTGGAATCCCCGGAGGGCTCGACCTTAAACAGCGTCTCCCCCCAACCAACCCAGTCTGAAGCAACCGGCTCAACCCAGAATCTGGACGAAAAACAGCCCTCAGCCACCGAAGACTTCGCCTCCGCACTCGAGAGTTTCACCACCGAGACCGAAGAAGCCGCCCGCGAAGACAACGTCATCAAGGGCACGGTGCTGAAGATCACTGCCACGCATGTGGTAGTGGACATCGGCGCCAAATCTGAGGGCATGCTCCCCATCGCCGAAGTGATGGACGCTTCCGGTAAACCGCGCTTCCAGCCCGGCGACGAGATCGCCGTCATGCGCGACAAGGGCGAGACCGAGGAAGGGTACATCAACCTCTCCCACCAGAAGGCGCAGCGCTTGCGCGCATGGGATGAGATTGAGAAGGCGCACAACGAGAAGAAGCCGATCAAGGCGACCGTGATCGAGCGCATCAAGGGCGGTCTGACTGTCGATATCCTCGGCGCCCAGGCTTTCCTCCCCGGCTCCCAGGCCGACCTGCGCCCGCTGCGCAATCTGGACCTCCTCAAGGGCGAGACCATCGAAGTCGCGGTCATCAAGCTCAACAAGAAGCGCGGCAACATCGTCGTCTCGCGCAAGCAGCTGATGGAAGAGGAGCAGAACGAAAAGAAGTCCAAGACTCTCGAGCATCTGGAAGAAGGCACGATCCTCACCGGGGTGGTAAAAAATCTCACCGAGTACGGCGCTTTCGTCGATCTGGGCGGAATCGACGGTCTGCTGCACATCACGGACATGTCTTGGGGGCGCCTCACCCATCCCCGCGACCTGGTCAACGTGGGCGACCAGATCCAGGTAAAAGTCCTCAAGTTCGACAAAGACAAGCAGCGCGTCTCGCTGGGATTCAAGCAGCTCACCCCTGACCCCTGGCTCGACGCGTCGCATCGTTATCCCGTCGGCGCGCACGTCAGCGGACGCGTCATCAGCGTTACCGACTACGGCGCATTCGTGGAGCTCGAACAGGGCATTGAAGGCCTGGTTCACGTCAGCGAGATGACCTGGTCGAAGCGCATCAAGCATCCGTCGAAGCTGGTCAACGTTGGCGACCAGGTCGATTGCGTGGTGCTGAGCGTGAATCCGCAGGAGCGCCGCATTTCTCTGGGCATGCGTCAGCTGGCGGCCAATCCCTGGGACGCGCTGCATGACAAATATCCCGTCGGCGCCACCGTCGAAGGCCGGGTGCGCAACCTCACCGACTTCGGCGCATTCATCGAAATCGAGGAAGGCATCGATGGCCTGGTCCACGTCAGTAACCTGAGCTGGACCAAGCGCGTCAAACATCCCTCCGAAGTGCTGAAGAAGGGTGACCGGGTGAAAGCAGTTGTCCTCGCCATCGAACCGGACAAACGCCGGCTTTCGCTGGGCGTGAAACAACTCCAGCCCGACGTCTGGGAAACTTTCTTCGCACAGCATCACGTAGGCGACGTGCTGCACGGCAAAGTCCTGCGGGTAGCCACCTTCGGCGCTTTTGTGGAAATTGCCGAGGGCATCGAAGGCCTCTGCCACAACAGCGAAGCCGTGGATGCCAACGGCCAGCCTCTGACCCTCGAGCCGGGTGTCGAGCACGACTTCAAGATCATCAAGATGAATCCGGAAGAAAAGAAAGTCGGCTTGAGCATCAAGGCGGTCGGCGAGGAAGCTTCCCGCTCCGAAGTCGAGGCCTACAAGCAACCGGTATCAAGCACCGGCGGATCCACCATCGGCGAGTTGATGTCATGGAAGCGCGCCGGCGGCGACAACAACTAAGGACGCTGCTCCTCCGGCGTCTGGGAATTTCCTGAAGACCAGTTGACCTGGCGGCCAGCCATCCTCTGGCGCGTACAATGTTCGCGTGCCGGACCGAATTGCGCGCGCGCTGCAGACCTGGTGGGCGCTCGCTGTTTCTCTCGTCCTATGTGCCGGCTTGTGGTATTGGGCAGTGGTCATCTTCGCGCCGGCCAACACTGCTTCCGCGCAGCAGCGCCACCGGCCGATGGGCAACAATTCTGATTTGTACGCCCGCTGGTATGGCACGCGTGAACTCCTGCTTCATCATCGCGACCCCTACAGTCGCGATATTACGCGTGAAGTGCAGGCCGGTTTTTACGGCCGCCCCCTCGAATCGCAAAAGGCTTCCGATCCCACCGCTCAGGAAGGATTCAATTATCCCCTGTATACCGCTTTTCTTATGGCTCCCTTCGCCGGCCTCAGTTTCGCCACGGCCCAGGCGATTTTTCGCTGGCTTCTGATTTTGGCGGCCGCGGGCAGCGTGCCTCTATGGATGAAGGCCCTCGGCTTCCACCCACGGCTTCCGCTTGTGCTGGCCGGCATGGTGTTGACTGCAGGCGCCTATCCCTCGGTGATGGAGTTCTATCAGCAGAACCTGGCCGCGCTCGTCATCTTTCTTCTCGCGGCCGCCATGGCGTCCATTGCCTGCGGCTGGCTTACCCTTGCGGGCTTCTTGCTGGCCCTGTCGACTATCAAGCCGGAAATCGCGGGTCTGATGGTCTTATGGTCTCTGCTTTGGGCAGCCGGCAAATGGCGAAAACGCTACCTATTGATTGCCGGCTTCGGCGCGACCCTGGCCATCCTGATGGTCGCTGCCGAGATCGCCCTCCCTCACTGGCTGGGCAGGTTTCTGGGCGCCATTCGCGACTATCAGATTTCCGACGCCGATTTGCCCATCACGGAAATCCTTCTGCCACGCTTTGCCGGAAGGCTGGTCACCCTCAGCTTGATCTGCCTTTTGATGGTTCTGCTCTGGCGCTGGAGAGGAAGTGAAGCACGCTCGGAGACTTTCAATCTCGGCATCGCCTGGGCGGCCGCCGTGACCCTGGCTGTCTTACCCAAACTTGCGGCCTATAACCAGCTCTTGCTGATTCCGGGCTTAATGGTCCTGTTAGTCCGCTGGCAGGATATCTTGAACGGCGGCCTCATCACGCGATCATTGGCAAAGGCGGCCCTGGCTTCGCAGCTGTGGCAATGGATGGCCGCTCTGGGACTGGCAGTGTGCTTTCTTGCTATATCGCCCCGAGTGGCGCGCCGCGCAGCCGAAGCTCCGCTGTACACATTACTGGCCTTGCCGCCGCTGCTCTTGGCGGCGGTCGCGTTGTTAACCGCTTCGCCCAGATTCGCTTCCGGAAATGTGCCGGATCCCGCGCCACGCCGAGAGGCGTAACCACTGAGGAAACGCAGGCCGTATCAGGACAAGCGCACTTCCACCAACTTCCGGTCTTCGTCCGAGACCTTGAAAAACTCCCGCGGCTGCAGCGCCATCAGGTTCGCCAGGAACACCTCGGGCAACTGCCGGATGCGGGTGTTGTAGGTATTTACGTCGTCGTTGAAAAACTCGCGCCGGTCAGCGATGCGCTCCTCCAGCTCCGAAATACGGTTCTGCAGCTTGAGAAAATTCTCGTTCGCTTTCAACTCCGGATAATTCTCCGCCACCGCGAACAGGCTGCGCAGCGCTCCGGTCATCATCAGGTCGGCCTGCGCCTTCTGCCCGATACTGGCGGCATTCATCGACGCCGCCCGCGCCTGGGTGACCGATTCGAGCGTTTCACGCTCGTGTTGCATGTAACCCTTGACGGTCTCCACCAGGTTGGGGATTTCATCGCGCCGCTGCTTGAGCAACACATCGATATTCGCCCAGGCGCGATCGTTGTCATTCCGCAGCCGAACCAGTTCGTTGTACATGATGATCAGGTACAGCAGAACCCCCGCCACCACGAAAAAGATCACCGCCCCCGCAACAATGCTGACGCCCATATATGTCTTTCTCCAACTCAGTCATCCTG
>DASQHA010000314.1:0-3417 GCA_035632335.1 Terriglobales bacterium
ACACCGTCGGCCTGTTCTGGGCGGCGCACGTCGTGCATCACCAGAGCGAGGAGTTCAACCTCACGACCGCGCTGCGGCAACCTGGCACCGACGCCTTCCTGAGCTGGATTTTCTATGTGCCCTTAGCCCTGTGCGGCGTACCCATGGGCGTCATGCTCATGGTCGGCGTCATCCAGTTGTTTTACCAGTTCTGGCCGCACACGCAAATGATCGGTCGCCTGGGTTGGCTCGACCGCTGGATACAAACTCCTTCGAACCACCGGGTGCATCATGCGCAGAACGACATCTATCTCGACAGGAATTACGTGGGCGTGTTCCTCATCTGGGATCATTTGTTCGGCACCTTTCAGGAGGAGTTGGATGAGGAGCCGTGCATCTACGGTATCCGGGGGCAACTGAAAAGCTGGAACCCCGTATGGGCCAACTTGCATTACTACGCGGCGATGGCCAAGGACGCGTGGCACGCCGGCTCCTGGGCGGACAAGGTGAGGGTATGGTTCGCGCCTCCGGGCTGGCGGCCCGCCGACGTGGCCGCTCGTTGTCCGAAGCGACCCTATGATCCGCACGTGGATTTCGCGAAATTCGATCCGCCGCGCAACGTCGTGCTGAGCGCCTACGGCCTGGCGCAGTTCGTGGTGCTGATCGCAGCCAATAGCCACTTTTTGGCGCTGCTTCCGAAACAGGCGACGGCGCTCAACGTCGGATATTTCCTGTACATCCTGGGCATGCTGGTGTGTCTCGGCGGAGTGCTGGAGAACCGGCGCGAGTTCCTGATCGCGGAGGCGGCGCGCCTCACGGCGACTGCGCTGCTGGTTCTGGCTTCCGGCGCGTGGTTCGGCGGCGTGCGTGATCCGCGAGTGGTGCTTGGTGTAGTGGCATTCCAATGCGGGTCGCTGGCATGGCTGTGGCTGGCCGCGCGCACCCGCCCCAAGACGCAAGCCAGGATCGTAACGGCCTAGCAGCGACAGGTGGCAGCGCCGTGATGAACGTTGCCGATTGGTCAGGCTGCCGGAATCCTCGCCTCCTGGCGCAGCGTAGAATCACAAGATGGTCCTTATTTATCTTCGTGAGATTCGGGTGGTTACCGGCATGCTTTCGCTCAGTTGGGCCGGCGCATGGGCGGCCGGGCCCGAGTGGCCGAGGTTTCGGGGACCGGATGCGAATCCGGCAGTGGCGAATGGAAGATTGCCGGAGAAGTGGTCGAAGTCGGAGAACGTGGAATGGGTAGCGGAAATTCCCGGCCGCGGATGGTCTTCGCCTATTGTGAGCGGGCGCAATGTATTTCTCACAGCGGTCACCACCGAGGGGAAATCGAAGCCGCCACAGACAGGCACCGAGTACAGCAACGAATACGCGGCAGAACTGACGAAACAAGGGCTCAGCGAGAAGGAAGTCATGGAACGCGTGACGGCGCGCGACATCGAGCTACCCAGGGAGGTCATGCTGCACTACTACCTCTACTGTCTCGACCTCGAGACCGGCAGAGTCGGTTGGAAGCGCGAGTATTATTCAGGCCGTCCGCCGGGAGGACGGCATCGCAAGAACAGCTTCGCGTCCGAAACTCCGGTGACCGATGGAAAGCTGGTCTATGTCTATGTCGGGAACATGGGCCTTTATGCGTACGACATGAACGGCACGCAAGTTTGGCGCACGCCGCTCGAAGCGTATCCGATCTATCTGGACTTCGGGACGGGCGGATCGCCGGCGCTGTTGGGGGATCTGCTTTTAATCGTCAACGACAACGAGAAGCAGCAGTTCATCGCGGCATTCGATAGGATGACCGGCAAGCCGGTCTGGCGGACAAACCGGGACCTGGCGGCGAAAGGCGATGGGCCGCCGCAGCGGTCGGGCTGGGCTACGCCGTTCGTATGGAACAACTCGCGGCGGACCGAGATTGTTACTGTCGGACCGGGGGCCGCGGTCAGCTATGACGCCGCCGGAAAAGAGCTGTGGAGGCTCTCCGGCATGTCGGCGTTACCGATTCCAAGTCCCTTCGCTTATGAGGGCCTGTTGTATGTGAACGGCGGGTGGGGCAAGGCACTGTTCGCCATCAAGCCGGGCGCGACGGGGACTCTGACAGCCGGCGAGGATGGAAACAGCAGCGAGTTCGTAGTGTGGTCACAGCCGCGCGGTGGCACCTACCTGCCGACGGAGGTAGCGTATGAGGGAGCCTTGTACGCACTGTCGGAGACGGGAATTTTGAGCCGTTTTGAGGCGAAAACTGGAAAGTTGAGCTACCGGTCAAGAGTGGAAGTCGGCGGGGCTTTCACGTCTTCGCCGTGGGCTTATAACGGGAAGGTCTTCTGCCTGAGCGAGGAGGGCAATACGTTCGTGATTGCCGCGGGCGAAAAATTCGAGCTGCTCCATGTCAATCCTCTGGACGAGATGGCGCAGGCTACTCCCGCGATCGCCGGTGACCGCCTGCTGTTGAGAACGGAGAGCCGGTTGTATTCCATTCGAACCAAGAACTGACAATGGGTTCAACGGGGTTGATCGCGCGGCACCGAGCCTTGGTGGATGATGCCGGTCAGGCGCTGGTGCCAGGAGACATCGCGCCACATCCCGGCAAACTGCGGCCCGCAGAAATTGCTCGTTGCCATGGCCACCCAGCGGCCGGTCGCGGACGCCGTCCGCACACCCAGCTCACACAGTTCCTTTACCCAGTCCCACTCGAGCAGCGGCCAGTCTTTGTAATCCACTACTGCCCAGCACTCCGTCGTGATCAGCGGTTTCCCGGTTGCGCGCGACCAGTCAGCGATGGTCTGGATCCCATGGACCAGCCCTGCTTTCCAGTGATCTGGATTTGAGAGATAGACCTTCTTTCCGTGCTCCACCAGGTTTTCGTAACCTTTGGGATCGAAGCGTTCATAGTTATAGCCGATGTCGTCGTAGAAGGTGGTCCATTGGGTCATCCAGATGTGCGGCTCCAGGAAGTCGAGCATGGAAACGTCTTGTTGGTTCAACCTGTCGTATTCGGTGGTCATGGAGAAGGTGAAGTCCATGTGGGGATATGCCTGGCGCACGACTGCGATGGCGTCGCGCATCCATTCCTGGCCCTGTTTGTTTGCGCGTTCTGTGCCGGAAGGCAGGAAGGGCGCCCAGTCGGGAAGGGGAAACTCGTTGCAGAGGTCGACGTACAGGACATGCTCCAATAAGCCGTCCGCCGCAATGCTCTCGAGCGTAGTCTTCCAGACCCGTCCCAGATCTTCGGGCTGGTGCAGCTTCATCCGGATGTCGTCGGCATCCTGGCGAAACCACGTGGACAGTGCCACCCACAGCCCACGATCCGCGCACTTGCGGATGAATTGATTCAATTCGGGCTGAACCCGCACGCGATTCTTCGCCGGACTGCCCCAGAGCTGCTGATTCCATCGGGGAAGCAGCTCCCAGGTGCGGCCCGCCGCGGCAGCGACCAGG
>DASQHA010000315.1:0-11374 GCA_035632335.1 Terriglobales bacterium
TCCAGTTCGGATGGGAAATGGGCCGCATCGCCCGCTCCATCGCAACCGGCCAGGGCTTCAGCTCTCCCACGGATTTGCCCAGCGGGCCGAGCGCATGGGCGCCCCCCGTTTATCCCTACATCCTGGCTGGAGTTTTCAAACTGTTTGGGATTTACAGCAATCTGTCTGCCTGGGTCATCCTGGCTTTCAACAGCATTTTTTCCGCGCTGACTTGTCTCACGCTCTATCGGATCGGAGAGAAGATTTACGGGGCAGCGGTGGCGCGGGCCACAGCCTGGACCTGGGCGCTGTTCCCCTATGCCATCTATTGGCCAGTGCGGGTGGTGTGGGAAATGAGCCTCAGTGCGTTCCTGCTCAGCCTTGCGTTCCTGCTCACCCTGCGCATGGCCGATGGGCCGCCGCGCCCGCGCACCTGGGTCGAGTTCGGACTTCTCTGGGGCCTGTTGGCGCTGACCAATACCGCGGTGCTTTCTGTTCTCCCGTTTTGCCTGCTCTATCTGCTCTGGCGATTGCCCCGGCGGTCCAGCCAGATTTGGGGAGTCAGCGTGTGCCTTCTGGCGGCGGCCCTACTGGTCAGCCCCTGGCTGGTGCGCAATTACACGGTTTTCGGCCAGTTTGTTTTTGTCCGCGACAATCTTCCCCTCGAGATGCACATGGCCAACAACGATCAATCGAACGGCCTGTGGACCCGCAGCGAGCACCCGGGCAACGATCCCGAAGCTATGCGCAGATTTCAGGAGCTGGGTGAAATCCAGTTCATGGAAGAAAAACGCCAGCAGTTTCGCCAATTCGTCCGCCAGCATCCCGGCGAGTTTCTCCGCTTTACGCTCGAACGCGCTCTGTACTTCTGGATCGGGCCGCCCCAGGCTGACGTCGTGGCCGGCTACGACCTGATGATCGCCCGCCACATCATGTTCATTCTTCCCGCGGCCTTCGCCTTCGCGGGTTTATGGCTCACGCTACGAGACAGAAAGCCGGGAGGATTTCTGCTGGCCTGCTTTCTGCTGATTTATCCGCTTCCCTACTACCTGGTTAATCCCTTCCCCCGCTACAAACACGCCATCGAACCCGAAATGATTCTGCTGGCGGTATTTTTGTTCTACCAAGCCAGCCGGATACAAATCCGTTGGCCGTCAGGCCGAAGGCTTGGGTGAGAGTTTTCCTTTAGAAACCCGAACTCGCTACGCCAACCCGCCCCCGTTGGAGAGTCCACCTCGATCGTTTACATTTGAAAGATGCGTGCGATCCTGCAGAAAAAAGCGCTGCGCTATGTTTTCGGCGCCAACATGATCTCGATGCTGGGCAGCGGCATGAATTCCGCCGCCGTTGCCTGGTACATCCTGCAGGCCACGCACTCGGAAGTTGCGCTGGGAACGTTTGCCGTGCTGCAGACGCTTCCCGCCATGTTGATGCTGCCCTTTACCGGGGTGCTCATCGACCGCGAAGACCGGCGCCGGCTGGTGATGATGCTGGACGCGGCCCGCGCCGTCATCATTCTGGTGGTCGCCGTCCTGGCCTTCGCCGGCAAAGTGAAAGTCTGGCAACTTTATCTGATGAATACGCTGGTGGCAGCGGGCTTCTGGATGTTCTGGCCGACCATTACCGCGCTCATCCAGGAACTGACCCCGGGAGAAGAGTTTGTCCACGCCAATACTTTCCTCCTGGCGGGAATCCAGGGCGGCTGGCTGATCGCCGGGTCCATCGTCGGCTTCGTCTATAACCACATCGGGCTGGGCGGGGTGCTGCTGATTGATTTCTCGACCTACCTGGCCTCTTTCCTGCTTTATCTCGGGGTAAGGAAAGGCCGCCACGTGGTGCCGCGACCGGCAGAGCTGCGGGCCGACATCATAGCCGCGGAAACTGCGGTCGCCCGCTTCGTGCGCGAGATGCGCGAAGGCCTCGACTTTCTGCGCGGCCACCCTTCCGTGGTGACTCTGGGAGTCAGCTGGGCCCTCTTTCTCGGCGCGATGATGACGGGAGTGGTGGTGACCGCGCCCCTCAGTGACTATGTTTTTCACGCCGGCGCTGTCGGCTATGGCTGGCTGAACGCGGGCTGGGGCACGGGCGCCTTTCTGAGCGTGCTGTACGCGCCGGCGCTCATCGCGTCGCTGGGCGCGCGTCGCTCAATCGCGATCTCCATGGGTTTACTGGCCATCGGCATGAGCCTGGCTCCGCTTTCGCCCTGGCTGGCGGGTGCGGTTCTGATTTATGCCATCATGGGCTCAGGCCGCGGCGTGAGCGGCATCGCCATGAACACCAGCATCATGGAACAGGTGCCGCAACACTTCATGGGACGGGTGCAGAACACTTTCTACTTCGCCGGCACCCTGTTGCAGATCATTCTCGGGTTTCTGGTGGGAGCGGTCGCGCAATGGAACCTAGTGGCCGGCTTCTCCATCATCGGCATGGTTTACGCGGTGGCCTTTGTCACGGCGGTATGGCCAGTAGCGGCGTCCAGAACCGTGGTCGAGGTTGGGCCAGATTGAGGCAGGTAGATTTCAGATTGCGGATTGTAGATTTCAGATTCACCGCTCAAAGCAACCGAGAACTGAGAACTGAAATCTGAAATCTGAAGTCTGAACCCTTTAGATCTCAAATCGACAATCTGAAATCTGCAATCTGAAATCGCATTTTCGGACTTCTTCCGTCCTGCCTCAAACTGGTATGCTTTCCCGTTCCACCCAGGAGACATGCATGTCATCCAGCCTCGAAGGTCGAGTTGCAGTGGTTTTCGGAGTGGCAAATAAACGCTCGATTGCCTGGTCGATTGCGCAGGGACTGCACCAGGCGGGCGCCAAAGTGATCGTCACTTACCAGAACGAGCGTCTGGAAATGGAAGCCAAAGACCTGATCGCTTCGCTGCCGGGCGCGGAAGGCCTCATGTGCGACGTGTCGGACGACGCGGCCATCGACCGGCTGTTCGCCCAACTCAAGGAGCGCCACGGCAAGTTGCATGTGCTGGTGCACAGCGTGGCCTACGCGCCAGCCGAGGAGTTGAAGGGCGAATTTGTCGCCACCTCTCGCGAAGGCTTTCGGGTTGCCCACGACGTCAGCGTATATTCCCTGGTTGCGCTGGCCCGCGGCGCCGCCCCTCTGATGGCAGACGGGGGCAGCATCATCACCATGACCTACTACGGAGCCGAGCGGGTCGTGCCCCGCTACAACGTCATGGGCGTGGCCAAGGCCGCGCTGGAGTGCAGCGTTCGTTACCTGGCATACGATCTGGGCAAGAAGAAAATAAGAGTCAACGCCATTTCTGCGGGCCCCATCAAGACCCTGGCGGCGCGAGGTATTTCCGGCCTGGGCGACATGCTGAAAGCCCACGCCGAGAGAGCGCCCTTGCAGCGCAATGTGGATGTCAACGAAGTAGGCGCGACCGGCGTATTTCTGGCCTCGGATGCCAGTTCCGGCATCACCGGTGAAGTCATCTACGTGGACTGCGGCTATAACATCATGGGTTTTTAGCGGCGGGTCGGTTCACTTCGAGAACCAGCCTGTCATCCTGAGCGGAGCATGTCCGTTCGCTCGCGAACGGACACGCGGAGTCGAAGGACCCCTATACCACCTCGAACTCCTAAGATCGGAACAAGAGCGCAGCAGCCGCGAGGCTCCAAGGGATCCTTCGACTCCGCCGCTCAGGATGCCCGCCTTACCGCTTGCCCTTCCTGCGTAAAAACTTGCGGTCAATCTCGGGATAGAATTCTTTCAGGATGTTGAAGCCGGCATCGAAGGCAAACTGGATGCCGGCGCGCTCTGCCACATTCGGAAAATCCCGCTCGCTCCTGGGATAGTAAGTCACGGCCAACGCTGCGGAAGAGAAACTGCCCAATACTTCCGAAAAATTAAACGCCCGGCGGCCTGAATCCTGCCGCGTCACCAGAATTCGGGTCACTGCATATCCCGTCCGGCGAGAGAAGCCGCCCTTGCCGAGCCGGTAGTAGCGCGGGTCCTGGCGGAGGAGAGAAGGATACACGCCGGTGACAAACAGGCCGTCGGTCAACCCATCCGCCAGGCCTGCACCGTAGCGTTTCCCGTAGCCTTCCGCGCCCTGACCATAGTCCTCGGGATGGTTCCGCGCCTGATTGATGCCGGCCTCGGCCGCTACGAAAAAGAATGTGTAGGGATTCAGATACTGCGACGCGAGTTTGAACTTCTGCCCGGAAGTCAGCGGAGGCGGTTGCCCGCCCGATTCGACCATCCCGTAGGAAGGCAAGAGCCCAAAAATTCGCCCCTGACCGGATGGCTGGGCGGAAGAATCGGATCCCTTCTGCGCTGGATTCCGATCTCGATCCTTGTCGCCGGCTGCTGGCGGCGGGGCCTGCTGCGAGCGGCAGATTTGCGCGCTTGCCAGGAACACCGTCAACATCAGGGCGGTGGTAAAGAGAGCCCTCAGCTTAGTTGGTAGTAATCCGGATGCGCCGTGAATTTTCAGAGACGGGTTCGGCAATCGACGCAGCGCCGCTCCCGTAAGCTTGCTTCGAGTCTGCTTCGACCAGCCGTTGCCCAACCCCGTCATCCACTCTCTCCAGCGCAATCTCCACATCACGCTCGCGCTCGAAACGTGCAAACTTCTCTCCCCACTCTATCAGGAGAATGCTGTTGCCGCTGATCAGGTCATCGAGCCCCAGGGTTTCAAGCTGTCGCGGGGTATCAATTCGGTACAGGTCGATGTGATAAAGGCTGGCGTGGGGGCCGCGGTATTCGTGCACCAGGGTAAAGGTCGGACTGGTCACGTCTTCGGCCGACGCCGCCTGAAAAGCCTCCGCAATACCTTTGACCAGGGTGGTCTTGCCCGCGCCCAGGTCGCCGCGCAGCAGGACCAGTTTGGGCGGACTGAGAATCCCGGCCAGAGTGCGGCCGAGCGCAATCGTCTCTTCGGCGGAATGCGTGATGAATTCCCGGGTAGCCATTCGGAGTCGAAATCGAATGACCAGTATAACGATTCACTCTCGCAAAAATGGGGACTGCGCAAGGTGAGCGGAGATAGCGAAGAACTGGAAGTTTGTCATCCTAAGACTGGAAGGTTGTCATCCTGAGCGGAGGGGCCGCTTCGCGATGTGAAGCGTCCACGCAGTCGAAGGACCTCTATGGGCTGCACTGGCGAGGGGAAGCTGCGAAGCCTGTCTTCGCCCTTCCACTGAGATCCAAGCCGTCCGGGATTCTTCGATCCCGCTCAGGATGACGCTGCCGATTTTCCGTGAAGTTAAAGCCGTCCGGTCCGTACCCTAAAACATTTTCGGCGCCGTCCACTGGCTGGACCGTATTCCCTGAAAACTCCGGTCCGCGGCCGCATCGACCACCATGCGCAGGGCGCGATGGTCATCGTCGCCCAGCGCGACGAAGCGGAAGGGCTGCAATGATCCATCTGTGGCGGAGCGCACCGGTGTCAGCATTTCGGCCATACCCCGTACCGCGCCCGATTGGGTTTGAAAAGCTACCTCAACAAAATCTCCCTGGCTCAACGACCTGGCCAGGCGCAACAGCCCGCCGGTCACGGAGACAGTTTGCAGTTTGGCTTTGGCGCGCCGGCCGTCTTCCATGATGACTTGGGCAAGAATGGATCCGCCCAGTTGAATTCGTGGAGAGCGGCGCTGGGGATGCACTTGGGGGAAATGTGTCATGCGAATAACTATTTCACGCAGCCGACCCCGCGGGCAGGTTACTGAAGGCATATGTACCGATTCCGCTCGGCAGGCTGAGAAGACAGCACTCTATCTCCCATGTCCTTAATCATATGCATTGCTGTTAGAGAGGGTGACAATGGCCTGAAGGACAATCCGTCAAGCCCCGATTTGGGGTCTAGCCGCCGATGGCGACCTCGGGCGTTATTGCAGCGCTGCGCACCCGGCGGAAAGCCTCGGGTAGCGCGCTGAGCAAATCAGTGGCGACCAGCGAATGTTCGCCCATGGTTTCGCAGGCCACGTCCCCCGCCAGGCCATGGAGATGAACCGCGGCGATCACCGCCTCCACGACCCGATCCGGATTCTGAGCGATCAGGCCTGAGACCATGCCGGTCAAAATATCGCCCGTGCCTCCCGTCGCCATGCCGGGATTGCCCGTGGTGTTGACCCACACGGTGCCGTCGGGCTGCGCCACCAAAGTCCGGTGTCCCTTCAGCACGACAATCAATTGATGTTCGCGGGCAAAGCTGCGGGCCACATTCAGCCTATCGCGCTGTACCGCGGCAATGGTCAGGCCGGTCAACCGCGCCATCTCGCCGGGATGCGGTGTAATAACAAGAGAGCCTGCCTTGTTTTTCAGCTCGGCCGCGCGGTCCTCGAAGGCGTTCAGGCCATCGGCATCGAGAACAACTTGCATCTTGTATTTTTTGACCACGCCACGCACGAAAGCGGCAGTGTCGGGATGGCGAGACATGCCCGGGCCGACCGCCAGCACCGTCTTGCCTTTTACCAGAGCGTCCAACCGTCCCTGTTCGAGCGAAGCCCGGGAAATGCTGCCCGCTTCCGTTTCCTCGAGCGGCTCGGTCATAAGCTCGGGGTGAAAGCCGCCCACCGTCGCCAGTACGGACTTGGCCGTTGCCACCGTGGACAAGCCCGCGCCCGCGCGCAGAACGGACATCCCGGCCATGGCTGCGGCTCCCGCCTTGCCGGTCGAACCGCCCAGCACCAGCACGTGGCCGAAGTTGCCCTTGTTCGCCGCTCGAGGCCGGGGCCCGATCAGCGGCGCGATTTCGCGTGCCGTAATCAGGTTGAGCTGCAGAGCCGAGACGATGGCTTCGTCCGGCGACCCAATCGGCGCAATTACGGTTGGCCCGGCCGTCAGCATTCCGAAAATGTGGGCGGGACGGGGTGCGGTAAAGGTCACGATTGCGTCTGCCCGCGCCACCGCGCCCACCTGCTCGCCCATGACGTCGGCGTCGGCGCCGGATGGAATATCCACCGCCACAATGGGCGCGGAGCCCGCATTCATCGCCGCAATGGCTTCGGCGTACAACTCACTCACCGGCGGGCGGAAGCCGGTGCCGAGGACTGCATCGACCAGAACGTCCGCGTCAAAAACCGCGCGTGCCGCTTCGGCCTTCAGTTGTTCACGGGAGGACGCGGCAACCGGCGCGGTCGGCAGCCGGGTAAACATCTCAGCCGCATCGCCGCGCAGCTCGGAGCGCTCCGCCAGCAACAGTACCCGCACCTCTCTGCCGGCTTCATGCAATTTCCGGGCAGCCACAAATCCGTCGCCGCCGTTATTTCCTTTTCCGCAGACGACGCCAATCCGTTTCACTCGCGGATACTGTGACTCGACGAACGCCGCTACCGCCGCGCCGGCGTTTTCCATGAGGGTCAGCGAGGGAACGCCGAAGCGCTCGCTGCTGGCCCGGTCGATCTCGCGCATCTCGGCGGCAGTAACGATTTTCATGGCCGGGCCGCTGCCATTCGTTCCAACTGTCTCAGCTGTGAGGATTCACCCATCGCGATCAGGTAGTCGCCCGGCTCTATGCGGTCTTCCGGCGAGGGGTTGAAGTCCATCTTCTTTTCCCGCTTGATGGCCAGGATCACCGCACCGCAATCCTGCCGGATACGGGAAGTTTCGATGGTTTTGCCGGCAACCGGCGAGGCGTTGGCCACGCAGATCTCGCCGATCTCGAGGTCCATATCAAGGTGAGTCGTGGCCGAGTCGAGAAAGCTCACCACGTGGGGCTGCAGGAACGAGCGGGCGATGCGCTGCCCGGCAAAGAGGTAGGGCAAGACCACGGAATCGGCGCCGGCCTTGAGTAGACGTTTCTCAGCGTCTTCTTCGCTGGCGCGGGCAATGATCCTCAAATGGGGATTCAGCTCCCGCGCCGTAAGAACGATATAGAGGTTGGTGGCGTCGGTCGTGGTCGCCGCCACCAGTCCCCGGGCGCGTTCGATGTGGGCCTGGCGCAGGGTCTGCCCCTGGGTGGCGTCGCCGACCAGGGTCAGCCAGTTTCCTTCAAAGTTAGCCAACCGCTCTGCGCTCTGATCGACGATGACAAACGGCACGCGTTTGTTCGCCAGTTCCCGGGCCGCGCTTCGGCCCACTCGTCCTGCGCCGCAGATGATGTAGTGATCGGAAAGCCGGCCGATCTCGCGCTCCATTTTTCGCCTTCCGAAGAAACTGCTTAGCTCAAATTCTAGCAAAGCTTGCGTCAATGACCCGATGCCGAGGAACACCAGCGAAACGCCAACAATAATCAGGCCGATGTTGAAGATCCGTCCGGCATGCGACAGCGGATGGGTCTCCTGATATCCGATGGTGGTGAAGGTGGTAATCACCATGTAGAAACCATCGAACCAGGGCCATCCCTCGATCAAGTGAAAGCCCGCGGTGCCCACCAGCGTGAGCAGAAGAAGCGCCGCCCCGATGAGCCGGAGGTTGCGGAGAGATTTCATGGTGTATCAGTCGTCGGCCGTCAGTCTTCGGTCATCAGCGGAGTAATCGCGGCTCAGGTCAGCGGAACCACGCGCAAGGGCTAAGTCCCCGCTCGGTTTGGCCGACGACTGCAGACCGACGACTAAAGACTGAGGACAGACCGACTACTTCCCGGAATTCCCCGGCAGCGCCTGCACCTTGCTGTGTTTCTGCCCGTAGGTGAAATACACCACCAGCCCGATGGCCAGCCAGATGATGAGGCGGGCCCAGTTGATCCAGCCCAGCCGGTACATCATGTAGCCGTTGAAGATCACGCCCAGAATCGGCACCACAGGTACCCAGGGCGTGCGGAAGGGGCGCGCCTGATCCGGGTCAGTGTGCCGCAGCATGACCACTGCGATGCATACGATGACAAAGGCCAACAGGGTGCCGATGTTCACCATTTTCCCGATATCGTCGATGGGCACCAGGCTGCCCACTACGGCCGCAAGCAATCCCACCAGAATGGTGTTCTTCCACGGGGTGCGCCACTTGGGATGGATATCCGCAAAAAATTTCCTGGGCAGCAGGCCATCGTTGGCCATGGAGTAAAGCACCCGCGTCTGCCCCAGGAGCATGACCAGCATCACGCTGGTCAGACCCGCGAGCGCGCCCAGGGTAATAATGTGCGAGGCGCCGGTCAGCCCGCGATCCAGAAAGGCGCGGGCGATGGGAGCTTCGATGTTGACTTCGCGCCAGGGCACCATGCCGGTCAGGACCGCTGCCACGAGAATATAAAGCACGGTGCAAACCAGCAGGGAAGCAATAATCCCGATGGGCAAATCGCGCTGCGGGTTCTTGGCTTCCTGGGCGGTGGTGGAGACCGCGTCAAATCCGATATACGCGAAGAAGATATAGGCCGCGCCCGCCCCAATGCCGGAGAATCCCATGGGCGCGAAGGTATGCCAGTCTCCGCCCCAGTTGCTCGCGCTCACATAGCGGAAACCCAGGCCGATTACGAACAGCACCACCGCCACCTTGATCACGACGATGGTGGAGTTAAAACGCGCGCTCTCCTTGATGCCGCGGGCAAGAATGGCGGTGATGACCAGGGCAATCACGAAGGCCGGCATGTTCCAGCCCAACTCGACTCCAAAGAGTTTCGGGGCGTCCAGCAACTTGTGTGCGCCTTCCACGAGTTGCGGGGACTGCGCCGCCACGATATCGCTCACTTTGTTGAGGAAGGCCTGAGTTCCGGGAAGAAGAGAGGAGTCGGAAGCCTGCGCCATCTGCCGCGCCACAATATTCTCCGCGGCGCGCAGTCCGGTCCAGTGGTCGTAGGCCAGCCAGAGCGGCATCTTGATGTGGAAAATATCCAGCAGTTCGATGAAATGGTTCGACCATCCCGACGACACGGTGCTCGCGCCCATGGCGTACTCGAGGGTAAGGTCCCAGCCGATGATCCAGGCAAACAACTCGCCCAACGTCGCGTAGGCGTACGTGTAAGCGCTCCCGGCCAGGGGAATCATGGCGGCGAATTCCGCGTAGCAAAGGGCCGCGAAAGCGCATCCCGTGCCGGATAGCACGAACGAGAGCATCAGGCCCGGCCCGGCATAGTGCGCGCCCAATCCGGAAAGCACGAAGATGCCCGCGCCAATGACCGCGCCCACACCCAGGGCGGTGAGTTGGAAGGGGCCGAGAGTCCTTTTGAGGCTGCGTTCGCCCGTCTCCCCGGCTTCCGCCAGAAGCATGTTCATCGGCTTTCGAGCCCAGATATTGGCCATGCGTCGCTTTTCTCCTTCGGTCTTGTAGCTCGCTTATTTGCGGTGTCATCCTGAGCGGAGTAGGTTCGCTCGCCGCGAGCGAACCCACGCATTCGAAGGACCCCTATAACCTGCACTGGTGCCGCCCCGTAGGGGTCCTTCGACTGAGTGAAAACTTCGCCAAGCGAAGTTTTCATTCCGCTCAGGACGACAACGTGCCCGTTCCGTCACTCAAACGCCGCGACCACAGGAAATACACCGGAATTCCCAGCAGGACGATCATCAGTCCCGGCCAGGTGTACTGCGGTTTGTAGCGTAATAGTACGACATCGATAAATAAAGCCATCAGGATATAAATTGCCGGCAGCACCGGGTAACCCACCGCGCGGTAAGGGCGCTCCGCGTCCGGATGGGTGCGGCGCAGCACGAACAATCCAAGAATGGTCAGGATGTAAAAAACCAGCGCCGCGAAGATGATGTAGTCGAGCAGTTGCCCGTAGCTTCCAGAGACGCAGAGGATGCAAGTCCAGACCATCTGCACCATCAGGGAAACTGCCGGAGTCTTGTAGGTGGGATTCAGCCGGGCCACGCTCTTGAAGAACAACCCGTCCTTGGCCATGGCATAGTAGACGCGCGCCCCCGCCAGAATCAGGCCGTTGCAACACCCGAAGGTGGACAGCATGATGGCGATGGCCATCAGCGTACCGCCCGTGGCCCCGAGCATCTGGGACATCACCGCCGTGCCCACGCGGTCTTCGGTAGCGAACTTGATGCCGCGCTCCAGGATGGTTGCTCCCGCAGCACTTCCATCCAGCGGCAGGACGCTCAGATAGATGAAGTTGCAGGCGACGTATAGCGCCGTCACTACGCCCGTGCCCAGCGCCAGTGACAAGGGCAGGTTGCGGCTGGGATTCTTTACTTCGCCGGCGGTGAAAGTCACGTTGTTCCACGCGTCAGACGAAAAGAGCGACCCCACCTGGGCGACGGCCAGGATGGTCAGCGTTCCCACCAGCACGGTCGGGCCGCCCACCCCCACCTGAACCGCGTGTTGCGCGCCGAGGCCCGCGTTACGCCAGAAATGGCCGTGAAAATTTGCCGCCAGCGCCTGCGCGTTGCGCCCCACGAACAGCCCCAGCAGGACGAGGCCCAGTAATGCGGAGACTTTGGCGAAGGTGAAAACGTTCTGGATGAGAGCGCCGGTTTTCAGCCCGAAAATGTTGATCACCGAGAGCGCCGCCACCACCAGGATCGCCACCAGGTTCTGCGTGCTCAGTCCCGTGTCC
>DASQHA010000316.1:0-5017 GCA_035632335.1 Terriglobales bacterium
TCGTATGATGCGACGCTACCGACTCAGCACTTGCCTGTTCCTGGCTGCGATGAGTTTTCAGGCGCACGCGCAGGAGACCCAGCCGCCTCCGGGCGCCACGCCGGTTCCCGCGGTTCCGGGCCAGATGCCGGGGCCCTTACCCGCCGATTCGATCCGCCCCGACTATGTGCTCGGTCCCAACGACCAGATCCTGATTCGGGCTCCCGGAGCGGAAGAGCTCACCGAGCGGCCGTTCCGGATCGACTCCGAGGGTTACGTCAATCTGCCGCTGGTAGGACGCGTTCGAGCCGGCGGACTGACCGTGCGGGAACTGGAGGCGGAGCTGACGAAGCGTCTCCGCGAATTCATCGTTCAGCCCAAGGTCATCATCACCGTCGTTCAGTTTCGCAGCGAACCCGTGTTCTTTGTCGGCGCTTTTGCGCGCCCCGGGATTTATGCTTTGCAGGGACGCCGCACATTGGTGGAGATGCTGGCCAGCATCGGCGGCTTGGTGCCGAGCGCCAGCCGCCGGATCACAGTGACGCGGCGCGCGGAATACGGTGTGATTCCGCTTCCCAGCGCGATCGAGGATCCGGAGAAGAAGATCAGCACGGTCGAAATCAGCATGGCCAGCTTGCGCAACAATGTAAATCCCGCCGAGGATATCACCTTGCAGCCGTTTGACGTGATCAGCGTGGAACGGGCCGAGTTGGTCTACGTGAATGGCGAAGTGGCGCGCGTCGCCGGAATCGAACTCAATGAAAGGGACTCGGTGTCTGTGGCGCAAGCCTTGACCCTGGCAGGAGGCTTCACGCGGGATGCGAAACGCAGCAAGGTGCGAATCCTGCGGCCGATATTAAACACGACACGGCGCGCGGAGATTGAGATCGATGCGAGCCGGATCTTCAAGGGAGAGGAGAACGACATTCCCCTGTTGCCGAATGACATTCTGTTTGTGCCGCGATCGTACTCGCACCTGGTATGGACGACGCTCGGCCAGATCGCGCTGCCGACGATCCCTTACATCATCTTTACGTTTGCCCGCTGATGCCTTGGACTGTTTCCTGAACTCATGGACCGCCACCTCAGCCAGGATATACTTCGTTCTCTATGAAATCGATGCTCCAGAGCAGTTCGCCAGTGCGTTTCTGGCTGGCTGAGGTGGTGATCGCCCTTCTTGCTTTACCACCGAATGTTGCCGCGCAACAAACCCCGGCCGTTGCGCAGCCACAAGCCCCAGTTCCCCCGCAGGCGCCGGCCGCGCAGCAGGCCAAGCCCATGGCGCCGCTGCCCATCGAACAGAGCCTGAAGCTGGTAGTGCTTGCCGGCAGCGGCGAGCTGAACGATCTGGAACGCAGAGTGATGGCGCCGCTGGTGGTCGAGGTGCTCGACCGGGAGAGCAGACCGGTCGAAGGTGCGGATGTCGTATTTCGTTTTCCGATCCGAGGTCCCAGCGCGACTTTTCCCGGCCAAAAGAGCTCGAAAACGGTGAAAACCAACGGGCAAGGCGAAGCGGCCTGCACCGGTTGGATGGCGAACAATGAGGTGGGCGTGTTTCAGGTTCACGCGACTGCGACCTATGGCAACCAAATGGGCGAGGTTACGATCCCCATGTCGAACGTGACGCGGGTGGTGGATGCAGGAAAGAGGAAAAGCAAGCACAAGAGCGTGTGGTCTTCCCGGTGGGTGAAGGTGGGTTTGATTGCGGCTGGAGGCGGATTGGCGGCCGGGCTGGTTTTGGCCAGGCGCGGAGGCGCAAGCAGCCCGTCGACGATTACGATTTCTCCCGGCCCTCCCATCGTTGGAGGCCCTCATTAAGCCATGGCTCGCGTTCTTCGGTGGCTTTGTGGAACTCTCCTCGGGATCGGCTTGCTACCGGCTCAGCAGGCGTCGGTAAACGGGCCGGTGGCGGGCTTTACCTTCGACCTTCCGACGCGAAGCTTTCGCGCCATAGCAGGGTTGCTCGGCTCGGCGCGGTTGGGGCCGGCCGTTTTTGACGGCGATGGCAAGCTCGACTGGGCTTCCGTCGCTCCTGGCAAGAATTACGCCATCGCTTTCGAGGGCGGCCAGTGCGTTCTGGTGACGGACCTGGGCTCCGATCGAGTGTCAGGGTCGTCGCTGCCCGGCGCGCTGCGTGAACCGGAGGGCGTCTCCTGGTCGGGCGATGGCTCGGCCGCTGTTTTCTATTCACTCAAAGGCAACTGGATTCAACCGGTCACGGGTCTTCCGCACGCCTCCAAAGCCGGCTCTGCGGTGGACGCGTCGCACCTGGACGGTTCCTTATCGGCGGTGGCTACTGACACCCACGGAAGACGGGTGGCCATCGGGATCGCCGGAGAGGCCGGGGGCGTGTACCTGATAGCGGATGGCCAGGGTTTCGTGCCGCTTGGGCCACTGTCGAGGCCGGCCGCGCTGGCCTTCTCCGACGATGGCGGCAAGCTGTACGCGCTCGATGGCGCCATTGCAGGGCTGGTTGAATTCCGCCTCGCCGATTTGACTTCTCATACTTTTGCTTTGCCCGGCATGGCGCATCCCTTCGCCGTCAAGGCGGGTCGCGACGGCGCCAGCAGGCAGGTGGTGTATGTGGCCAGCCGAAACGAGCGTCTCTTTAGAATATTGGACGCTTCCAGCCATCAGGTCATCGACACCGTGCGGCTCAATTTTCAACCAACCGGCATCGAAGAGTTTGGACACGGCAGTTACCTGCTGGCGCATCGCGCCAACGCCGATGATCCGCTCTGGTTCTTTGCTTATACCGCAAAGCCTGGAGTTTATTTTGTGCCGGATGCGCACGCATCAGGTGAGGGCCAGAAGTAGATGCACAGAGGCCTTGCACGATATGCGCTGGTGTGCATGACGCTGGCGGGTCTGGCCCCGGCCCAGCAGTCGCAGTTCAGTTACAGCTACGTCCTGCCGACAAACCTGAATGTCACCCCCGTGCAGCCCGGAGGGACTATCGTTTTCCCCCCGACGCCGGCCTCCGTCATTGCACAGGCGACTCTGAATATCAGCAATGGCGGCCCTGCCAGCCGTATCCAGGCTGTTACGATCAGCGGCGCTGCTTTCGCCTTGCAGGGCCTGCCGCTGTTTCCGGTGATGCTGAACACCGGCCAGACCTTGCAAGTGCTGATCCGCTACCAGCCCAGCGGAGCGCTCAGCGATACCGGCGAGGTCGACGTCACTTCCGATCAGGGCACTGCCAAATTCGGACTGCAAGGCACGGTGAGTGCGCCCCGATACGTCTACTCATTGGTTCAGGGCACTCAGTTAACACCGGTTACGCCGGGCGGCACGATCACGCTGCCGGACACAAACGTCGGCGATATCAGCAGCGTGACGCTCCAGGTGAAGAACGAGGGCAATCTGACCGGCGTGGTTACTTCGATCAATCTCGCGGGTCAGGATTATTCGATCGTGCCCGTTCTGCTTCCCCAGATCCTGGCTCCGGGCGCCGCCTTTTCGCTCACTCTGAATTTCGTTCCGCTTCAGCCGGGGAACCGGCAAGGCAGCCTGTATGTGGGCAGCGACGGTTTCAGCCTGGTGGGGAAGGGCCTGGGGCCGAAGCTGGTGTTTTCCTACGCTTCGGGTGGCACGACCGTGACCCTCACCGCCAACAATGCTGTGGTTTTCAGCCCGGTAATGATCAGCCAGAGCGCGCAATTGAATTTCACGGTGGCTAACAAAGGCACGACCCCGGCGACAATCTTCAATATCGGAATCGGCCAGGCCACCAGCCCATTTTCGCTCGCCGGACTTCCTTCGTTGCCGCTGCAACTCGGTCCCAACGCGCAAGCCACCTTTCAAATCAATTTCACTCCGGTGGCCACGGGGTTTTCCATTGGGACCCTACTGCTGGATACCACGTCGGTCCCCTTGCTCGGCTCGGGCACCGCGCCCCCTCCGCTTCCCGCTTACACCATTCAGGGGCCCAGCGGAAGCGCGCAACCCATGACCCAGCCTGCGGTGAGCCTGAAGCTAGCCAAGCCCTACGCGGTGGCTATCGCGGGAACCCTGGCCCTTGGTGTTTCCAGTAACCTGCCCGTCGATCCAGCCGTAACGTTTTCCATCGGGGGCCGCACCGCTCTATTCACGATACCCGCCAACACCACCGACGCGATATTCACGGGCCAGGGAGCTGAAATCCAGTTGCAAACCGGAACGGTGGCCAGCACGATCACGCTGACTCCGTCGTTCGCCACTCAGGCAGGCGCTATTGACTTGACGCCGAATAACCCGGCTACCCTCGAGTTCACCGTACCTGCCGGCCCCCCCACGCTGGTTGGCATTCAGATCACCAGCCAAACCACGACCGGCTTTGTGCTGGCTGTAACCGGTTTTTCGACGACCCGGTCGCTCGCCGGCTTGAGCGCGCAATTCACCGCGGCAACCGGCTTCAGCGTGCCTGGCACATCCGTTACCGTGGATCTGAGCCAGGTAGCGCCGGCCTGGTTTGGGAGCAGCGCCTCGGTGGCTTTCGGCGGGCAGTTCCTGGTGCAAGTTCCTTTCACCCTCCATGGAACGGTTCCCACCGGGCAAACGCTGCTGAGCGCTATTGCCTCCGTTTCCGCCACGGTCAGCAATGCGCAGGGCACATCGAATACGTTGACGGCAAACATCCAGTGAGCCGGACAGCCAGCCGGAAATACCTGTTCTACGCGATGCCAAACAGCGCGCGGTATTTTGCTGGCAGGCGCACAGGCTTCAGCGCGCGGCTGCAGAAAATGTGGCGCGTCGAGCCGGTGGCCAGTTTGCGGCCGCCCTCTGCCAGGCGCATTTCGTAGGCGAAGCGGACGAAGCGCGTGTTGGCTTCTGCCAGGCTGGTCTCCACGATGACCTCTTCATCGAACCGCGCGGGGTGCAGATAGCGGCATTGCGCCTCGACTACTGCCAGCAGCACGCCGTCCTCGATCTCCATATCGCGGTAGCGGAATCCCAGCGCCTTGCAGAACTCCACGCGCCCGACTTCCATCCAGACCAGGTAATTGGCGTAGTAGACCACGCCCATCTGGTCGGTTTCGGCGTAGCGCACGCGGACGCG
>DASQHA010000317.1:0-10195 GCA_035632335.1 Terriglobales bacterium
AAGCCAACGCGCAGTCGAAGGACCCCTATAAGCTCCACGCCCGTGTAAACCGAAACTCGAAGATAAAACACCGCTGAAGCCCGTCGGTCAGAGATGATGCAATGTCGTTACTCTGTTAGGGTCCTTCGACTCCGGTAGCGCATTCGCAAGCAAATGCGCTGTCTCCGCTCAGGATGACAGCGCCAGGCGAATGAAGTGCCTTCCACAACCGTCCCGGGGTTCACCGGAAATTCACCCCGTTGTAACAATCCTGTAACATTCGCGGCGTAAAACTGCCCCATCAAATTAATAAGGAGGGACCATCGCGTGATACGCCGCATTGCGCTTTTGTGCTTTGTTCTGGCTTTACCTGCTTTCGGCCAGACAACTTTGAATGGGGCAGGCGCTACTTTTCCGAATCCGATGTACCAGAAGTGGTTCAGCGAATACCACAAGGCCCATCCGGATATCGAGTTCAACTACCAATCGATCGGCAGCGGCGGCGGCATTCGTCAAGTCCTGGCGCAAACTGTGGACTTCGGCGCCAGCGATGGCCCCATGACCGACCAGCAACTGTCCGAGGCCAAGACCAAGATCCTGCACATTCCAACCGTGCTGGGCGCGGTGGTTCCTGCCTACAACATTCCCGGCGTGAACACGGAACTGAAGTTCACCCCGGAGGCCCTGGCCGGTATATTCCTGGGTAAGATCACCAGCTGGAATGATCCCGCGATTGCCAAAGCGAACCCGGGGGTCAACCTTCCCAATCAGACCATCATCGTCGTTCACCGCTCCGATGGCAGCGGTACCACCTATATCTTTACCGATTACCTCTCCAAGGTAAGCTCTGACTGGGCCGACGGGCCGGGAAAGGGAACTTCGGTAAAGTGGCCGGTGGGTCTGGGAGGCAAGGGCAACGAGGGTGTGGCCGGAATGATCCGCCAGATGCAGGGTGGGATCGGCTACATCGAACTGATCTACGCGGTGCAGAACAAGATCGACTACGGACTGGTGAGAAATGCCGCGGGGACGTTCATAAAAGCTTCGCTCGAAAGCGTGACTGCTGCGGCAGGGTCAGCCAAGAGCATGCCGGCTGACTTCCGTGTATCCATTACGAACGCGCCCGGCAAGGATGCATATCCCATCTCCAGCTTCACCTGGCTGTTGATTCCGGAAAAGTCCAAGGATGCGGCCAAGGGAAAAATCCTCGCCGACTTCCTGAACTGGATGGTGGACGACGGCCAGAAAATGACGGCTGACCTTACCTACGCACCGCTGCCGGAGAACGTAGCGGAGAAGGTGAAAGGCGCCATCAAGATGGTCCAGTAGCCATTGTCCCGAGTCTGAGAACCGAACACCACCGCCGGGGACGGGCTGTCAGGCTCGTCCCCATATTTTTAAGGATCGAATCTTAGGGGGTCTCTAGCGAGCCTCAGGCCTGAGTCTGCAGCGGCTGTTCTATACTTATTTCGATCAAGCGCAAGCTGGGGGTGACGACGTCGGTGGATCCCCGGCCGTCTTCGGTCCAGACCTGAGCCGGAATCGTCCGGGACGGGTTGGTTTCCCCCAAAAGGATTGCTGTTTCTGTGGAATCATGGCACGCCTCGCGCTGGACAATCCGGCCTACTATATAAACCGGGAGGCCTCCTGGCTGGCGTTCAACCGCCGCGTCCTCGAAGAAGCGCAGGACGATACCAACCCGCTGCTCGAACGCCTGAAATTCCTTTCCATTTCAGCCAGCAACCTGGATGAGTTCTTCGAAGTGCGCGTGGCCGGACTGGTGCAGCAGATTGAAGACGGATACACCGAAGCCGGGCCGGACGGACTTACCCTGGTGGAGGAACGCGAAGTCGTTTCCCGCGAGACCCACGAGTTCGTGAATGACCAGTATCGCTGCTGGAACGATAAGCTGCGCCCGGCGCTTTCCGATCATGGGATCCGTGTTCTGGGATTTCACGAACTGGATTCACGGGCCCGCGCCTTCGTCGAAGAGTACTGCGAAAAGGAACTCGACCTGCTGCTGACGCCGGTCACGGTAGACCCGGCGCATCCTTTCCCCCGGGTCATCAACAAGGCGCTGTGCGTGGCGTTCCTGCTGCGCCGCCGCCGGCGTTCGGCTCTCACCTACACCGGCGTGGTCACGGTGCCGCGAGCCCTGCCGCGCCTGGTGCGGTTGCCCTCGGACGGAACCGACGACTTCATCTTTCTGGCCGACCTCGTCGCCTTTCATGCCTCGCGGATGTATCACGGCTACGACATCGTTTCTTCTACGGCTTTCCGTGTCACCCGCAACAGCAATCTCTACCTGGCGGAAGAAGAATCCCGCAACCTGCTGGAGTCGGTGCGCACCGAGCTGCATAATCGGCGCAAGGGCGACGCGGTAAGGCTGGAAATCGAAGCCGATGCCGATCCCGAAATCATCGAACGCCTGCGCACCAACTTTGAACTGGAACCCTGGCAGGTTTTCTCCGCAAACGGGCCGGTGAACTTGTCGCGCCTGTTCAACATCTACGAACAGACAGCGCACCCGGACATCAAGTTCAGGCCGTTTTCTCCCCGCGAACTGCGGCTTACCGCGAAGTCGCAGGACTTGTTCGAGGAGCTGCGCCGCCACGACGTGCTGCTGCACCACCCCTTCGACTCTTACGATGCCGTCGTGTCCTTCATCGAAGCGGCGGCCCAGGACCCGCGGGTGCTTTCCATCAAGCAGACGCTGTATCGCACCAACGAGCATTCGCTGATTGTTCCCGCGCTGATTTCCGCGGCGGAAAAGAAGGAAGTGACCGCGGTGGTCGAGCTGAAAGCCCGCTTTGACGAAGACACCAACATTCGCTGGGCCCGCGACCTGGAAGACGCCGGGGTCCAGGTGTTCCACGGCCTGGTAGGGTTGAAGACGCACTGCAAATTGTCGCTCCTGGTGCGCCGTGATTCCGATGGCGTGACCCGCCACTACGCCCATCTCGGGACCGGAAACTACAACGCCAGCACGGCGCGGATCTACACCGATCTGAGCCTGCTCACCGCCGATCCAAAAATCACCAGCGCGGTGCATGACGTTTTCAGTTTTCTTACCGCCTACGCCGAACATCCCAACTACGCGCCTTTGCTGGTGGCGCCGCTGGACCTGGCGGAAGGATGCCTGGGGCTCATCGAGCGCGAAGCCGAGCATGCCCGCCACGGACGTCCCGCCCGCATCATTGCCAAGATGAACGCCTTGCTGGACAAGAACATCATCATGGCCCTCTATCGCGCCTCGCAGGCGGGAGTCGAAATCGACCTGATCGTGCGCGGCATGTGCGCCCTGCGTCCGGGGGTGCGCGGAGTCAGCGATCGCATCCGAGTACGCAGCATCGTGGGTCGCTTTCTCGAGCACAGCCGAATCTTTCACTTTGCCAACGGGGGCCAGGAAGAGGTTTATCTCAGCAGCGCCGACTGGATGCCGCGCAATCTCTACGAACGTGTGGAGGTCATGTTCCCCTTGAAAGACGCGCTGGCCCGCGAGCGGGTCCGGCATGAGATCCTGGACGCTTACCTGGTGGACAACCTGAAGTCGCGCGTGCTGCGGAAGGATGCCACCTATGTGCGCACCTGGCAGGCCGAGGGAAAGCGCAAGCCGCCGGCGGGAGCCATGGCTTTCAGCGCGCAGGACTTTCTGCTCGGGCTGGCCGAAGGCCGGCAGGCGGTGGAAGCCATGCCCGTGCCTGCGACCCGAAAGGCGCGCCGTTTGGTGATGAGTAAGGAACGGTAAACCGCAATGATTCTCTATTTCCTGCGTCACGCCAGCGCCGGCGAACCGCTAAGCAATCCCAGGAAGGATGAAAAGCGGGCGCTCGACCAGGCCGGGATCGAGCAGTGCGGCTACGTAGGCCGCGCCCTGGCGGCGTTGGACGCGCAAGTGGACATTATTATTTCCAGCCCCTTGAAGCGGGCGGCGCAGACCGCCTCGCTCGTCGGCAACGAGATGGGCCATGAGGGCAAACTGCAGCTGGAAGATGCGTTGCGGCCCACCGCCTCGTTTGCCGATTTCCGCAAGATGCTCGACAAGTACGCCCGGCACGACGCCATCATGGTGGTTGGCCACAACCCAAGCCTGAGCGAATTCCTGGGCCGGGCCATCAGTGAAAGCGGCTGCGAAGCGACGATTGAGCTCAAAAAAGGCGCGGTGGCGCGGACCGAAATGAATCGCAATACGGCGTCGCTTACCTGGTGCCTGACGCCCAAGATCCTGCGCACGCTCTATGCGGCGGCAGCGGAAAGCTCGCGGCCGAAGACTTCGCGGAAATAACCCTTCTCTTTTTCCACGGCCCACAATTCCAGGTCGACGGAGGCGCGCGGCTTGGCGCGCAGGGTCAGGCTGACCTCGTTTCGGCCCACCCGCACCCGGGCACCGCTCACCGCGCCGCTGCGCCCAAGATTGAGCGCCCGCGCCAGGCGCAGCAGCAGCGACGCCTTGCGCACGAATTCCCGGTCGTCCGGCGGCAGGATTTTTAGGGCCGTGTCCCCGGGCGCGGGCCGTGACTTACCCAGATAGCGCGCCGTGGCGGCAATGATTCGCCGTTGCTCGGGAGTGTATCCCAGGATTTCCGAATGGGCGATGATGTAGTAGGCGTGGCGGTGCCGGCCGTTGCGATTGACGTAGTCGCCGACCTCGTAAAGCATTGCCGCCGCCGATACCCATTCCGCATACTCCGGCGGCAGGCGGTGAAGCGATCTTAAAGTCTTGAACAAGTGAATGGCGAACTGCCGGACCTGCAGCGCATGGTCGATATCCACGCGGTAATGGGCGACGGCAGCGCGGATCGAGTCCCAGCGTTCCGATTCGATGTGCTTTCCCGAACGGGTGCTGCGATCGTACTCGGCGGCCATCTGGGCCAGCAGTCCGTCCCGCAGTCCCAGCGGGGAATAGCGAAAGCCCGGCAGCTGGCAGCGTTCCAGAAGTTCGGCGTAAACCACGGCGCCTGCGACCACGATTTCAGCGCGCCGGGGCCCGACGCCGGGGAGCTCCTTACGCTTGGCCATGGGCAGGCGCGCCAGCATCTTGGCAATGCGCCGCATCTGGGTGCGCGAAACCGCGGTGGCGCGCGCGCCTTTCGTCTTGTACAAGCCCCGGCAGACCGTGGCGAGCGAAGCTGCGGTGCCCGAGGTCGCGATCACGATTCTTGGCCTGGACCTGGCAATCCGGTCGGAAATCCGCCCAATTTCCCTCTCCACGAATCCCCGCAGGCGCCGCAGCTCGGCTTTGCGCGGCGGATCGTGCGCCAGGAACTCGTTGGTCAGCCGCACCGCGCCCAACGGCAGGCTCACCGTGTCGCGGATATGGCCATCGCCGGAAATGGTCAGTTCGCAGCTTCCGCCTCCCAGGTCGACCATGAGCGTGGTGGCGGCGCTCATCCGCAGGCTTGAGACCAGGCCGAGATGAATCAACCGCGCCTCTTCCAGTCCCGAGATGATTTCGACTTTCCACCCCGTAGCCGAGCGCACCCACTCCAGAAAGGCACGCGAGTTACGCGCGTCACGCAAGGCGCTGGTGGCGACCACGCGCACGGTTTCCGCGCCTTCCTGCTGTACCGCACGATGGAAGCGCCGCAGCGCTTTGACCGTGTCGTCAATGGCCGCGGGTGACAGGAATCCGGTGCGGAAGACGCTTTCACCCAGGCGGGTGACCTGGCGATCTTCGTGAATTTCGACCAGCCGCCGTCCGGCAAGACGCGAGATTTTCAGACGGACGGAGTTCGATCCGATATCGACCGCGGCTAAAGTCGGCATGGCGAGGGAGATAGTGTAACGCGTGCGATGGTGACGTGGGGAAGGATGACCGGTTTTGTTATTCTACGCGGATGCCTCGCCCTTTCCTGATTGACACCGACGTCGCCTCCGACGACGCCGTCGCCCTCATTATGGCTCTCCGCGCTCCCGAGGTAAGCGTGGTCGCGATCACCACCGTGGCGGGAAATGTCGAGGTTCAGCAAGCCACGCGCAACGCCCTCTACACCGCGGAACTCTGCGGCGCCAGCGTCCCGGTATTTACCGGCGCTGAAAAGCCGCTGCAACGTGCCCATCAGAGTGCAACCTGGTTTCACGGCCAGGACGGGTTGGGAGATCACGGCTACCCGGCGCCGCGCCGGAAGCCGGAAACCATGACCGCCGTCGACGCCATCATCGCGACCATCGAAGCTAATCCTGGAATCGTGGTGGTCACCCTCGGGCCGCTCACAAATCTGGCGCTGGCGGTAACCCGCAAGCCCAGTCTCGCCGCCCAGGTCGGGCGTTGCGTGGTGATGGGAGGCGCTCCCTGCTGTGAAGGCAATGTGACCCCCGCGGCCGAGTACAACATCTGGGTCGATCCCGAGGCGGCGCGGATCGTCATGCTCAGCGGGTTTCCCGTGGAACTGGTCGGCTGGCAAACCTGTCGCAGGGATGCCGTTCTCAGCGAGGCTGACATCGCGCAAGTCCTTGGATTCAATAATGAGCTGGCCCGCTTTGCCGTCGAGTGCAACAGCCGGGCACGCGAGGCTTACCGGGAACAGACTGGCGAGGACGGCATCGCATTGCCCGATCCAGTGGCCATGAGCGTTGCGCTCGATCCGACGATCGGCAACCAGTGGAGCGACCACTACGTGGAGATCGAAACCCGGAGCGAACTGACTCGGGGGATGACGGTTGTGGATCGTCTCAACGTGGCGGCGGACGAACGGAACCGCGCAGTCTGGGCGGACGCTTTGCGAAAGGGAACAAGAGCTAAAGTCTGCTGGACCATCGACAACCGGCGCTGGAAGGGAGCGCTGTTTGCAGCGCTGCGGTGATTGCGGCCAATCTCCGCTGTCATCCGATCGCTCCGGATGACAAGGGGTAGGGATGCAGGATGAAGTTCGGCAACTTACAGCATTCCGCCGGTTTTAATTTCGAGGATGGCGAGGGCCATCTCCAGCTTGTTGACCGCCTGCCCGATTTCAGGATGCTCCCCGATTTTTTCCTGCAGAGTTTTCAGCAGGCGGTGGGCTCCCGCGACATGTTCGACCGCTTGCCGCGAATCGGAGTCTGGTTTGGGTTCGGCTTGGGCTGGCATGAGACGCACCTCTCGTTCGCATTTTAGTCTAGCCAACCGGGACGCGCATCTGCCGATGGTCTGACGGGGAAAAACCTGATTTAAAGCGAGATCTCAAACTCAGCCGGGTGTCGAGCGCCCGCGGCCACCAACTCTTCAATCTCCTTGACCGGCCGAATGCCTCCACGAGCGCCGGATGCGGTGCAGTTCAGCGCGGCCGCGGCACAGGCGAAGTCGAGCTGGCGGGGCAGCGGCCATTCGTGGAGCAATCCATAGATAAATCCGGCGTGAAAGATGTCACCGGCGCCGGTCGTGTCCAGAGTTTTCACCTGAAATGCCGCGGCGTAGTGGAAGCGTGAGCCATCCCATGCCAGGACGCCCCCATGACCGAGAGTTGCCGCAGCCAGGCGGCAGCCGAAACGCTTCCGGACTTCGGGCAGAGACTGGCGCAGGTCGGGTTTGCCGGTCAGGCGTCCCGGAATGTCGCGGCTGGTAATCAGGAAGTCGATTTTCTCCAAAAGCGCTTCAACCCCCGGGTACAGGTCATCCAGATCGGCGATCACGGGGACGCTGGCTTCGCGCGCCCAGTCTGCGGCGGCGACTGCCGCAGCCGTATCGTGACCGTCGACGTGGAGGGCGCGGGCGTTGATGATCCATTCGCGTTGGAGTTCTTCCGGCTGCAGGGTCAGTCGGTTGTCACGCTTCCAGAGAACCGTGCGCTCGCCCGCATCGTCGACGAGGATGACTGCTTGCTGGCTGGCGCATCCCGCGGCGGTGACGAGATGGGCCTCGACACCCAGTCGATCGAACTCAGCACGATGAATGGCAGCGGCGCTGTCGCCGCCGACCTTGCCCACGTAGCGCGTGCGCACCCCCCACTGCTGGCAGGCGGCAACCGCGGTTGCGACCTGTCCGCCAGGGAGGATGTCGGCGGAACGAAATTCTACTTTGGATCCCAGGGCGGGATAGTGCGGAAGACGGATCAGCATGTCGGTAGCATTCAGTCCGACGCCGACCAGATCAAGCTTGGGCAAGGGGTTCACGATGGGTTCAGTTGAAGCGGGTGGTCCGCCAGAGGGTTGTGCCGCAAACCAGAAGCAGCGCCAGTGTCGCCGTGACCAGCAGAACGGCCGGCCCCCAATGGAAAGCCATGCGCGGCGCGCGCGCCATACTTGCAAAGAACACGAAGATGGTGGTGGCGACGGCAACCAGGATCCAGTCCCATATAGTGCGTGGGGGCCTGATTTCTCCCGCCACTTGCTGGCCCTGCATGCGGGCCTCGACGAAATCTTCCGCGATGTTGTAGCGCCGGGATTCGCGGCGCGCGGCGTCCTGCCATTTGGCCTGCTCCTTGCCGGCGGCGGACGACAAGGCGATGGCCCCCACTCCCAGGATCATCAGGAGAGAACCTCCGATGACTTGCAGGTACGTGGAGGAACCGCTGCCGCGCAATTCGCCAAACACAAAAATCCCCCACAAGAGCCCCCAGAATTGATTGGTGTTCGAGAGCGGGATGCCGCGGCTGATGCCCACATACTTCGCTGCGTATTGCTGAAAGAGATCGCCAATCACCCAGATGAAGCCGCCCAGCATCAGCCAGAACAATACATCCCGCGCGCTGGTCAGGTCACGCCAGAGCGGAGAGAGGCCAAGATATCCGATGGCGAGGGCCGCCATCATCCCCAGTTCTCCGAAAGTGAAGAATGTGACAAAGGACAGCGGATTCATCCCCGAGAGATAAGCCTTGCGGTAAGGGATATACATCGTGCCCCAGAGGATGCCGGCGCCGAGCGCCGCCCAGACGCCGCGCATGGAGTGGGCCGCAGGCGCCTGGGTTGAGGACGCAATGGCCAGCAGGGCAGCCCCCACGCACATCACCAGCGCCCCGCCGAGCACACCGGTCCAGCGCCGCCAGCCGGCCTGGCGCAGCTCGTTGAAGAAAATGAAACCCCAGAGTATGCCCAGCAGACTGTTTGAATTCCACAGAGGAAACGCGATGCTCAAGCCGATATCGCGGATGGCGAAGATGGTCATGGTGTTGGCCACGGCCCAGAGGCATCCCGCGAGGAGGGCCCAGATGATGAGGTGAGGGGCTCGCCGCAGGTCGGCGCGAACGGATGACGTGCCCAGAATCAAGGCCGGAACACTCCAGCGCGCCAGAAAAACTCCGGTCACCATGATCAGCGAAATCACGATGGGCGAGACTCCCACCGAGACCAGCTTCGTCGGAGCCTCGGCCGCGCCGAGCCAGGCGCCCGCGGTGAATCCGGAAAGAATTCCCAGCGCCTGCAGTTTCCGCGGACGCGAGGGCGCTACAGGGAAAGCTTCGTTCGCGGGCGTGGCGACAGATCGCATAATCCGGAAATTCTCTCAGCTCGGGGGTTCAGTGAATGAACTCGAGAAGGAGCAGCCCACCGACCAGAACGGCAACCGGGACCCAGAAGTGCACATCGGTGAGAACGAGGGTCAACCGGCTGCGGCGCGGTTCGCGATTTTCGATTGATTTCATCGTGCAGTCGCGCAGAGCCGTACGATTATAGCGGGTGCCCTGGGCTTGTTCGCTGCCTTTCGTCACCAACCACGCAGGGGCAGGTGTCCACCTGCCCGGTTGAGCGCAGCTCAACGCTTTCGGGGAAGCTTGCAAGAGCTTGCGGAGCTTCGCTCCGCCGGGCAGGTGGGACACCTGCCCCTACGTGGTTCGTGGCGATTCGCGGCGCGGCGTTTTCAGGTAGGCAATCACGAACAGAAGGCCCAGCAACAGGTCGACGCCGCCGAATAATAGATCGGACGAGCGCATGCGTCCCTGTACGACCAGGATGACCACGGCAATCCCATAGCTCAATTTTTCGAACACGGAAGGAATCATCAGCGCGCGATAGCGTGCCGGGTCAGTGGCAATCACAAAAAACGCCAGCTGCCAGGCCAGGCCGGCTCCGATGAATCCGTAGAAGAATGCCGGGTGGGTGATGGGCGGGGGATCTTTCCGGGCGATCAGGTCGAACATGAAGTAGAGCGGAGTGAGGACCAGCACACCCCAGATGCCGGCAATCCAGAAGACAATCTTGGCGAATTTCATGGCGTCTCCGAGGGCGCGTTCATTCTTACCCAGGGGTTGTGCCCTGGCTAAATTCTTTCGGAGCTTCGCGCCCGCGTCTAATGACGAAGAGTTTA
>DASQHA010000318.1:0-2496 GCA_035632335.1 Terriglobales bacterium
TGGGTGGCTCTTGCCCTGAATCTTGGCACGTGGAGCGTGGCGGAAGGGCTTCCCGCGCTCTCGCCTCGTGAACTGGTGAGACGCGCCGTCGAAAACGAAATCAAGAGTAATAACCAGGCCACGCGATACATGTGTCTGCAGCGCAGGGAAACGCCGGCGGGTTCCCAGACCAAGCTCCTGGTGGAAACGCGCGACGCCATGGTTGGACTGGTGGTGGCGAACAATGGCCAACCGTTGAATCGAGAGCAGCGCCAGGCCGAATATGGCCGCATCGAACGGTTCGTAAATGACCCGGCTGAGTTGGCACGAAAGCGAAGACAGGAAAAAGAAAGTGCCGAGCGGGTCAACCTGATTCTCAAAGCGCTACCCGATGCTTTTCTGTATGAATACGATGGAACCGAAACCGGCAGGCCCGGGGTGGGCAAACCCGGCGACGAGCTTTTGCGACTGAAGTTTCATCCCAATCCCAAGTACGATCCGCCGTCGCGCGTGGAACTGGTGCTGGTCGGGATGCAGGGGGTGGTGCTGATCGATGCCCCGAAACAGCACATTGCCCGAATCGATGGCACGCTTTTCAAAGATGTGTCGTTCGGATGGGGCATCCTGGGACATCTCGATCGCGGCGGCCATTTCCAGGTCGATCAAACCGACATCGGCGACAACACCTGGTCCATCGCTCGCATGGACCTGGCGTTCACCGGCAAGATTCTTCTGTTCAAGAGCATCGATATCAAGTCGACGGAGATCTATAGCGATTTCCATCTCGTGCCCCCGGATCTGACCTTTGCCCAGGGCATCCAGCTTTTGAAACAACAGCAGGCCTCAATCGCTCAAAATCGTACGTCCAGCGACGGCAGCAAATAGTTCCGTGTGGGGTGGACACTCTCGTCCGCCGCCTTTGAAGTTGATTTTGGGCTTTTCCTCTCCGCAAGAAGCGCTTCCAACGAGCCGAAACTCCAAAATCGCGAATTGCAAAACCAACTTCAAAGACGGCGGACAAGAGTGTCCGCCCCACACTCAGAAAGTCTCTTTTCTTACGGCCAGCTTCTCGATCAAATCCTCGCGAATCCGGTAGCCGGTTCCGGGTTCGTCGCTCACCGCAATCGTTCCCTGGGAGCTCACTTTGACCTCGGGATCGATGATGTCTTCCGCCCAGTAGCGTTTCGAAGCGGACACGTCGCCGGGCAAGCGGAAATTCTGCAAGGTGGAGAGCGCGATGTTGTGGGCGCGGCCCACGCCGGTTTCGAGCATTCCGCCGCACCATACCGGGACGTTGTTGTCCTGGCAGACGTCGTGCACTTTCCTGGCCTCGCTGAACCCGCCCACTCGGCCGACCTTGATATTCACGATGCGGCAAGCGCCGGTCTCGACCGCGGCAGCCGCGTCGCGGGCATGGCGGATGGACTCATCCAGGCAGATGGCGGTCTTCAGTTCGCGCTGCAGCCGTGCGTGATAATAGATGTCGTCATGCCACAGGGGCTGCTCGATCATGAGCAGCTTGAAGCGGTCAAACTTGCGCAGATGCTCGATCTCATCGAGGGTGTAGGCAGAGTTGGCATCGCAACTCAGGAGAATTTCCGGCCAGCGGGTGCGGATCCGTTCCAACACGTTGATGTCCCAGCCCGGCTTTACCTTGACCTTGATGCGGCGATAGCCGGCGGCGAGTTCGGTTTCGATTTTGTCCAGCAGCTGTTCGATCGAATCCTGGATACCGATCGAGACGCCGCACTGGATTTCGCGAGTCGTGCCCCCCAGCAGCTTCCACAGGGGTTGTTGTTTCTGCCGGGCCTCGGCATCCCATAGGGCGTTTTCGATCGCCGCCTTGGCCATGCGGTGTCCCCGCACCTTGGCCATGAGACCGGCCACTTCGTGGGCCGCGGTCAGGGGGCGTCCCAGCACGGCGGGCGCCAGGTAATCTTTGATGGTTGCCCACGCGGTCTCAATCCACTCCGAACTGTAGAACGGATCTTCGCCGGCGACACATTCTCCCCAGCCCTCGACGCCATCGCAAAGGGCGGTGAGCAGCAGAATGCGGCGGCTGTAGATGCGGCCAAAGCTGGTCTCGAAAAAATGGACAAGCGGCATGCGAACTTCTCGCAGTGTGATGGTTTCGATCTTCATAGGACTTCAGGCAGGATGCTGCCAGGCCTCTCCCCACCGCTCTTCCCATCGCCCGAGCAGGAATTTACCGGCGCCCTGCGGATCGCGTTCGTAGCCCAAAACCGCCAGCCCAGCGGAAAATGCCTGCAAAAAATCCTTCCGGTTGCGCTCCTGAACTTCGCGGGCGCGTTCCCGGGTGGAGGGCGCCGCCTTCCATACATAAATTTGAGCAGGAACCGAAATTGTCTTGAGGACCTCAGAGTCCGGTTTGCGCCCCTCCCGCAGCAGGCCCTCAACCCGATTCGATTTCAGCCACCACTCCGCGACCAGCCGGTCGGAAGGCAAACCGCCCTGCAGCGGCGAAGAGGTGATGCCATACTGGTTGACGTGATAACG
>DASQHA010000319.1:0-34759 GCA_035632335.1 Terriglobales bacterium
GTGGTTATGTCGTCTTCCGCACCTTGTCTATATGGACCGTCGGCTCGGCAAAGGCGTCGGCAAACTCCAGCGTGACGATCCAACCCTTCCGAACGTTGCTCACCAGCGCGGGACGAAAACAGGCGAGGCACGTGCCCCCTCGATGGCGAACACTGGGATAGATCAATCCGGCTGAGCCTTGATTCAACAGCTCGCGAGCGAGTTTTTGTGACGCGATGTGGCTCACCGGATCAAGGCAGCCGGTGTGCTCAGAGCTCTTGCGGATGTCGTGAAACCCGGCGCGAAAATCGGCGAGATACTCGCGGTAGGTCGCGCTTTCGCTCTCTTCCCAGTTCACCTCGCGCAAACTCTGGGCAAAGTGAAACGCGACTTCAGCCTGCGCGGTTTCGAGCGTGAAGGCGCAATACCACGCCCCGCGGTCCGCGCTATTAAACCGGCTTCCCTCGGGACGCGCATGAGTGAAGGCGGCATTGACGATGTGCCAGTTGGGAATTCCGAATACCAGTTCGTGGACGGTGATCCCTGGCAGCAGATTCGCCTCTCCCAGCAAGCGTTCGTTGGTTGCGCCTTCGAGCTGGAAAAGATCCCGCAGGTGCCGCAGGTCGGAGGTGAGCCTTGCCAGCACGCTGGCGTTGCCGTCACTGTAGCGGGCGGGAACCAGGCGATGGGTGTTGTCCTGATGAAGCTGCGTGATAGGAGGGGCCACTACCGGCCGCCGCGACGCGCATCCACGAGTTGCCGCACGCGAATCATGGCCGGCACCCCGCCCTTGATCATCGAGGCCAGGGGCGGTTCCCCGCCGAACATGGGATTGCTGTTAGGCAGTTGCACCCAGGCGTCAGCCAGCTTCTTGCTGTACAGGATGTTCAACGCCTTGAAAATTCCGAGCAGCAGCGAAATGCGGGTGAGCTTGTCTTGGTCCAAAGTCTTGGACGGACGCCGCTTGAGGCTGTAATACGCGCCGTTGGAAATCCCGCCCAAAAGTGCCCGAGCGTCTTCGTCGCGCAGCTGCCACAGATCGGCGAGGCGGAAAAATCCGACGATGGCAGAAGGGCTCAGTTTCTCCTGGATTTTCCTGCTGGAGAGATCGGCGGGTTTTTCCAGTGTGATCCCGGCGATATGCGAGTTTGAGGTGGCCGTCATGGTCTCCACTATTATATATATTCTACTCCATATTTGGAAATGTCATTACTCTAAATGCTTGATCTGAATGGTTCGGAGCGCTGCCGCACGGGCGGGGCGCCCGCGCCTACACTGCGTTCAGGCACTCGCGGATTTCTGTCTCGGTGAGGGTGTGGTTGGAGGCCTTGGCGCGCTGGTAGATTCTTTCCACGACATCGTCCGTTGCCGGTACGCCGTGGCGTTCCAGCCAGAACAGCACATTCGACTTGCCGCTCATGGGTCCGATGTCAATGATCTGCTCCAGCCCAAACATTTGCGAAGGCACGCCGGAATAGACGGCGTTTGCCAGTTCGATATCATTCTTCTTATAGGCCTTGACCACCGCCGCCGCATGCACTCCTGTGGCGGTGCGGAATGCGTCTTCCCCGACCACCGGATAATTCGCCGGGATGGGCACGCCCGTGGCCTTCGAGACCGCCTGGCAATATTCCTTCAGCCGGGTGAGGTCCTGGTCTCCCCAGGGAGCAAGACCCATGAGTTTCAAATTCACCAGCATCTGATCCATCTGCGTGTTGCCGACACGTTCGCCAATTCCCAGGGCGCACGCATGGACACATGCAGCGCCCGCCATCAGGGCCGCCATCGAGTTCGCAATCGCCAGGCCGCGGTCGCAGTGCCCGTGCCAATCCACGCGAATCTTTTCTCCCGAAGGCTTCACCACTTCTTCAAGGACGAAGCGCACCAGGGCAAACGCCCCCATGGGGGTCGCATGCCCCGCGGTGTCGCAAATCACGATGGCCCGCGCCCCACAGCTGATCGCGGTCGAATACAGGCGCTTGACCATGGCCGGATCGCAGCGGCTGGTGTCCTCGGTCACGTACATGGGATCGAGGCCCAGCGAGACCGTGTACTTCACCGCCTTTTCCGTGGTCTCGACCAGGAAGTCGTCGGTCCAGCCCTCGGTGTAACGCCGGATCGGGCTGGAGCCAATAAAGGTAGCGGCCTGGATGTTGAGCCCGGTGCGCTGCACGATATCGGCAATCGGCCGGATATCATTTTCGTGGGTGCGGGCGGCGCAATTGGCGCGAATCTTCATCTTGTGCCGGACGATTTCGCGGGCCAGCGCTTCGCAATCTGCCAGCGCACGCGGCCCCGCGCCCGGCAGCCCGAGGTCGAGGGAGTTGATGCCCAGGGCTTCCATCAAATGCAGGATCTGAACTTTCTCGGCAACTGAGGGATCGCGGACGGAAGGCGACTGCAGGCCATCGCGCAGGGTCTCATCGTTGAGCAGTACCGGGCCGGCCAGCCGCAGCGTAGCGGCATCCCTCTGGTTCCAGTCGTAGATGAGTTCAGAGGTGTTCACAATGAATTTTCAGCGGACAACTCCCCCATCTGAACCATGCGCCGGAAGCCGCGCGTGGCTTTCGCTGACACTCCGCGCCTTGCAGTTAGTCGGAGTGACCGGTCCACTGCGGGTCCTTGTCGGGAGCCACGATCTCGCCGTCGCGCATATGAATGATACGGTCGCCATAGGCGGCGGCTTCCGGGTTATGCGTAATCATCAGCACGGTCTGGCCAAGCTCCCGGTTGGAATGCCGCAGCATGGCCAAAACGATTTCGGAATTCTTGGAATCCAGGTTGCCCGTGGGTTCGTCGGCAAGAACAATGGCCGGCTTATTGATCAGTGCCCGGGCCAGCGCCACCCGCTGCTGTTCACCACCGGAGAGTTCGGACGGCCGATGGTGGAGGCGCTTGTCCAGGCCCAACAGGCCCACAATCTTGTCGAAGTAAGTGGCGTCGCGGGCCCCGTTCGCACCGGCGATGTCGAGCGCGATATCAATGTTTGACTGGGCATCGAGCGTGGGCAACAGGTTGAACTTCTGGAAGACGAATCCGATCTTGCGCTTGCGCAGCCGGGTGCGCTCGGCGTCGGAGAGTTGCGCGAAATCGTCGCCATCAATGACCACGTGCCCGGAATCGGCGCGCGTGAGGCCGCCCAGCAGGTAGAAGAGGGTGGACTTGCCGCTGCCCGAGGGGCCTACGACGCTGACAAATTCTCCCTTTTGCACATTAAAAGAGATGCCCCGGAGGGCGGGAACGTCAATTTTGCCCACGCGGTAGGTCTTGCGCAGTTCCACGGCTTCGATGAAGGCAGGCATCCAGCAGTTCGATATTACACGAAGCCTGCGCTGCGCGGGACCGCTCAGGGTTGGCAGAAGTTGGGAGGGTCAACGTCTCAAGCAGCGCCCAGGCGTCCGGCGGCTTGCGCCTTGGAGTGGGCGCGATGGGGACCGCGCTTGCGGACCAGCAACAACCGGATGCGCTCCAGCAATTCCGCCGGAGCGTACATGCCTTTGGGCAGGAATACGTCGGCGCGGGTATCGCGATCGTAGATTCTTACTTTGCCGGAAAACAGAATCGCCGGGGTTTGCGGCGAGAGCGTCTTGATGGCGTCGATCAGTTTGCTGCCATCCACGCCGGGCATGATCAGGTCGGTGAGCACCAGGTCGATCCCGCCCTTTTTAAACCGCTCCAGTGCTTCCTCGCCGCTGCCGCAGGCGATGACGCGATAGCCGCGTGTTTCCAGCATGACCTTGCGGATGGAAAGCGACTGCTCGTTGTCGTCTACGCAGAGAATGGTTCGTTTCGGCTTCATTCCGGCTTTAGTCCCGCTTCCGAGAAGGCAGCCTGAACCTGATGAGGGCGCCAGAGGTCATATGCTTTTTCGGTTGATGTAGAGAATTCAAGAACGAGACAAAATGCTAAAGGCAGAAGAGCCGGCTGTAAAGTGCCGCCGATGCTAATGGTCAATTAGCCCCATTGAAAAAAATTCGCGCTTGTGCTGGTGGTAATTTTTCGCGGCAATCCGGCCCGGCGGTTCAGAAAGAAACTTCTCCGCGCAGGACTTCCACAGCATTTCCTCCCACGCGCACGTTAACCACTCTGTTATCCACGCGCGAGGCCCGCACAAAGATCCGGCTCGGCCGCAGCATTTCGATTCCCTGCTCGATGAGCACACGCTCGTCGGGCTGTGCCACGCCATGCGCCACCATCCAGGCGGTGGCGCAGCCCGCGGCGGAACCGGTAGCCGGGTCTTCACCGCCGTAGAACAGCATGCGGGCATGCAGCCGGGCGGCGGGATCGACCGTCTCCCGGGTCACGAAGTAAAAGAAATTACCGCCTCCCGACTGCTGCAGATACTCCTTCGAAGTCGCGAGGTTCACCTGCAGCCGGCGGATCACATCCAGTCCACGCAACGGGACAATGGTGAAGGTCAGGCCGGTCGAAATGGTCTGGATGGGAAGTGAGGGATCGATGTCGCCGTCGCGCAGGCTGGTGGCGCGGACCACGGCCTCGCGATCGTGAATCATCCCGAACTTCGGTTCCACCTGGGTCATCTCGCCGAAGACGGGCTCGCCCGCCTTCTCCTCAAAATGCACCGGAACCCGGCCCACGTTCAGTTCGAGGGCCACCTCGCCGGCGCCGGTCGAACCGCGCAGCGCGAAGGCCGTGCCCAGCGTCGGATGGCCGGCAAAAGGCAACTCCTCCTGCACCGTAAAGATGCGGACTCTTACTCCGCGTTCCCGCTCGGTGGCGGCATCGCGCGGCAGCACGAAGGTGGTCTCGGAAAGATTCATCTCGCGCGCCAGGGCCTGCATGTGCTGATCGCTGAGCCCGCGGCCATCGGGAAACACGGCCAGGGAATTTCCCTCGAAGGGGCGCGAGGAAAAAACATCGAGCTGCACGAAAGGAAAGCGGCGGAGTTCGGGTGCCATGACGATTTTATTGTAGCCTCGAACCGCTTCGGGAAAGGTGTTTCCATTTCAAAATTTCGTGCCGCTCAAGAGGCATAACAGCCACAACAGTGTTTGGCGCGATTCACCGCAAACCGCCGCCCCTGCCGGTGTGGCCGCGGGCGACTCGCCCGCGGCTTTGGGGAGCCAAATCAGCGGAGCCCTTGCTCCGCCGGACAGCCGGAGGCGGCTGTCCCCACGTGGCTCGTGGCTTGCCTTCCGGTACGGGGGAGGCCTTAGCGGCCGTTTGACTGGATTTCACGGGCCGCGTATCCTATGCCTGAATGCGAATCAACTCGACTCCATGCGTCCTGTGTTGTTGTCGGCGGACGCCGGAGTGTGGGTAGCGCAGCAAGGTTTTCCGACACCCACCCGGCCGAAATCGGGTGGGTTATTTTTTGCCTTGATTCCCACCCGCTCATGAAGGCCTGGACGGGAGCAATCAAAATCCCGGCATTCCGGGATCATCCAAATCAGTCACTGAGGAGAGCAAACCATGAGCACCGCAACCGAAACCCCCAGCGTCCCTCGCATCAACGACGTAGCTCCGGACTTCACCGCCGAAACCACGCAAGGCCCGATCAGCTTTCATGAGTGGATCGGCGACGGCTGGGCGATCCTATTCTCACATCCCAAGGACTTCACTCCGGTGTGCACCACCGAACTCGGCTACATGGCCGGGCTGCAGCCGGAATTCGCCAAGCGCAACACAAAAATCATCGGGCTCAGCGTTGACCCGGTGAGCAGTCATGGCAAGTGGGCAGCGGACATCGAGGAGACGCAGGGACATAAGGTCAACTACCCCATGATCGGCGACCCGCAGCTCAAGGTCGCAAAACTCTACGGCATGTTGCCCGCCGAGGCGGGCGAAACCTGCGAGGGCCGCACCGCCGCGGACAATGCCACCGTGCGCACCGTTTTCGTGGTGGGGCCGGACAAGAAGATCAAGCTGCAGCTCAGCTATCCCATGAGCACCGGCCGTAACTTCGACGAAGTGCTGCGGGTGCTCGATTCCATGCAGCTTACCGCCAAGCACAAGGTGGCCACGCCGGTGAACTGGAAGCCCGGCGACGATGTCATCATCCTGCCGGCGGTCTCGAACGATGAGGCGCAGCAGAAATATCCCGGCGGATGGAAGTCCCCCAAGCCGTATCTGCGCATCGTCCCCCAGCCGAAGTAACTGAGGATTAAAACGGCGGCCACGGATTTTCGCGGATTCGCGCGGATCTAGTTTTCAAAGGTTCCCATTAAGAGTTTCTCATCCGGGGAAATCCGCGACATCCGTGGCCGCTTTGGTTTGTCTCTGGAAGCGCATGGGGTCCGGTGATCTTCCCGGTCTTCAAAACCGGCGGGCGGCAGGTTTTCCTGTCGCCGGTGGGTTCGACTCCCACTCGCTTCCGCCAGCCTTCTACCTGAAGTGGTATAAAATCCTCATGCGCGTGATCACAACACCCGATCACGCCGTCGCTACCGTTGAATAAGACTTTTCCTGTCCTTCGGAATGCAAAGGGCCCGTGAACCAACTGGTGTCACAACGGACGCGAACCCAGCTCGCATTTGGCGCGGCTGTCGTTCTGCTGCTTTTCAGCGGAATAGCGGCGTATGTGACCGCGGTCCGGCTGCGCACTGCGGAGCGCTGGGTCAGCCATACCCGCGACGTTCAATCCTCTTTGGCCGACATCAACACCATCAGTGCTCGCGCCGGCCGGGCACGCACCCGCTATGTCGATACCGGCGACGACGCTTTTTTCGAAGAATATCAAGCGGCGGCGGGCGAAATTCCCAAAAAATTGAAGCTGATCGAGCAACAAACGTCCGACAATCCCGAGCAGGCCAATCTTTGGAAAAATCTCGAAGGTATTACCCACCGCCGTTTGGATCTGCTCGACCGGTCAGTCCAGTTGAAGCACAGCAAGGCTCCCGACAACCTGGAACAGGTGCGGCTGCGGCAGGAGATTATCGATGTGTCCGCGCAAGCGGATGGGTTGTTGCAGAGAATGCAGGACGAGGAACAGCAGCTCCTGGACGTCCGCCGGGCGCGGTCGGAACGGCTGTTCCGCATCACCGCGTACATTCTGTGCGCGGCGTTCATCCTGACCCTGGCGCTGTTCTTCCTGCACTACCGCATGCTCAACGCGGAGTTGAAAGCCAGGGAGCAGGCGGAAGCCTCCTTGCGCACTCTCAGCGTGCGCTTGCTGGAGCTGCAGGACCAGGAACGCCGGCGATTCTCCCGCGAACTTCATGACAGCCTGGGGCAATACCTGGTGGGCGCTAAGATGAACCTGGCCATGCTGGCCAAGTCGGTGCCGGACAATGCGCTGATCGGGGAATGCATCAAGCTTCTCGACCAGGCCATGACCGAAACCCGCACCATCTCCCATCTCCTGCATCCGCCATTGTTGGATGAAACCGGATTTGCCTCGGCGGCAAGATGGTATGTGGAGGGCTTTGCGAAGCGCAGTGGCATTCCCACCAGTCTCGACATGCCCGAAGATCTCGGCCGACTGCCCAGTTCGCTGGAGCTGGCACTTTTCCGCGTTCTGCAGGAAAGCCTGACCAATGTGCATCGCCATTCCAAGAGCCGGCGGGCGGATGTCTCCTTGAGGCTGACTGAGGTCAAGGTGGTGCTGCGGGTTAGAGACTACGGAAAGGGCATCCCCGCGGACGTTCTGGCCCGCTTTCGCAGCCATGGTGCGCACGGGGGAGTAGGGCTGGCGGGGATGCGGGAACGCATTCACGAACTGGGCGGCCAGCTGGAAATGGATTCGGACAGCCACGGCACCCAGGTGGTGGCAACTCTGCCGCGCTCGGAACGAAAAAGTTCTCCCGACGAAGTATTCGCCGCCGATTGATCCTGCAACCGTGTGGGGCGGACACTCCTGTCCGCCGCCTTTGACTTTGATTTTGATTTTGATTTTGCCGTTGAACTCCGTGACGAAATCCAAAAGATCAAGATCAAAATCAAAATCCTGAAGCCAAAATCCTGAAGTCAAAATCAAGGTCAAAAGCGGCGGAAAGGAGTGTCCGCCCCACACCGTCCCGGATCACAGTTTCTTGCTGAGATCGCTGGACATGCCTCCGGCCGCCGGCACGTAGCATTTCAAGGTGTAATCCATCACCATGCGGTTGGCATTGAAGCGCCAGCCCAGGGTCCGGATGGTGCGCTTCATGCGCCGGATCCAGCCGCGCGGCAGGCCATCGCGGTCGCGCTCGTAGTAGAGCGGGATCACTTCTTCTTTGAGCACGCGATAGAGATCTTCGCCGTCGCGATTGTCGTGAATGCTCATGTCGGAATGAGTCCGGCCGGTGCCGATGGCGAACCCGTTCAACCCGTCATAAGCCTCGGCCCACCAGCCGTCGAGCACCGAAAGGTTGAGGCCTCCGTTCAACACCACTTTCTGGCCGCTGGTGCCGGAAGCCTCCAGCGGGCGGCGGGGATTGTTCAGCCAGACATCGACTCCCTGCACGAAATGGCGGCCCACGTTGATGTCGTAGTCTTCGACGAAAACAAACTTGTCGGCGAACTCCACCTGCCGCATCAGTTTGGCAATCTGCTGCAGCACCTTCTTCCCGGGTTCGTCGCGGGGATGCGCCTTGCCGGCAAAAATGAACTGCACCGGCCGCTTGGGATCGTTCACCATGGAAGTCAGTTTTTCAATGTCCGCCAGAATCAGGTCGGCCCGCTTGTAAGTGGCAAAACGGCGCGCAAATCCGATGGTCAGCGCATCCGGACTCAGTACCCGGCCCAGGCGTAACAGCATCTCGGAAGATTCGTCGCGGCGCTCAGCCTGTTCGACCACGCGGTGACGCACAAAATCCAGCAGGCGCGATTTCAGGTGAAGATGGGTTTCCCAGAGTTCGCCATCGTCCACGTTCTCGATGCCTTCCCAGATCGCCGGGTCGGCATTGTTCTCCTGCCAGCCCGTTCCCAGGTGGCGATCGTAAAGGCGGAACATTTGCGGCGCTAGCCAGGAAGGGACATGCACGCCATTGGTAATGTGTCCGATGGGGACTTCGTCTTCCGGCTTGCCGGGATAAAGCCCGGTCCACATGTGCCGTGAAACCTCTCCATGCAAAGCGGAGACCGCGTTGGCTCGGCGGGCAAGCCTCAACCCGAGGACAGTCATGCAGAAGTCCTCGTTCTGGTCCCCGGGATTTTCCCGGCCCAGTTCCATCAGCTTCTGCTGCGAGATGCCCAGGGCATCGCGCATGGGGCCAAGATGCTCCTCCATCAGTTCGGCATAAAACCTGTCGTGGCCGGCGGGCACCGGGGTGTGGGTGGTGAAAACGGTTTCGCGGGAAACCCGGCGCACGGCGTGATCAAAACCAATCCCTTCGGTTTGCAGCCGGTCACGAATCGCCTCCAGAACGGCAAATCCGCTATGGCCCTCATTCAGATGCAGAACGCCGGGGGTGATGCCCATGGCCTTGAGGGCTCTGAAACCTCCGATCCCCAACAGCAATTCCTGGCGGATGCGGATGCGCGAGTCGCCACCATACAGCCGCGAGGTGAGCTCACGGTCTTCGGGATGGTTGCCCTCAATGTTGGAATCGAGCAGGAGCAGATCGCAGCGTCCTACCTTCATGCGCCAGACTTTTGCCCGGATGGTCCCGCCGCGGGTTTCCACCTGCACGGTGACCGGTTCGCCGTTCGCCCCGATGGCGGCTTCCATGGGCAGCTGATTGATGTCCGTCTGGATATATTCTTCCTGCTGCCAGCCCGAGCGGTCGAGGCGTTGCCGGAAATATCCCTGGCCGTAGAACAAACCGACGCCCACCAGGGGAATTCCCAGGTCGGACGCGCTCTTGATGTGGTCGCCGGCGAGAACTCCGAGGCCGCCGGAATATTCCGGAATCGAAACGTGCAAACCGAATTCCGCCGAGAAGTACGCCACTGGACGGGGCCGCAGGATGCCGGCGTGGCGGGCCCCCCAGGTGCGGTCGGCGTCGAGATACTCGCGCTGCCGCCGATAGGCGTAGTTGATGCGGCTGTGCAGCACCAGTTCCTGGGCGCGGCGTTCCATCACAGGCAGGGGAATCTCCGAGAGCAGTGCGACAGGATTGTGATTGAGCTGGCGCCAGCGCACGGGATCGAGGTCGCGAAACAGACTGCTGGTGTCGTGGTCCCAGCACCACCACAGGTTGCGGGCCAGAGCCCACAGCCGTTCCTGGGCGGGAGCAATAAAGCGATCGAGGGTCCGCGCTTCGCTTACCACCGACCCAACCTGGACTGCCGCCTCGGTCAGCATCCGCACTTCATCCTCGCGAAAGACCCGGGGCGCGATGGTTTGGACCACCAAGACTCCCTGCAGAACGCCGCGATCGATCAGGGGCACGCCGAGGAAGGACTGGTACGCGTCTTCGCCGGCTTCACTGAAGTACTTGAAGCGAGGATGGTTCCTAACCTGTTCTACTGCGACCGGTCCCACTCGCTCCGCGACCAGCCCGGCGAGGCCTTCATGGATTCCCATGCGCAGGGTGCCAATGCATTGCGGACGAAGCCCTACCGTCGCTGCCAAAACCAGGTTGGCCCGGTCGGGTTCAAGCAGATAAGCAGAGCAGACATCGGTCTGAAAACGCTTGGCAATCAAGGCCACTACGTTCATCAGGGTCTCAGCCGACTTGCCGCCTTCAGCCGCCAGATTGGCGATTTCTTCCAGGGTCAGGACGTAATTTTCATCTTGCGCGGGAGCGGGTTGGCTCATGTTCTGAATGATCTCGTCGTTGGAATTCAATTTAGGACGTATGACGTTGTTGCTCGCCCTCACTAGTGTAACTGCTGGAACATGAAGCGACTAGTTTACGATTGGGCTCCCTCGTCCGCTGCGCGCCGGTTTTCAGATGACAGCTTGCCGCTCGAGAGCGACAGAGAATGCTTCGTCATAGTGTAAGCGGAGCAAAATATTGCGGTTCCGGTTGGACTGGACCGGCCGCGCCTGGCTAGTTCCAAATCGGTCGAGAATTCCGTTCTGGGTTCGCGCGCTCGGGGAAACTTTAGACGGGTGTCCAAACCGAGTCCGATCGAATTTCTCTATGGGACAGATACAAGCCGCAGTTTGAGGCGGAGATCAACATCTGATCCGGAGAGGCAATTTTATTCGCTCAGACGGCGTTTGGCCCGCCATCAGTTAGACCCCTACAGTGAATCGAGTAGGTACGAATTGCGCGATTCAGCGATAGCTGGATCTTCGCGATCTCCATAAATCGCAGAAAATACATGCCCTGGCACTTTGGCATACCAACTGCAATCGACTTGAGTTGCTCAAATCTTCCAGGAGGACACAGGCATGACTGAACTGGATTGTCATGATTGGAAACAACTGGCCGAGGCGGCACGTGATGAGGAAGACCCCGTGAAGCTGATGGAATTGATCCAACGGCTGAATCGCGCGCTGGACGAGCATATGAAAAACCCAAGTCCGCGTTCAAGCGAGGCCGCAGGCTGAGTTGGTCCGCAGTTCCCGCCCATCTGCTCAATCCAAACTGCAATCACAGGTCCCTGGCCTGGCGAAGTCGTGGGCGAAGCTTTCGGCTCTCGACGATTCGCCCTGGTTGAATCGTCTCCCCCGCTATCGCTTGCATGTAGAATCTTCCCGTAACGCCCCGAAGACTGTGAACGCAGGGAGATACCGATGGCGGAGTGCGAAGGCAAAGTGGCGCTGGTGACGGGCGGAACTTCAGGTATCGGGCGCGAGACCGCGGTCCTGTTCGCGAAAAGAGGCGCCCGGGTTGCGGTCGCCGGCCGGCGTGAAGCGGAAGGCAAAGAGACCGTCGACCTGATCCACCGTGCGGGAGGCGAGGGCATCTTCGTTCAGACGGATGTGTCGCAGGCATCCGACGTCAGAGCCGTAGTCGAAAAAACCGTCTCGGCTTTTGGCGGACTGGACTACGCCTTCAATAACGCCGGCATCGAGGGCAACTGGATTCCCATTGTCGAGCAGAGCGAAAACGACTGGGACCGGACCATTGACATCAACCTCAAGGGCACATGGTTGTGCCTGAAATACGAACTTCAGCAAATGCTGAAGCAGGGCCGCGGCGGCGCGATTGTCAACAACGCCTCAATTTCCGGTTTCATTGGCAGCTATGGATCCACGACCTACGCGGCCAGCAAGCATGGAGTTCTGGGGTTGACCAAAGGCGCGGCGCTTGAGGTCGCCAGAAATCAGATCAGGGTCAACGCCGTTTGCCCCGCCGCGATCGAGACACCCATGGCGAACCGCTTGTTTGGAGGGCCCGGCGTGCGCGAGAAGGTGCTCGGGTTCTACCCGCTGGGCCGGTTTGGCGAACCCCTCGAGGTGGCCGAGGCGGTCTTGTGGATGTGTTCCAGCGCCGCCGGCTTCATGACCGGCCAAAGCCTGGTCCTGGATGGCGGATTTCTGGCTGGCCCGAATGTGGCGCCAGCAAATCAGACCCACTAAGAGTAAGGAGCAAAATTTTGATCAGGTGCAACCGCAGTCCGCTTGGTTTGGTTCTTTGGGTGATGCTGGCGTTCTCTCTCGCTGCGGTTGCCCAGCCGGCGGCGAGCCAGCCGGAAATAGTGGTGATCGACGCCTCCGCGCCCGCTCATCCCTTTCCTCATTTCTGGGAGCACATGTTTGGCTCGGGCCGGGCCAGCCTGAGTATGCGGGAAAGCTATCGCCAGGACCTGAGGCAGGTGAAAGCGGCCACGGATGTGGGCTACATCCGTTTTCACGCGATTTTTCTCGACGATATGGGCGTCTATGACGAAGACAGCGCGGGCCGCCCGGTCTACAACTTCTCCTATGTCGACCAGGTTTACGACGGTCTCCTGGAGAACGGAGTGCGGCCGTTTGTGGAGCTGAGTTTCATGCCGAAGAAGCTGGCCTCCCGGGATGCCCCGCATGCTTTCTGGTACAAGCAGAATGTTGCGCCTCCGAAAGATTGGGCCAAATGGGATGACCTGATCTACCAGTTTACGAAGCATCTGGTCGATCGCTACGGCCTCGATGAAGTCGCGCGCTGGTACTTCGAAGTCTGGAACGAACCCAACATCGATTTCTGGGTTGGCGAACCGAAGCAGGCAACTTACTTCGAGCTTTACGATCACAGCGCGGCCGCGGTCAAGCGCGTCAGCGGGCGCCTACGGGTTGGCGGACCGGCCACGGCGCAGGCGGCGTGGGCCGACGCCTTCATCCAGCATTGCGTCGAAAAGCATGTCCCGGTAGATTTTGTTTCCACCCACGTCTATGGAAATGACAGCGCGCAGGACGTATTTGGCACCAATGAAAACATCCCGCGGGAACGCATGGTCTGTCGGGCGGTCAAGAAGGTGCATGACCAGATCAAGGCCTCTGCCCTTCCCAGCCTTCCTTTGATCTGGAGCGAGTTCAACGCCAGCTACAAGAATGAGCCCGAAATCACCGACTCCATCTATATGGGTCCGTGGATGGCCGACACCATCCGCCAGTGCGACGGTCTGGTGGATGAAATGTCGTACTGGAGCTTCTCCGATGTTTTTGAAGAACAGGGTGTGGTGAAACAGCCGTTCTATGGTGGCTACGGCCTGATCGCGGCCGGGGGGATTCCCAAACCGGCTCTCGCGGCGTTCACGGTCCTGCATCAGCTGGGTCAGGAACGGCTCGCGCTGGATTCCGATTCCACGCTGGTGACTCGCGCCCGCGATGGCTCACTGGTGGTCGCGGTGTGGAACCTGGTTCCTTCCGGTCAAACCGGCGGCGCCAAGTCCCTGGTTTTGCAATTCAAGAATCTGGGCGGCGCGCACCATGCCGCAGTCTCGCGCGTCGACCATGAGCACGGCGATCCGCATTCCGCTTACGAAAAAATGGGATCGCCCGTCTATCCGACCCAGGCGCAGCTGCAGAAGCTGCGCGAGTCGATCAAGCTGGGCGCGCCGGAAATCGAGGAACTGAAGGGCGGAGAACTGAATCTGACGCTTCCGCCGGATGGCCTCGCGGTGATCCAAATCAGATAGCCCGCGCCGCGATCAACGAGAAACAGGATTCGCGAGCACCACTTTGAGCGCCCCCTCCTGGGCCGCGTTGGCAAACGTGTCGTACGCCTTCATGATGTCGTTCATGGCGAAGCGATGGGTTACGAGCTTGCTGGGCTGCAGTTTGCCCGAGCGCACGACCTTCAACAGCATCGGGGTCGTCACCGTGTCCACCAGCCGCGTGGTAAGCGAGATGTTACGGTCCCAGAGCTTTTCCAGGTGCAGTTCCACCGGTTTGCCGTGGACACCTACGTTGGCGATGTGTCCGCCGGCGGCGACGATGGCCTGGCAGATAGCGAACGTAGCGGGCAGCCCGACTGCTTCGATGGCCACGTCGACGCCGGCGCCTTCGGTCAGTTCCATCACGTGATCGGCCGCGTGTCCATCCGTGCTGTTGATCAGAGAGGTTGCGCCAAAGGTTTTCGCGACCGCGAGGCGCTTGTCGTCGAGGTCGATCATGAAGATGGACGCCGGGGAATAGAATTGCGCCGTGAGCAGAACCGCGAGACCGACCGGCCCCGCGCCCACAATGGCCACTGTGTCTCCGGGCTTCACCTGCCCGTTCAGGACACCGCACTCAAAACCTGTCGGGAGAATGTCGCTGAGCATCACCATGGCGTTTTCGTCGCCATCGGCCGGAAACTTGTAGAGACTTCCATCCGCTTGCGGTATGCGGACATACTCCGCCTGAGTTCCATCGATGGTGTAGCCGAGGATCCAGCCGCCGTGCCGGCAATGGGAATACATGCCTTTTTTGCAGAAGTCGCATTTCAGGCAGGCAGTGACGCAGGAGATGATGACTTTCTCTCCCACCTGAAACTCCGAGACGCCGGTTCCGACCTGCTCGACGACACCAATTCCCTCATGGCCGAGAATGCGACCATCCACCACCGCCGGCAGGTCTCCCTTCAGAATATGGAGATCGGTGCCGCAGATTGTCGAAGTGGTGATCCGCACGATGGCGTCCGATGGCTCCTGAATGGTGGGGCGCGGTTTGTCCTCCCAGGCCCGCTTGCCCGGACCGTGATAGACCAGCGCTTTCATGGTTGCGCCGGCGCTTGCAGACGAGGCAATCTTGGTTAGGTCGAGTTCAGCGGTTGTCATTGAAATTTCCTCCGTTGTTATTGTTTCTGGTGCCCACCTTTCAGCTTAAGCATTCCGTTCTCATTCATCTGAGCAAGAGTGCTCGCTCTTACCACAAACCGGATGTATCCTGACCGGGGGACCATTCCAGTCGCGCCTCGCCCAGGCGGCGTGGCCCGAACCCTATAAGTCTTTGGCCCATCGAACCTTACAGGCCTCTCCAGCATCTATTTCCGGTGCAATCTGGGGGTTTGCCGACGGTGTTCCGGCTTCCCGGCGGGCGATTCATGTTCTAATTTTTCGGTATAGCTTCAAGAAACCAGGGAACTTGGTTAGGATTCATGCATGGCGAAGCAGCAGAGTTTCCTGAGCAGCTGGCAGGAGCGTCTAACGGCGCTGCGTAATACCCCGCCGGTGCTCAAGATCGTGTGGCAATCCGGGCCCGGCGTGGTGGTCTTCGGGCTGGTGTCCCGCCTGTTCGCCGCGCTGCTGCCGCTGGCCCTGTTGTGGATTCCCAAGCTGATTGTTGACGCCATTGTTCACGCCAAGGTTTCGCAACAGGCTGTGTCTCCCAGATTGTGGTGGCTGGTGGCCGCGGAATTCGGAACTGCAGTGCTGGGCGGCGTGCTGGCGCGCGCCATTGACTACTCCGACTCGTTGCTTGCGGACAAATACACCCGCCACGTAAGCATCCAGGTCATGAAGCACGCGGCGGAACTGGACCTGATCGCCTACGAAGACCCGGTGTTTTACGATCGGCTGGAACGGGCGCGGGTGCAGGCGACCGATCGCCTGGGCATGATTCAGCAAATCGGGCGGCTGATCCAGTTGGTGATTACAACCATCACCTTGTCGGTCACCATTGTGGTTTACTCGCCCTGGCTGATGGTGTTGCTGATTGCAGGAGTGCTGCCGGCGTTCCTGGGCGAGAGCCATTTCGCTTTTCTGGGGTATGCCAAGAATTTCCGCCAGACTCCCATCCGGCGCCAGTTGGACTATCTGCGGCAGGTGGGGGGAAGCAAGGAAGCCGCCAAGGAACTCAAGCTGTTTGGCCTGAGCAAGTTCCTGACCGAACGTTTCACTAAACTTTCCGACGGGATCTACGAAGAGAACGTTGCTTTGTCGCGGCGGAAATTGATCGCCGGCGCGTTCCTCTCAGTCATCGCCTTCATGGGCTACTACTCTGCTTATGCGTTCGTGATCTGGCGGACGGTAACGGGCGCGTACAGCCTCGGGTTGTGGTACCTGCTGTCGGGAGCAATTCTGCAGGCCAGCAGTAACATCCAGCAAATTTTCTCGACCGTGTCGGGCATTGCCGACCAGGCCCTTTTCCTGACCGACCTTCTGGCCTTTTTCGACATGCAGCCCACCATTCAGTCGAAACCGGACGCGTTGCCCGCCCCGCGGCCGATTGTCCGCGGATTTGAATTCCGCAATGTTTCTTTTCGCTATCCAGGAAGCTCGCGCCTGGTGCTGAACGGGTTGAACTTTCATCTTCACCCAGGAGAACGGGTGGCGCTGATCGGAGAGAACGGCGAAGGCAAGACCACCATCGTCAAGTTGATCACGCGGCTTTACGATCCCACCGAAGGCCAGGTGCTGCTCGACGGCGTAGACCTGAAAGAGTATCGTCTGGAAGACCTGTATCGCGAGATTGGCGTTATCTTTCAAGACTTTATGCGCTATGAGATGACCGCGCGGGAGAACATCGCGGTGGGTCGAATTGAAGACATTGACGACCTGGCGCTGCTTGAAACCGCCGCGCGAAAGAGCCTGGCGGATGCGGTCATTGCCAAGATCGGCGGCTACGATCAGATGCTGGGCCGCCGTTTCGAAACCGGTGTCGATCTCTCCGGCGGAGAGTGGCAGAAAGTCGCGCTGGCGCGGGCTTATCTGCGCGATGCGCAATTGCTGGTCCTCGACGAGCCTACCGCGGCGCTCGATGCGCGCAGCGAGTTCGAGGTTTTCCAGCGCTTCGCCGAGCTCACGGTGGGGAAAATGGCGCTCTTTATTTCGCATCGCTTTTCCACCGTGCGCATGGCCGACCGCATCGTAGTTCTCGAAAACGGAAAGATCGCGGAAGAAGGCAGTCACGAACAACTGGCTCGCCTGGGCGGACGGTACAAGGAAATGTTCGAAATGCAGGCCGCCAGCTATCGTTAAGCAATAGCCGTAATATTCGCAGCGCATGCCACCCGATACCCATATCGAGATGTTGAACGCCGAGGCGGAGCATCTGCCAGAACCTCCGAAAGAAACCGGGCCCAGCCCGGAAGCACTGGCCCTGGCCGCGGCTGACCTGGGCCGAAGGCTGGTGTGGCTGCCAGGTTCGCACTCTCCCCGTTTTTTCTCCGAGCGCTATCGAGCTCTCTGCCGCGCCCTCAAGCCGGTGCTGCGGGATTTTCAGGGACCGCCGCCGAAAAGCGAAGTGGGCGACGATTTCCGCTGGCTGAACGACAACCTCCGCCTGCTGCATGCCGATCTCCGAAGCACGAAGGACGGCTTCAAGTTAGTGCGCAAGCTGCCGCATGTCCGCACGCCGGACGGTGCCGTGACTCCGCGCATGGTGGCCCTGGCCGCGGGATACTTGGCCACTCGTGGCTACGATTTCAGCGAGAGCTCTCTGGTCGCCTATGTGCAGGCTTTTCAGCAGAGCACGGTGTTGAGGCTGGTCGAGCTGTGGGCGCTGGTTCCGGCGCTGAAGCTGGTCCTGCTGGAAGAGATCGCGGCCCGAGGATCGAAAGTCGCGGCGGATCCCGGCGGCTCTTACGGGGCCGGCGTCTGCGTGCGCAGCCTGCGCGACATCGGCCACACGTCCTGGAAAGACGTTCTCGAGCCGATGATCCTGTTTGATCGCATTCTGCGCCAAGACCCCGCGGGGGCCTATGCCCGGATGGATTTTGAAAGCCGCGATCTTTACCGCAAGGAGATCGCGGGCATTGCGGAGCACTCCGATTTGTCCGAGGGAGAAGTTGCCGCCGCAGCCCTCGCCCTGGCGCGGTCCGCGCACCAGGAGGCGCATGCCAGCCCGCGCCTGGCGGCCCGCCGGGGACACGTCGGATACTATCTTCTCGCCGAGGGCTCGACTGCGCTGTGCGAAAGAGTGGGCTTCCGGCCTCCCCTGGGGCAGCGCATCGCATCTTTCCTGCAGCGGCATCCTAATGAGTTTTATCTGCCGGGCACGGAAGTGCTCACGCTTGCCCTCATGTCGGCGATCGTATTGCTCTTAACCAACACTTATACCTCTCCCGAACTGATCTTCTTTTCGATGGTGATGTTGCTTCTGCCCTGTTCGCAGAGCGCCATCCAGCTGGTGAACTATCTGATCACTTCCCTGCTGGAACCGAAGATTTTGCCCAAGCTGGATTTTTCCGAGGGCGTTCCCGACAACTGCACCACGCTGGTAGCCATTCCCAGCCTGCTGTTCAACCACGAGCAGGTCCGGCGGCTGGCGGAAGACCTGGAAGTGCGGTTCCTGGGCAATCACGATCCCAACATTCATTTCGCGCTGCTCACCGACCTGCCGGACTCTTCCGTGCCCGCGCCTGAGGATGACCCGCTGATCGACTACTGTGCGCAACTGGTGCGCGAACTCAACCAGAAGTACGCCAGCCAGGCATCGGGATCGTTTCTTCTCTTCCACCGCCACCGGGTATACAACCCGCGGGAGAGAGTGTGGATGGGTTGGGAGCGCAAACGCGGCAAGCTGATGGACCTGAACAAGCTGCTCCGGGCCGAACATGACAGCTTCCCGGTCAAGGTGGGCGACCTCTCCATATTGCCGCAGATCCGTTTCGTGATCACGCTGGACTCGGACACGGAATTGCCTCGCGGGTCCGCCGATCGAATGATCGGAGCGATGGCCCATCCCTTGAACCAGGCCATCATCGATCCCGACCCGGAGAAGAACATTGTGGTCGCCGGTTACGGCATCCTGCAGCCGCGGGTGGGAGTGAGTGTGCAAAGCGCCTCGCGTTCCCGGCTGGCCAGCCTCTATTCGGGTGAGACCGGCTTCGATATTTATACCCGCGCCATTTCCGACGTGTATCAGGATTTATATGGGGAAGGCATCTTCGCCGGCAAAGGGATCTACGAAGTGGATACGGTGCATCGGGTGCTGGAGCGGCGCTTTCCGCGCAATGCCCTGCTCAGCCATGACCTGATCGAAGGCGCGTACGCGCGCGCCGGGCTGGCCAGCGACATTGAAATCATCGAGGACTATCCTTCGCACTACAGCGCCTACAACCGCCGCAAGCACCGTTGGCTGCGCGGCGACTGGCAAATCACGGGCTGGCTGCTTTCGCGGGTGCCCGATGAGTCGGGACGCAAGGTACCGAATCCCATCTCGCTGGTTTCGCAGTGGAAGATTCTGGACAACCTGCGTCGCAGCCTGGTGGAGCCGGCAACTTTCCTGCTGCTGGTATTCGGCTGGCTGGTGCTGCCCGGCAAACCGCTCTATTGGACCCTGGCGACCCTGGCCATCCTGTTTGTGCCGGCCTGGTTCCAGTTCCTGTTCAACCTGGTGCGAGCGGCGGTCGAGCGCAAGTCACAAGTCGTCAAAGACGCGCGGTCCGCGCTCATCACCGCCAATGCCAGCATGTTTTTTACGCTGTCGTTCCTGCCCCACCAGATGCTGCTGTCACTCGATGCCGTGGTACGAACCCTGGTCCGGCGGCTGGTGACGCGGCGGCGGCTGCTGGAATGGGAAACCGCGGCGGAAACCGAACTGAGCACCCGCAAGCGGACCCCGGTGGACATTTATCTCGACTGGATGCCGGCGCTGGCGCTGGCCCTGGGCGTCCTGGTGTTCTTCACCGCCCGGCGCGCTTTCTTCGCGGCGCTGCCCATCCTGCTGCTCTGGGCCTGCAGCAAATGGTTCTCGATGTGGCTTAACCTGCCTTCGCGGGCCATGCGCAGTGAAACCTCCGACAAGGACGAGCTGTTTCTCAGCGGAACCGCGCTCCAGACCTGGAGGTATTTTGCCGAGTTCAGCACGGAAGAGCACAATTGGCTGATTCCGGACAATGTGCAGGAAGAACCGGCGGCCGTCGCCGGCCGCATGTCGCCCACCAACCTGGGATTTCTTCTGAACGCCCGCCAGGTGGCTTGTGAGTTTGGCTTCTTGACCGTGCCTGAATTCGCCGAACAGACTCTTCGCACTCTGGCCACCGTGGCCAAGCTTCCGCGGTCGCGCGGCCACCTGCTCAACTGGTATGACACCCGCACTCTCGAGCCGCTGCGGCCCCGCTTCGTTTCGTCGGTGGACAGCGGCAACCTGGTGGCTTCGTTGTGGACCTTGCAGCAAGGCTGCCTGGACCTTTTGCAGCGTCCGTTGCTGGAGAAACAGTTGGCGGAAGGGCTGGCCGATCATCTCCGGATACTGGTCGACCGGCATGCCTTTCCCCAGAAACGCTTCCGGAATTTTCTGGCGCAGGTCAAAAAAAGAAGCTGGCTGCAACGCCTGCTGGCGCCTTCTGAAGAAGGCCTGCTGGAAACCGATCTGGAGACCAAGGACGCCCGGCATGAAGCAGACGTTCACTGGTTCGCGGCCGAGTCGCTGTCCCGCGTCAGAAATCTCCGGAAAGCAGTTCAGGTTTACGTTCCATGGATGCTGCCGGAGTTCATCCCGCTGTGGAAAGACGCCACCCTCGACTTTAAGTTCGATGCGCACAGCCTGACCATCGAGCGCCTGCCCGACGTGGTGGACCGTCTGACCGCCCGCTTGCAGTTCGCTCTCGAACATGCCAACGGCTCCGGCGACCGCAAGGCCCTGTATCAGCGCCTGCTGGCCATGTTGCCCGATGCTCGTTCGCGTGCGCTTGCTCTCATTGACGATCTCAAACAGATCGCAAGCACCGCCGGAAAATTCGCTGACGAAATGGACTTCCGTTTTCTGCTGGATCCGCGGCGCAAGTTGCTGTCGCTCGGATTCGACGTCGAAACCGGCAAGCACCCGTCCGCCTGCTACGACCTGCTGGCTTCAGAGGCACGCATCGCGGTATTCGCCGCCATCGCCAAAGAAGATATCCCACAGGACGTCTGGTTTCTGCTTGGCCGCTCGCATACCCGCGAGCACGGATTTCCGGTGCTGCTCTCCTGGACCGGGACCATGTTCGAATACCTGATGCCGGTGCTCTGGATGCGCACCTACCCCAATACGCTGCTGGACAATTCGCGTATTGCCGCGGTGCGCCTGCAACAGATTTATGGCGACGAGAAGCGGGTGCCGTGGGGGATTTCTGAATCGGCCTACGCGAAACGCGACGAAGCCGGGAACTACCAGTATCAGGCATTCGGGCTTCCGGATATTTCGCTGCACCAGGGCGACCCGGGCGCGCTGGTCATCTCGCCTTATTCCACCTTCCTGGCGCTGCACGTGGACGCTTCCGCCGCCCTGCGCAACCTGCGCCGCATGGAAGGCGATGGCTGGGTGGGCGCGTACGGTTTCTACGAAGCAGCCGACTACAGCTCCACATCCGGCCGCCGTTCCTGGCGCCATCGTCATGAACTGGTGCGTTGCTGGATGGCCCATCACCAGGGCATGAGCCTGATTGCCCTGGCCAACTTCTTGCGCGATGGCGTGGTCCAGCGCTGGTTTCATAGCGACCTGCGGGTGCAGGCCACGGAACTGCTGCTGCACGAGAAACCCGCAACGAACGTTAAATCGTTACGCCAACTCTACGGCTCTGCGGCGTAGCTGTGGCGAGGGCGATTCGGGCTTTTCGATGTGGAGCGCTAGGAGTTGCTGGAGGTCTGGTATTCATCCGCCAGGTTTGAATCCGGCAGTTCCAATCCCCAGTTTTCACCGACGGCGCCAAGTCCCTCAAGGCCCACCTGATACTCGCTGGTCCCTTCCATCGGCTTTACCCAGACTACGCGGAACTGGATCCTGCGCTGGCGATATTGCAAGGTGAGTTTGTCGCCGGTCTTCAGCAGCTGGCGAATCGCGCCCAAGCGGGCCCCGTTGGGAGTGATATCCAGAGTGTGCGCCAGTTCGTTGACGGGATTGTTGGCCGAGTCTTTCCCCGAGATGCGCACGGGTAAAACCATTTTGATCCGCTTATACCGCCGATTACCTTTTCCCAAAGGAAGCCCCCGACGCGGCCATAGACACTTGTCGCCCGGCTAGCATTCGCACTTGAAGGGCCACCCGGGATCGAAGCGGCCAATTTCGGGTGCTTGCAGAATCAGGGATTTAGGGGCACCATTCGGCCGCGCCGCATGACTTTTCCCGTCCGGATGACGCTTTGAATCAATCGGATGACAGTTTTTGTCAAACCGGTATAGGCGGGTTAGCCTCTTCCTCGATTCGGCTTTCCGATGAGTTTTCTGTTGCGATGTCCGCGTTCTCTATTATTTTTGATGGGGAGATTTTGAGGCGGAGATGAATCAGATAGCGGTTACGGGAGGTCCGATGAAAGGCGCGATTGCGCTGGTTACCGGCGCCAACGGAGGCCTGGACACTTATGATCTTTGCGAACGGTCAGTTGCGGATGGGCGGGGCGCCCGTCCTCCATTCTTTACGTCTTCGACATAGGCTCGTAGAACTTCGCCTGCGCTCCAGGCTTGCGCCACGCATCCCGCAGGACGATGGGGCGTGTCGCCATCGAAAATCTCCGAGATGTGCCCCAAACCGGCATCGGAGAGATGATCCTGTAGAGGCCGGAGCCATTCGCGCGCCTGTTTTCTAGCGGCCTCAGTGGCCCCGTTCACTTTCACATACGCGGTGATGAATGGCCCCATCAGCCACGGCCACACCGTTCCCTGATGGTATGCGCCATCGCGCTCAACCGGGCCGCCCGTATACCTGCCGCGATATTGCGGATCGCCTTGCGCCAGGGTGCGCAGGCCGTACGGGGTAAGCAGATGTTCGCGAACTTTCTCCACTATGAGCCGGGACCGATCCGGCGACAGCATGGTGTAGGGCAGGCTGACGGCAAATATCTGATTCGGCCGAATCGAAGCGTCCGGAGGGCCTTCGTTGACAACGTCGTACAGACAGTTGTCCTTCTCATTCCAGAACAACCGGTTAAAACTCCAGTTCGCCATGGCCGCCATCTGGCGGTAACGCTTCTGGCCGGCGCCGTCTCCAAAGCTGCGGGCCAGTTCTTCCATGATGCAAAGCGCGTTGTACCAGAGCGCCTGAATCTCCACCGGCCTGCCTTGGCGCGGTGTCACCACCCAGTCGCCGACTTTGGCATCCATCCAGGTAAGCTGAACCCCGGGTTCGCCTGACGCCAGCAATCCGCTGGCATCGACCTTGATTCCGTAGCGGGTTCCTCGTTCGTGCCAGGAAATAATGTCGGTGAACGCGGGATAAAGTTCTATGCGGACAAACTCTTCATCTCCGGTATAGGCGAGGTAAGCCCGCGCGGCCTCGAAGAACCAGAGGGTGGCGTCAACCGTGTTGTACTCCGGAGTCTCGCCCGCATCGGGGAATCGGTTGGGCAGCATGCCCTGGTCCACGTGCCTGGCAAACGTGCTGAGAATGCTGCGAGCTACGTCATACTTTCCGGTAGGCAGCGTGAGGCCGGGCAGGGAAATCATGGTGTCGCGGCCCCAGTCGCTGAACCAGTGATAGCCGGCAATAACGGTTTTCTGGTCGCCCCGGGCCACGATGTATTGATCGCTGGCGGCGGTAAGGGCCTGGGCAAATTCATCCTTCAGCGGAGAGCCCTGCACCAGAGCCTGGCGGCGCTTGATCTCAGCTTGACGATATACGTTCGCTCTCGCTGCCTCACGGGGTTCGATGGACGCGACAATCGAGGCCTGTCCATTGGAATGCAGATCGAAACGCAAAATGAAGTGATTGAAAAGGTCTTCTATGAAATCCAACCCGCGCTCGCGTTCGACGTCGTATTCAAAGTTCCTGTACCAGTCGCCTGTCTTCCGCAATTCCACCGCGTTATGGGCGAGATACAAAGTCGGCATTCCCGGGTAAGGAGTGACGGCCGCCAGCCCGGCTCGTTCTTCCACGTTCGCATTCAGGGCGCCGTTGGCGTGCGTGGTGCTGTGATAGTCGCGAAACGCCACCAGCGGCCGGATCTCGAGCCGCAGGCTCCCGGACGGTTGCATCGTGCTCTTCAGTTCGTACTGCACGACGGTGGTGTTCTCGCCCTGGACCATGAAAACGGTTTTTTCGATTACGACGCCTTCAATCTCGAAAGTGAAGATGGGAAACGGATCGAGGCGGAAGCCGGTCAGGTAGCGAAAACCCTGGGGATGGACAACGTCCGGATAGCGGTTGGAGGAGAGATCGAACGGCCGGCCATCGATCAGCAGCGTCTCTTCCAGCTTGGACAGCAGGACTTCACGCCCTACCGGCGGCCTGGTGGCCGCTACCAGAAGGCCATGATAGCGGCGCGTGTTCAGGCCTGTAATAGTGGACGACGCAAAGCCGCCCAGGCCGTTGGTTTCGAGCCACTCACGGCGCAGCGCAGCGTCCAGGTTGCCGCAGGTTTCCTGGTTGAATTGAATCATGGTTCTCCGCCGAGGTACGCCCAGCGTTACCCCATACCGAGCTCGTCCGGGCGAGCACCTGCCCGTGAAACCCTTGCGGAGCTCTCGCTCTGCCGGACCGGTGGGACACCTGCCCCTACGTGGGCGGTTTCGCCGCCTGACACTTTGATCGCTCTGTGGAGCGAAGTCAACTTGCGGATACGACCTCGGCCGGCTGGGACTTGGGCTGGTGGCGGGTGCGCGATTCCCCGCTCTGCTGGATTAACTTCGTCACTACTCCAGTCCAGCCGGTCTGATGGCTGGCGCCGACTCCGGCGCCGGAGTCACCGTGGAAGTACTCGTGAAAGAGCACCAGGTCGCGCCAGTGCGGATCGGTCTGAAATTTCTCCAGATTGCCGAACACCGGGCGGCGTCCTTTTTCGTCGCGCAGGAATATGTTGGTCATGCGGCGCGACAACTCGCCCGCCACTTCCCACAGCGTCATCATTTTGCCCGAGCCGGTGGGAAACTCTACCTTAAAATCCTCGCCCAGGTAGTGATGGAATTTTTGCAGCGACTCCACCAGGAGAAAATTCGTCGGAAACCAGATGGGACCGCGCCAGTTGGAATTTCCCCCAAACAGGCCGGTGCGCGATTCTCCCGGTTCGTAGTCCACCCGATGCTCCATGCCATTGACGTTGAGCCTGTAGGGCTGGTCACGGTGAAATTGCGAGAGCGCCCGGATGCCATATGGGGAAAGGAACTCCCGCTCGTCCAGCATGTACTTGAGAATCTCTCGAAGCTGATCCGGATCGGCGATGGCCAGCAACCGGCGGGCGCCCTTGCCTTCCGTCATCATGCAGGCAACATTGTTGGCGAGGTCGGGACGATTTTCCACGAACCACTCCAGACGTCGCTTGAAGCCAGGATGCCGGTCCAGCATGTCGGGCTCCAGTGTCTCCACCGCGAACAAGGGGATCAAACCCACCATGGAGCGGATCTTCATGGGAAATTTTGTGCCGTCGGGCAGGCGTAACACGTCGTAAAAGAACCCGTCCTCCTCGTTCCACAATCCCATGCCATCGTGGCTGCGATGGCTCATGGCGCGGGCGATATAAATGAAGTGCTCCCAGAACTTGCTGGCCACATCTTCATAAGCCGGATCTTCCCGCGCCAGTTCGAGTGCGATGGCCAGCAGGTTCAGGGTGTACATGGCCATCCAGCTGGTCCCATCGGATTGCTCGATGTAACCACCGGTGGGCAGGGGCGCGCTGCGATCGAAAACGCCGATGTTATCCAGTCCCAGAAATCCGCCCTGAAAGATGTTCATGCCTTCGGCGTCTTTGCGGTTCACCCACCAGGTGAAATTCAGCATCAACTTGTGGAAGACCCGCTGCAGGAATTCGCGATCGCCCTTGCCCCGGCGTTTCTTGTCGATCTTGTACACCCGCCATGTCGCCCAGGCGTGGACCGGAGGATTCACGTCACCCAATGCCCACTCGTAAGCCGGTATCTGTCCGTTGGGGTGCATGTACCACTCGCGCAGCATCAGGATCAGCTGTTCCTTGGCGAAATCCGAATCCACCAGGGCCAGCGGAATACAGTGAAATGCCAGGTCCCAGGCGGCGTACCAGGGATACTCCCACTTATCGGGCATGGAGATCACGTCGGCGTTATAAAGATGCGGCCACTCGTGATTGCGGCCCTGGCGGCGTTCCGGAGGCGGGGGCGGATTGCCCGGGTCACCGTCCAGCCACTCTTTCACGACGTAGTGATAGAACTGCTTCGACCACAGCATGCCGCCAAAGCCCTGGCGCATCACATTCCGCGCGTCCGGCGTCAGGTCATGGGGAATGACCTTCGCGTAAAATTCGTCGGCCTCGCTCAGGCGCAACGCGAAAGTCTGGTCGAAACCCTCAAAAACATTTTTGCCCTTCAGGTTGGTATTGGTCAGGCGCAACCGCGCCACGACGGTCTCGCCCGCCCCCACATTAAGCTGGTAGTGTGCGGACGCCTTGGTGCCGGAATGCTCGGGATTCACGGCATCTTTCGCGCCGTTTACGATGTAATCGTTGATGCCGTCCTTAACATAGGCTGTGCGGCTGCCGACCCCGAACAGGCGCTGGGCGTTGGTCTCATTCTCGGTGAAGAGCAATTCCGGCGAGCCCTCGCAATACAGCCAGCGCCTCCCCGATTCAGGGTGGTCCAAAGCAATTACTGGGCCGGACAAATGATGCGCCTGCCGAAGCAGGGGCTCAGCGCTGCCGTCGCCCCAGGACCAGGTGTTGCGGAACCAGATGGTGGGCAACAAGCGGAGGCTGGCCGTTTCCGGGCCCCGGTTCGACACCGTGAGTTTGATCAGAATGTCTTCGATATCGGCTTTGGCATATTCCGCGAACACATCAAAGTAGCGGTCATCGTTGAACACACCGGTGTCCATGAGTTCGTATTCCGGCTGGCTTCTGCCCCGGCGCCGGTTCTCGTCCGCCAGATTGGCGTAGGGAAATTCCGCCTGCGGATACTTGTAGAGATACTTCATGTAGGAATGCGTCGGCGTGCTGTCGAGATAGAAGTAGTATTCCTTCACGTCCTCGCCGTGGTTCCCCTCATTGCCGGTCAGTCCGAACAGGCGCTCTTTCAGGATGGGATCGCGCTCGTTCCACAAGGCCAGGGCAAAACAGACGGTCTGCCTGCGGTCGCTGATACCCGCCAGGCCATCTTCATTCCACCGGTAAGCCCGCGAGCGGGCGTGATCGTGCGGCAGGCTCTCCCAGGCGGTTCCGTATGGACTGTAGTCTTCGCGGACGGTTCCCCAGGCGCGTTCGCTCAGGTAAGGCCCCCAGCGCTTCCAATGTTTCTGACGCGCATCGGATTCCGCCAGCCGTATTTCTTCCTGTGTCATGGAGATTTCTCCCTGTCGTCAGATCCGCTCAGGCGCTACGGATGGTCTGGCAACCGGTCGGGAAACACAAAGACGGCTCGCGCCAGGCCGGACGCGAGCGTCTCCGGAAGATAGTATCGCGTCAGGATACCTTCCTTCCATGTCAGCAGGTCGGGGTTGTTGCGGGCGAACTCTTCCCAGCCCTGCTTCTTTCCGGATCGCGCCATGCGCTCATGGATCAGAAGGATGTAGGCCCAGGTCACGGTCTGGTGATAGAGCTGGGGCTTGCCGTGGGCCGCGGCGAATCTTCGCAAGGCGATGGAGAATGCCTGCAGGGCCTCAAGCACCGGGTATTTTGTCAGATAGAGAAACGCGGTTCGAACGTGCTCGCGATGGTGAAAACACTCTTGGGGCAGAGTGCCATTCTCAAAGCGGTCAATCAGTTCCTGGTCCGTCATCGGACTGAACGCCGTTTGACTTCGAATTTCTTCGCGGCCTGCTCTTTCAAACGATGGCTGTGCCGGGAGTCCAGTTCCAGGCCGTAGAACTTCTTCAACTCTTTGATCCGGTCAAGAGATGCCCGGCTGAAAGGAAGTTTGCCGTCAAAAGCGTGCAAGACAATTCCTTCGAGCAGATCGCCCAGGGTCAGGTCGCGATACTCGGCAAACGCTTTGAGCACCTTGAGCAGACGTTTTTCCATGCGAACGCCGGTCTGCACGCGCACGACCGGGATTTTATTCTCGCGCATCTTGGTACCAGTGTACCAAGGTACAAATCGCCTGGCAAATGCCAAGGGCCGCTCGTTGGTCCTTGGCCGTTGGTCGTTCGCCGACAATCCAGGGCCGACGACCAACGGCCGACGACCAGCGGCCAACCGCCAACGACCGTTAACCGCTCCCACGGGAAGAGCCTCTTCGGATGAGCGGTTAGCCGACAAATCTGTGGCGCGAGGACCTTCTCGTCGGTGGTCGAAGCCCCTGTCTGGCGATCACTCAATAAATTTCTCTTATCTCGTCCATAAATTAATGTTTTTAAAAGTATTTGTGATAGGGGCGAAAAGAATTATGCATTGGACTCTCACAGGCGCCGGGCGGTACTGTGCACCACGCTGGTTACCGGGGTGTGCACTTTCTGTGCACCACATAACGTGGCTAGGGGAGAAAGAGGGTCGTCCAGATGATGAGTGCCTTCCGTTGGAGGGTTTTGGTTCTCACTGTAAGTCTAGGAATTGTTTGCGGGTCCGGGAGGACCGCACTGGCTCAAACCGAGCCGGCCTCGGATCTTTCGAGCCGTATCGACTCTTTGGAAAAACAACTGGCAGATCTCAAAAGTCAGATGGAGGCGCAGAAAGCCGCCGCTGCTGCGGCCGCGGCACCAGCCCCGGCTGCGGCAGCGCTCCCTTCCGCGGCGCCCGCGGCTACTCCAGCACCCACCGGACTTGCCGGTCTGCTGGGTCCGACCACTTTGAGTGGATTCGTTGACGTCTACTACGGCTATAACTCAAACCAACCTGCCGGCCGCACTACGGCATTTCGCAACTTTGATATCAACTCGGGCCAGTTTGGACTGAACATGATCGAACTGGTGGCTGACAAGGCGCCAGACGCGACCGCAAGCCGTCTCGGCTACCACGTCGCGCTGGGCTTCGGGCAGGCCATGAACGCTGTGAATTCGACCGAGATTGGCCCCGGCGGAACCGAGGCAAATTTCGATCAGTACCTGAAGGAAGGATATCTGGAATACCTGGCACCGGTAGGCAAAGGCTTGCAGATCAACGTCGGCAAGTTCGTGACCCCAGCCGGCGCGGAAGTCATCGAGACCAAGGACAACTGGAACTATTCGCGCGGCCTGCTTTTCGCCCTGGCGATTCCCTACTTCCACTTCGGCGCGAGCGCGAAGTACGCGTTCAATCCCAAGTTCGCGGTCACCGGATACCTGGTGAACGGCTGGAACAACAGCGTCGACAACAACAGCGGCAAGACCACCGGCTTCAGCGCCGCCTGGACTCCGAACGCCAAGTTCAGCCTGGTCCAGAACTATCTGGTCGGACCGGAGCAGACCAACGACAACGGCGATTTCAGACATTTGTCCGACACTGTCGTGACCTATTCGCCCAACGCCAAGCTTTCCTTCATGGCGAACTACGACTATGGCAAGGACCACGTGCCCAGCGGTTCGCCCTTGATCGCTTCAACTTCGGTCCACTGGAGCGGCATTGCCGGGTACATCAAGTACGCGCCGAACGACAAGTGGGCGCTAGCCACACGCGGCGAGTACTTCAGCGACAACGGCGGCACCCAGACGGGGACGCCGCAGAAGTTGAGCGAATTCACTTTCACCTTACAGCGCATGCTGGCAAGCAAACTCATGACCCGGCTGGAATTCCGCCGCGACATGTCGGACCACGACGTTTTTCCATACCGGACAGGGTTGCTGAAGGACGCGCAGAACACCGTGACCCTCGGCATGGTGTATGCGTTCACGAGCGCCGATGCCAAATAGCCAGGAGATGACCGCATTGAAATTGCAGCTTGGCCGGATGTCGGAGGACCGTGGCATGCCGGAAAAACGATTTTCACCCAGCGGCAGCGATGCCGCTGTCATGTGGGCTCACGGCCTGGGCTCAACTCAAACCACCCCTAGTACCAGCGCCCAGGCCGTGCCCGCGCCAATTGTGGTCTTGCAGCAGGTAAACCGGGGCCCAGGAGGCAGGTTTGCCTTCAAGTCCTGACCGACGCAGTGGACCGGGGCCGAAGCTTGCCCCGGTTCAAATCCTTGACGTAAGGAGCAAAGCAATGGGTGCGAATGCAAAGCAGGGAACGTATTTGGGCACGACGCTGATCGGTTTCACTTCCTTCGTGGCAGGCTTGCACAGCGGCGGTGGCCTGGGCGTGGTGTTTGCCATCGTCGGAGCGGGATTGCTGTTCGTCTCCGCGGCCGGCTTTTACAAGATCAAAGCGGTATAGATCACAGCGACTCAACACAGAACCAATAAAGAGAGGAACCCCATGAAGCTCGTTGGAGTTTTGCTGGCAGTTTTTGGATGGCTGCTTCCGGTGGTCGCGCTCAACATGACATCCTCCACCGGAGTGAGGATGTTTCTCTGCATTCTGGGAATCGGCATTACGCTGGTCGCGATTTTGAGCGTGCTGAACAAGGCGCATGAGAAGGAAGCAATCTGGAAACAGTAGGGCGACGGCATTGGTGCAGCCCGGCCGATATTTTTGAGACATCGAGGGCGCGGCGACGGTCAAGCTCGCGTTCAACCTCACGAGGAGACAACGTAATGAAAAGTTGCACTTGGTTAAAACCATATCTGTGGGCGGCCATAGTAGCGCTGCTCGTATGTGGTCTGCCGGCCGGGGCCCACGGTCAAACTGCGGCGCCCGCCGCGCCGGCCGCCGCTGCTCCTGCCCCACCACCCCTTGCAGTAGACGCGCCCTTGCCGGTCAGCGGGCCATCCGCCGACGACTTGGCCGCGGGCGACCCCAGTGGGACCAAGACCGGAACCGCCAATGACGTGGTGCACGCGGACCCGAATAAACCTCTCACCCTGGTGGATCTGGTGAACCAGGCGGGACAGAACCGCATCGCCATCAATTTCGTATGGACGCTGGTCACCGGCTTCCTGGTCATGTTCATGCAGGCCGGTTTCGCTATCGTGGAAACCGGGCTGTGCCGAGCCAAGAACGGCAATCACACCATGATGATGAACTTCATGGTCTACGGCTTCGGCTTGTTCGCTTACTGGGTGTGCGGCTTCGCCATCCAGATGGGCGGCGCGGCCGGCACCTCGATTTTGGGAGGCGTAAGCCCCCTCAGTCACGAGTTCACGATTCATCTGCTGGGACACGACTGGGGGCTGTGGGGCACGAAGGGTTTCTTCCTCTCGGGCGCAACCTACGACGTGGGCGTCATGGTTCTTTTCCTGTTCCAGATGGTCTTCATGGACACGGCACTGACCATCGTGACCGGCGCGGCGGCGGAGAGATGGAAGTACGTTTCCTTCGCCGTCTCCTCGGTGGTTCTGGGAGCGCTCATCTACCCCCTTTACGGCAACTGGGCTTGGGGCGGCGGGTGGCTCTCTAAACTGGGCGCAAACTACGGACTGGGCGCGGGCTACGCCGACTTCGCCGGATCGGGCGTAGTGCACGCCGTGGGCGGGCTTACTGCGCTGGCGGTCTCGATCATCATCGGTCCGCGTATCGGCAAGTACAACCGCGATGGGTCATCAAATGCAATGCCGGGGCACGACCTGGTCATCGTCCTGACCGGCTGCTTCATCCTGGCCTTCGGCTGGTTCGGGTTTAACCCGGGCAGCACGCTCGGTGCCTCGGGCGCCCTGCGCATCAGCACGATTGCGGTAGACACGATGCTGGCGGGTTGCACCGGATCTTTCGGCGCGCTCCTCTACATGTGGATCAAGTACGGAAAGCCGGATGCCTCCATGTGCGGTAACGGCCTGCTGGCTGGATTGGTGGCGATTACCGCTCCCAGCGGCTATGTCAACACCATGGGTGCGGTCATTATCGGTTTCGCTGCCGGCCTCCTGGTCTGCCTGAGTGTTGAGTTCATAGACCGGGTGGCTCGAGTAGACGATCCAGTGGGAGCCATTTCCGTGCACGGAACCTGCGGCCTGTGGGGAGTAATTTCCGTCGGTCTGTTTGCCGACGGCACCAATGGCGTTAAGGGATTGTTTTACGGCGATCCGACTCAGTTGGTGGCGCAGCTGATCGGCGTAGGTACTCTGCTGGGTTTCGTTTTCACTGCCTCCTACGTGGCGAACACGGCGATTCACGCCATTGTCGGGCAGCGGGTCTCGGCAGCGGCTGAACTGGAGGGCTTGGACATCCCGGAAATGGGCGCCCTGTGCTATCCCGAGTTCGTGTTGAAGCCGGATACTACCCATAGCGGCGCGGCAGCAGCCGATTTCAAGGCCGGCTTGCAGGTCGCGCGGGAGACAGCCTGATGACCAGCGTATTTCCCATCAATGGCGAATTGGGCGGACATTCCGTGACCTGGAAATGTCCGTCCGGGCTGGCCTATCCTCCCGAAGCCATCGAATGTTTTCGGGAAGGCGTGGAACGGCTTCAAACCGGTGATCCGGGGGCAGCGCTCACAGCGCTCTCCCGGAGCACAGAACTTGCTCCCAGCTTCGGAGAGGCCCACGTATTTTTGGGCCTGGCGAACGCGCTGACCAGCAACATTTATCCTGCGATCGATCACCTGGAACTTGCGACCCAGCTCCAGCCGGACAGCTTTGCGGCGCATTACTCCCTGGCACAGCTGAATTTCAAACTGCGGATACCGCAGAAAGGCTATGTCGCCGCGGAGCAGGCATTGCGCTGCGTGAGCACACTGGAACAACGCAAGCTGTTGACCCAACTGCTCAAGGAAGAACGGGCCCGCGAACGCAATGGAATCGCGAGGCCCTGGTTCAACAAGTCGTACAGCAAGCCCGGACTATTTCTTGCGGGCAGCGGGCTGGCCGCCGTCATCGGGGCACTGCTGCTGCATGTTCGCTGGTAACGAAAGGGGTCACAGATGCTTGACACGCTGCTCGAGGTCTTGAAGAAACAGAAGATGGCCTGGTCGTGGGCCGTGATCGTCGGCCTCTTTCTGATCGTTGCCGGACATGCGCCCGTCCTGCCGGTTTTCGCCGGATGCCTGCTGGCCGTCGGGATCTCCGTCCTGCGGGCGTGGCCTCACCGGATGGGAAAATCTCCCATTCGAGGGGCTTAGCCGTCTTCAGTGGTGTAACTCGGACAAATGAAAACCCTGATGTCACGCACGGACGCGATCGACGGGGTAGTGGACGAGGCCATGCTTCCGGAGACCACGGGCCGGCGCGCCGTGGACCGTGAAGCCATGCCTTCGATCCCCAGTCCCCTTCCTGAGCCGCCGGTAACCGGCGCGCTGGACCCTCCCGCGGTAGTCATGCTGTCGGGACGGAATTTCGTGCTGGGCTGCGCCATTGTTGCCGGCCTGATCGGGCTGGTGGGGCGGGTCGCGTTTCTTCCCATGTGGTTGCTCGGGGCCGAGGTGCTGGCCACCATCCTGGGGCTGTTCCTTTTTGGCTCCTTCAAATATCAGATTCACAAGAACGCGCTCACCTACGGAATGTTGTTGATCGTAGTCTCCACGTTTTGCGGGCTGCAGAGTTCGGAGTGGCACCTGGAGATCACGCAGCGCGGGTGGTGGTATTGGACACAACAGCACCTGCTTTCGTTCCGTGGACTGGACGACCTCGTCCACGCGGACACCATGCTGTTTATCCTGGGCCTGACTTTCTTCGTTTCAGTGATTGCCCAAACCCGGCTCCTGGAAGGCCTCACGTTCTCCCTGCTGCGGCGCAACCAGGGCAATATCCTGTCCACCGTGATTGCAGTGACGGCGGTCGTGGCGCTGGCTTCAGGCGTGCTTGACGGGGTTTCGATGATCGGCTTGACCATCCGAACGCTGGTGATCATCCTGTTGCTGGCGGCAGCGCCGATGGCGGATATTCGCCACGCGGTCATGGTCTGCACCACGGTGACGACCATCTGCGGCATCTGGCTGGCCTACGGCGAGCCCCCCAACCTGATCATGAAGGCGAACTTGTATCCCCGCCTGGGAAACGCCTTCTTCCTCATCTATTGCGCGCCCGTCGCGATCGCAGCCTACCTGGTGGTTGCCCGGCACATTCGTAAGCGATTGCGCGGCCGCCAGGTCAACCTCGACACCATGGATGTGATCGACGCCAATGCCGAGGACGTGCGGTTTCTGCAAGCGACGCGGCATAGCGAGGTGGTCACCCCGGTTGAACTCATTGAAGACCACGCCGCGGAATTAGACGGTAAGGCTGAACTTGTCCTGCAGCGTCTGCGCGGCGGTGATTCGCTGGGCCTTGCCCTGGTGCGGGAACGCGTGCCGGAAGCCATCCGGAAGAGCCTGCTGGGTCATCTGGTAAGCGAAGATCTTGCGGACGCACTCGACCGTCATTACATTCTCGACGCTGCCGGAGACCACGAGGGAGCCCTGGAGGCGGAACGGTCGGTCGACGAAACGCTGGCTTCTCTGGCCCATGTTCGCCGGCGCGCTCAGAAGATCGGGGCCGTGGCCCTGCTTCCCTTTGCCGGCTTTCTCGTACTCCACGGTTTCCACCATGAGACGCCGCTTTTCCTGGCGTCTTTCGCAGGATTTGCGGTAGCGGTGCTGGGTGTGGCGGCGATTCCGAAGATGCGCGCCCTGGCTCTGCGCGAAGCCCGGCAGGAGTACGCCGAATATTACTTTCTCTTTCCCCTGTTCCTGTCGATCACGCTTCTGACCAACGCCGGTTTTTTCGGCCAACTGCAGGGCTTGATCCACCATGGGATTGAGACCCTCGGCCAGGCCCACGTGGCTTTCGCGCAATTTCTCGGCTGCACCTTCCTTTCGGCCATCCTGGACAACAACATCGTGGCCGATTTTGCCTCGCGCGGCCTGCAT
>DASQHA010000320.1:0-11028 GCA_035632335.1 Terriglobales bacterium
TAGGCGGCTTTGGCGGCCCAGTCGTGCGAGGGCAAGGGAAAATTCTGGAATACCAGGCGAACGTTTTTCTCTTCCGCCATGAGCTTTTCGATGGTGGGCTGGGCCTCCTTGCAATGCGGGCACTGCAGGTCGCTGAACTCAACAACGGTCACCGGAGCATCAGCCGGGCCCCGGGAAGGACCGTTCATCCCCTTGCGTAGCTCTTCTTGCGCGGGAACGAAGGGATGCGGTCCGAACGGAATAATGTCGCCGACCACGGCATGGTTGCCATCGGCGGTCACGTAAAGACGGCTGTTCTGCTGTCCCTGGGGGTTGCTGAGAACGACCACGACCTCACTAAGTCCTTCGGCCGGGGAAGGACGAATGGCGGCGACCTTCCACGATACCGAAGGATCGTAGCCAAACATCTGTTTCATGAAAGCATTTACCGTTTCTTCCGAGGGAAGGCGGGTCCCGAACGCGGGAACGGGGGGAAGCGCGTCCTTGGTCTTGGACGACCTCTGTTGGGCCAGGGAAAACGAGACCAGTAAACCAACCAGGGAGCAGCACAGCAACGAACGGCGCATGAGTTCCTTTCGAAAGCGGGACTTTCCGTAACTTCCAGTCAAGGCCACCGTTATCCGCCGGTTTTGGCGGCGATGGGAAAGCGGCGGCCGGAGCCGAAAGCCTTAAGAGAAATTTTAATTCCCGGCGCCGCCTGCTGGCGTTTGTATTCGGCGCCGTCGACCATGCGAACGACTTTTCGCACCAGCGCCAGATCATAGCCGTGGTCGGCGGCAATCTGTTCCGCAGTGTGCAAGTCTTCGACGTAGTCTTCGAGAATCGTGTCCAGGACGTCGTAAGGCGGCAGCGAATCGATGTCCTTCTGATCGGGACGCAATTCCGCCGAGGGCGGCTTCTCCAGAGTGGCCTGCGGAATTACGGCCCGGCGCGAATTCACGTAGCGGCTCAGGCGATAGACCAGCGTCTTGGGAACGTCCGAGATCACGGCCAGGCCGCCGACCATGTCACCGTAAAGCGTGCAGTAACCAACTCCCAGCTCGCTCTTGTTTCCGGTGCTGAGCACGATGGCCCCGAATTTATTGGAGAGGGCCATGAGCAGGGCGCCGCGGGTGCGGGCCTGTATGTTTTCTTCCGTCGTGTCTTCCTTGCAGCCGGCAAAAACCTTTTGCAGAGTCTTCCGGTAACTCTCGAAAATGTCGGTGATGCAGAGCAGTTCAAAACGAATGCTCAGATTATTGGCCAGCGCCCGGGCGTCGTCGATCGAGCCCGGCGACGAATAGGGTCCGGGCATGCCGACGCCAATCACATTTTCCGGCCCGACGGCGTCGGCCGCGATGCAAGCCGTGAGCGCGGAATCGATGCCTCCGCTCAATCCGATGATCACGCGCTCGAAGCCGCACTTGCGAACATAGTCGCGCGTGCCCAGCACCAGGGCGGCATAGGCGCTGGCTTCTTCTCCCCGTATCTGCGGGTGAACCTCGCCGGTCAGTAACTCGGAGTCGAAGTACACCAGATCTTCTTCGAACGACTTGCCCTGGGCGATCACGTCTCCGTTGCAATTCAGCGCCAGGCTCGAGCCGTCAAAAACCAGGTTGTCGTTGCCTCCCACCTGGTTGACCATGACCACCGGAACTTTGTCCTGGCGGGCAATGGTGGCCAGCATCTCGCGGCGGAGCTCGCGCTTGCCCATCCAGAACGGGGACGCGGAAATATTGAGCACGAAGTTGCCCCCCGCCTGCACCAGCGACTCGACGGGATCCACGGTATAGAGACGCTGGTTCCAGAAATGCTTGTCGTTCCAGGCGTCCTCGCAGATGGTGAGCGCCATTTGCTTGCCGGCGAAAGGCAGCAGGGCCTGGCTACGGGCAGGCGCGAAGTTGCGCATCTCGTCGAACACGTCGTAAGTGGGAAGAAGCATTTTGGACTGCAGGAAGGCGATGGCGCCATCCTTGAGCAGGGCGGCCGAATTCATCACTGACTTGCCGGTCTCGGCGTGGGCCGGGGTAACCAGGCCGCAGATGACGGCGATGCCACGAGTCTCGGCGGCGATGCGTTCCGCCGTTTCGCGATTGCGGGCCACAAACGAAGGACGCTCGACCAGGTCCCGGGGCGGGTAACCGCAGACCGAGAGTTCGGGGAACAGGATGAGCCCGGCGCCGGCCGTCCGCGCCCGCACCGCGAAGTCGATGATCCTGGCGGCGTTGCCGGAGAAATCTCCAACCGTGGGATTAATTTGTCCCAGCGCGATCTTCACCGTTCCAGTGTAAAGGGGACAGTGCGCGACAGCCAAGTCAGCCCAGTGTGGTCGCGGGCGACCCGCCCGCGTAGTCGCCACATGATGTAGGCGCGAGCGTCCCGCTCGTGCTCCTTCGGCACGGACCACTCGAACCGTGGGCAAGGCTGGTGCCGGCGCAGCACGAGCGGGGCGCTCGTGCCCACATCATGCCGAGGTTTGTGGTGGCTCCCGGCACGAGCGGGACGCTCGCGCCTATGTTGAGGGCTAGTTGGGTTGCGTGGGTGGGCCGTCCTGGCCTAGCGGGTCGGGCGGAGGGCCCGGCATGGGTGATGCCTGGCCAGCCGGCGAGGCGGTATCGACGTCCTCGCCCGGGCGGCGCAGCGTGGGCGCATTGGGCGGACGCACTTCGGGTTCGGACGTCTTGGCTACCGTCGGCGGGAGGTCTACTTCGCGCTCGGTGTGGATGACTTTCTCGCCATCCACCTTCATGCTTTCGAGGCGTATCACCTCGTCGCCTACAATGCGGACAAAATCCACGTCTTCCGGGGGTTCCCCGTAGATCCACTCCTCGTACTCCACCTCGCCATCTTTCTCGCGAATCTTTTTGGGCGGACGGCCCTTGGACGCGATCACCATTTCCCGATTCATCCCCACCAGGACGTGGTGTGCCTTGATGGCATCCCTGGTCTTCGGTGGAAGGGTTTCGAGATAGGCTTCTATGGAGGACTTGGCGTTGAAATCAAATACCGGCCTGAGCAGGGCCTTCAGCTCCTGCGGATTCAGCTCGGGCACATAGCCGTCAAAGACCAGGTCCACGTAGGAGCCGCGCGGATTGGCGTTGGAGTCGCCGGGGGCCACGGAGGTCATGCCTCCAGCGCCGCCCACCTGTATGTGCTGGTACCATTTTTGCTTCTTGACCGGGCCGCCATTGATTTCGAAGTGTATGCGATCGTTCTTGACCTGCACTTCGCTGATGCGGGCCTGGTCGCCCGGTTTGGCCGCGGGACCCCACATGGCCAGCATGCTTTGCATCTCTTCGCCGCTGGGCGACAGGTTGCCGTCTTTGAGGGTCAATCCCCTTTTGCCCATGGGGAAAGGCGAACGGATATAGACCAGCTCGGCGTTGAAAGTGCGAATCAGGTCCAACCGGGTTTGCTTGGAAAGCCGGGGCGCTTTCTGATCGTCGGCTGTGGCCCCGATCACGCAGAAGAGCACAACGGGCAAAAGAAACGAAACGTAGCGTGGGTTCATACGACACCCCGAGCCGGCGATTCTCATGATTATAGCGCCAGTCGGCGCTGGAATGAAACGAGTCCCGGCGCAATGTGGGCGCGAGCGCCCCGCTCGTGATCCCTCGGCACGGATCCCTCGCACAGTCCCGTTGGGCCGGTGCCGGCGCAGCACGAGCGTGGACGCTCGCACCCACATTGCGGTGCCGTATTTCAGGCGGACCAGACGTGCAAACCGTTGCGCGCGACCTGCAGCGGCAACACCCGTCCTCCGTTGTCGCCGATCGCGGTCGCGACCCGGCTGGCGGTGCCCTGTTCCACCAGGAAAATTACGCAACCTCCGCCGCCGGCCCCGCAGGCCTTGGCGGCGCGTCCGCCATGCCGGCCAGCCACGGTGATCAGCTTGTCGATGAGCGGGGTTGTAATGCCGGGGGCGTTGGTGCGGCGCAGCTTCCATTCTTCGCGAAGCAGACGGGCGGCATCGTCCCACTTGGCGTCGGCCAGCGCCTGGTGCATGGCGCGGGCAATTTCGACAATGCGCTCGAAGTTGCGGAACACTCGTTTGTCGCCATTGATATGGGCCTTGAAAACTTCCCAATTATTGATGCCGGACTTGCGCGGCGCGCCCGTGTAGGCCAGAACAAAGCGAGACTCGATCTCTTCCGGCGCGACTGCAACCGCCTCGCGGTGGATGCCGTCGGCGTCGAGGTGAATGGCGCTCGCCCCTCCGTATAGCGCGGGATAGTAGTCCTGGCAGCCGGTGGGCACCTGGATGATCTGGGCCTCGACGTTCTGGGCAATCACGCGCATCTGCTCCAGCGTCAGATTGCGCCCGGTGAAGCGGGCAAGGGCGGCGGTGCTGGCGATCATGAGCGCGGACGATCCCGAAATGCCGGCGCCCGCCGGAGATTCGGAATCGGTCTCCATCAGCAGGCCTTCCTTGGGAGCGAAGAACTGCAGCAGCCGGGCGGCCAGGGGGAGCCGAAAGCGGTTCGTGTCGCGGAGGGTATCGAAGCTGGAAAAGTCTTCTTCGCGCCGGGTATCGACCGAGCGCAAGTGGATGCGTTTCCCCTTCAGCGGCGTTATCCGGCAGGTGGTGAGGATGTTGACCGCGAAATTCACCGTCAGCGCTCCGGGATGAAACAGGTACAACGGCCACAAATCGACGGTGCCTCCCGCCAGATCGGCCCGGCAGGGAGCCTGCGCGATGATGGTGGGCCCGCTGGCAGCGTAGGTGGTTTTTCTCATGCTGTGTTTTACCACGAGAGGGCGCGAGCTTGGCGTTGAGCCAATATAAAACGACGCAGTGTCATCCTGAGAACAGCCGACCCATTCGTTTGCGAGAGGAGCGCAGCGGGTGACCGGGTCCGAATGGAGGACGGGTGTCTCGATGAGTAAATCCTTCGTTGACAAGCTGCTGGGTTTGCAGCACACTCGGCCTATGTGGTCGCCTCGAAGCTTGGCGGCCACTCGGGCAACTGGCAGCAGGTTGTAAAGATGGCTCCTCTCCCTCCCCTTACCCCAACTCCTCCCGAATCCACGGGAGCTCGAGTCCCTGCGCGAACCCGCTCCGAGTTCTCCGACGATGCTCTCCGCCAGTCGAGCGCCAGCCTGATCTTCGTGAAGCTGCGAAAAATGATCGCATCCGATACCCAGCCCACGGAAACCATACTGGGGGCGATCGCGGTGGCAGCTCACTCCCTCACCGGCGCCACCGGGGCAGCGGTCGCCATGCCGCGCGACGGGGCGGTGGTATGCGTGGGGAGAAGTGGTGACACCGCGCCGGAACTGGGCGCACGGCTTAACGTGGATTCCGGAATCTCGGGCGAATGCCTGCGCACCGGCGTGACCATGCGCTGCGACGACGCCAGCCGGGATTTCCACGTGGACGCCGAAGTCTGCCGGCAGCTGGGTTTGCAGTCCATCGCGGTTGTGCCGTTGCGCGGGCAGCACGGCCGAGTGGGAGTGTTGGAAGCCTTCTCAACCGAGTCCCACGCCTTCAACGAAGCCAGCATGGCGGTGCTGGAGCGGCTGGCCGGACTGGCCGAAGCCGCCTGGGCCCGAGGCGCAGTCACGCAAGCGCCGTCCGTCGAGAAAAGCGTGGCCGGAACCGAGACCGAGCCTGCAGTTGTGGTCGAAGCCCCTGCGGAACTACTTCCGCCGGTGCTGGCCGAAGTTCCCGTCGCCGAGGTTCCGCTGGCCCGGGTACGAGAAGCGCTGGCGACCGCGCAACCGCAAGAGACGCCCGCAGCGAGAAAATGGATCTATGGCGGCTTGACGGTCGTGGCATTTCTGGCGGTTATGTTTTTGTTGGTTTACGGCTGGAAGGCATGGTACCGCTCGAGTATCGCGTCCACGGCCAGTCGTCCATCTGCCACCGCGTCCGACGGCGGCGCAATGGTCCCGGCGCCGGGCGGAAGCAGCGACGCCGGGGTTGGGTCTTCCTCGCCTGCGTCGTCGCGCTCAGCGGGAGTTCCTGCCCGGTCAGCCGCAAAGACTGCCGGCGGCCCTGGGATGCTTGATTCAGTTGTTCGACGGCGACCATCGGCGAAGGGGGCGACTGGCGGCAACGCAACCGGGAGCGCCCGATCCGTGCCCTCCGGCGAGGAGATTCCGCAGATTGCGTCCAGCGCGGACACCACCGATCTTGGCAAGGCGCTGGTCGCGGCCCCGGCGCTACCCCGGTTGGGCGTTCCCATCTCGCAAGGCGTGGGCGGAGGCGTGCTGGTGCACAAGGTGCAACCGGTTTATCCCGCGGAAGCCCGGCGCATGCATGTAGAAGGAAACGTTGTAATTGATGCAGTGGTGACGGAGCAGGGATCGGTGGAAGATCTGAAACTGGTGAGTGGCGATCCCTTGCTGGCCCCGGCCGCGCTGGATGCGGTTCGGCGATGGCGATACGCGCCCTACTCTTTGAACGGCAAACCTATTCCCAAGCCGACCCGAATCACCATCAGCTTTATCGCACCGCAGTAAATCTTTAGCCGAGATTCAGGGCGCGCCGCACCGAGCCGCGTTCCTGCTGTATTTTTTCCTGCAGCAGGGTAATGGCATAAATCAACTGTTCGGGACGCGGCGGGCAGCCCGGGACGTAGACATCGACGGGAATGACCTGGTTGACGCTCTGGACCAGGGCATAGTTGTTGAACACGCCGCCGGAGGTGGCGCAGGCTCCCATCGAAATCACCCACTTCGGCTCCGGCATCTGTTCCCAGAGCTGGCGAATGACCGGCGCCATTTTGTTGGAGACGCGGCCGGCGATGATGATGAGATCCGACTGGCGCGGTGACGGACGGAATACTTCGGCGCCGAAGCGGGCAATATCAAACCGGGACGCGCCCATGGACATCATTTCGATGGCGCAGCAAGCCAAGCCGAAAGTAAGCGGCCAGATGGAATTCTTGCGCATCCAATTGACCGCCGAGTCGAGCGTGGTCAGCACAACCCCTTCCGGCGTGGGATTGCCGAAAGCGAGTTCCTTGACTACTTTCTTGCCGTTCTCGGTGGTGGTGTAGGGGCCGAAGCTGAGTCCGTCTGACATGACAGATTTATTGTAAACCAGGCAGGAGAACCATGTGAGGCGTCATCCTGAGCTTGTGAAGGATCTTGCGCGGAGCGGAAGTGCACTCGCCCGGCGTTGTGGTGGTTCGTGCCAGATCCTTCGGGACTGAAGTCCCTCGGGATGACGCGGGAGAAGAAAATCGGAGCGAAGTCAAACTCATGAATCCCAGGAGAGTCCTCGTGCCTTCACTGCCGGACAATGGAATGGTTCATCTCAGCAGCCCTTATTCCGTGGCGGAAACCATCAAGCGTCTGGAAGCCGTGCTACAGACCCAGGGGCTGACAGAGTTCTGCCGCATCGACCACAGCGGCGAAGCCGAAAAAGCCGGCTTGAAGATGCCGCCCACTCAAGTCGTCATATTCGGCAGCCCCAAAGGCGGCACTCCGCTGATGGTGGCTGCGCCCACGGTAGCCATCGATCTGCCGCTGAAGGCGTTGATTTGGGAGGATGGCGGCGGTAAAGTATGGGTTTCCTACAACACCCCGGAATATCTGCAGCACCGGCACAATCTTCCCGCCGGACTACTGAAGAATATTGCCGGGATCGGGCCCCTGCTGCAAAAGGCTGTAGGATAGTTCAGCAATCATATCCCTCACATCGGAGAAAGCTAATGGCTGAATCGAAATCTTCTGACAACGGAAAAGAACTTTCACGCGATCGCCTGGCGGAGCTTTTGAACGAAGATCTGTCCCGCGAATATCAGGCGATCATCGGTTACGTGGTGTATTCCCAGGTGCTCAAGGGCGCCGAATTCATGAACATCGCGGATCAGCTTGCCATCCATGCCAAGCAGGAACTGGACCACGCGCTGATCATTTCGCGCCAGATCGATTACCTGGGCAAGATGCCGACGGTGACACCGCTGCCGGTGAAGACTTCGGAAAATGCCAAGGACATGCTGCGCTTTGACCTGGCCAACGAAAACGAGACTATCCGGAATTACCGGGAGCGCGTCGGGCAATGCGAAGCGCTGGGAGAATTCGCCCTGGCGGAACAGATTCGCCAGATCCTGGTGGACGAACAGGACCATCAGATTGACCTGGCCACCGCGCTCGGGGAAGACGTCCCCGATGTCGGACGGCGAGTCCACGGCAAGCGAAGATAACTCCAAGAAGCTGCTAGGCAGAAGGAACGCTGCCGCCGCGGAACTGGTCGCTTAAGCGTGCCAATTGCTGGCGATCTTCAAATTTGTCGGCAAGAAATTCGACTCCGTACAGGTACACGCTGCGATTGCGGACTTTCCCGCGAACGCGCACCGGCTCATCCGAATGTGGAGTCACGAACTCGACCTTGATCTGGCTTCCCACCGGCAGGTTGGCCGCGGCAAAAAGACAAATTCCGCCTTCGCTGAAACGGACACCGCGAGCGTCGACCACCGTGGTTTCGGCGGAATGGTCGACCACGACACGCACCGAAGCATCAAGCGGATAGCGCTGCCAACGGCGTTTATTCAACTGTCGCTCCATCCCACCCCAACTCCAGAATTTATTGGCTAGCGGTGCTTCTCAATCGAAAACTCCGCGTCCCTGTGGTTCGCCAGTTTAGAAAGTATTCCACTGGGTCTGATTGGTGAAAGTTACGGTGGTACAACGGCAGGTAACAGTGCGAGGGCGAAACTCGATGTTTAGGGATTCAGCACAACTTTTCCGAACATCCGGCTCTTTTCCAGATACTCGTGGGCCGCGCGGATCTCGGCCAGGGGAAAGACGCGGTCAACCACGGGCTTCAACCGTCCGGCGAAAACGTGGCCCAGCACTTCGTGCAATTCGCTCATGGTGCCCATGTAGGAACCCAGAAGTGAGAGTTGCCGCGAAAATAAAAAACGCAAATCGATGCCGGCGTTAAATCCGGTGGTGGCGCCGCAGGTGACCAGAATGCCGGCCGGCTTGAGAGACTTCACGCTCTCGTCCCAGGTGGCCGAGCCCACGTGCTCGATGACGATGTCCACGCCTTCCTTGTTGGTGAGCTTGCGAACTTCGTCGGAAATTTTCTGCTGGTAGTGATTGATGCCGTGGTCGGCGCCCAGGGTCCGGGCCTTCTCCAGTTTGGTCTCATCGCCGGCGGTGGTGATCACGCGGGCATGAAACAGTTTCGCGATCTGGATGGCAGCGATACCCACGCCCGAACCGGCGCCCAGCACCAGCACCGTCTGTCCTGGACGAATATTGGCCCGCCCCACCAGCATGTGCCATGCGGTGGTGAACACCAGCGGCAGGCTGGCGGCCTGGTTGAAGTCCAGACTGTCGGGGATCGGAATTACATTCACCGCAGGGACAGCAATGAGCTCGCAGTTTCCGCCATCGACGCGGTTGCCCAGGACGGTAAACTCCGGACACAGGTTCTGAAGTCCGGCGACGCAGCTGGCGCAGTGATTACAGAAATGCATCGGAGCCAGCAGGACCCTCTGCCCGAGCGTGAACCCGGTGACGTACTCGCCGACTTCGACGATCTCCCCGGCAACGTCGGAACCCAGGATATGCGGCAACGCAACACCGGGCAGGCCTTTGCGAATCCACAAATCGATGTGGTTCAGGGCGCACGCCCGGACCCGGACAAGAAGCTGGTCCCGGCGCGGCTTAGGATCGGGCACATCCTCGTAGCGCAAAACTTCGGGACCGCCGAATTCATGGATGCGGACGGCTTTCATGGGTCCTCCCGAGCGAAAATCAAGCTATCACAATTTTTGGCAGTGGCTCAGTTTGAGCCAGGCTCCGTACCCATGCCCTTACCACGAACCACGTGGGGACAGATGCCCTCAGCTGTCCGGGCGAGCAAAGCTCGACCCGTTCTTCCGGAGAGCCAAGGCCCAGCTGAGCGTTGCTCCGCCGGACAGCCGGGGCGACTGTCCCCACGTGGTTCGTGCCTTCCCGGGCAAAGATGAAAAGCAGGCTCTGCCTGGCTTGTTCCGTGAGACTTTCCCGCGATTGACTTAGCCTGTTAACCGACTGATAATCAACCTGAAATGGATATCTACGAGGAGATCGTTAAGTTGCGGCAGGAGGGGCGGCGGGGGGCAGTGGCAACTATCGTCAACGTTCGCGGATCCATTCCCTCGTTTGAAACTGCCAAGATGCTGGTGCGCGACGACGGCTCGATCGTGGGCACGATTGGCGGCGGTTGTGTTGAGGCCGAAATATGGCAGGCGGCGCGGGAAGTGATGGAAAGCGAGAAGCCCCGCACCCTGACCTTCAACCTCAATCATGATCCCAAATACGACTCGGGGCTGGTCTGCGGCGGCACCCTCGATATTTTTGTGGAGCCTGTACTGCCTCCGGCATCGCTTTACATTTTCGGCGCAGGCCATGTGTCTGTAAGCCTTTATAAAGTCGCCCGAGGCGCGGGGTTCGATGTGACCGTGGTGGATGATCGCGCGGCCTACGCCAATCGCGAACGGTTTCCCGAGGCGAAGGAGGTCATCGCCGAAGACTTCGACCGGGCCATGGCCCGGCTTGCGCCTGAGGAGTCGGCGTACCTGGTGATCGTCACCCGCGGGCATCGGGATGACATGCGTATCCTGCGCTGGGCGGTGCAGACTCGGGCCCGTTATATCGGGATGATCGGCTCCAAGCGCAAGACCATTGCTATTTTCAAGGAACTGACCAAGGAAGGCTTATCGGCCGAACTTTTCGAGCGGGTGCATGCCCCGGTTGGACTCGATATCGGCGCTATCACTCCGGAGGAGATTGCGGTTGCCATTACGGCCGAGCTGATTGCCGCGCGCCGGCACGTGGAGCGGGAATTGCCGCACATGAGCTGGTTTCATTCGCGCCAGCGGGAAGCCGCTATCGCTGCAGCTGAGACGGAAGAATCGGAAGAGGAAGCTTGAGTAGCGCGGCCTGTAGCGGGTACCTCAGCGGCTGAAGCCATCCCTTCTCGTGCGGGCAATTTGCAGCGCTGAAGCGCTCGTCCACCCTAAATATCTCATGGATGGTGCGGCCTAAGTATCTGTCCCCGCCCCTTGGATCCCCAGCGATTCAGCCCTCCTTCACGGCCAAAGT
>DASQHA010000321.1:0-20362 GCA_035632335.1 Terriglobales bacterium
GCGAATACGGTTCGGTCAAAGTGAAAGACCTGATGTACGTAGAACGGTACTCCCACGTGATGCACATCGTGTCGGCGCTCGAAGGCAAACTGCGCCGCGAACTGGACGCGCTCGATGCCTTCGCGGCATGCTTCCCGGCGGGCACACTCAGCGGTGCGCCGAAAGTTCGCGCCATGCAGATCATCGAGGAACTGGAACCGACGCGGCGCGGAGTTTATGGCGGCGCCGTCCTCTATGCCGACTTTGACGGCAACCTGGATTCCTGCATTGCCATTCGCACGATGCTGATGCATGGGAAGAAAGCGTTCCTGCAAGCAGGCGCGGGGATTGTCGCGGATTCTGATCCCGCGAGCGAATTTGAAGAGTGCATGAACAAAGCGCAGGCGGTGCTGCGAGCGGTGGAGGCGGCGCGGGGCAGGGGATAGACGTTCTGGTTCTCGTCAGGGATAGGGCGAATACTTATGGTTCATTTGCTGTGGTTTGTGCAGGAAAACCCGGAGGGCGAAGATACTGAACTCTTACTCGGCGTTTATTCCAGCGAAGCGGCAGCCAAGACCGCGATCCAACGGCTGCAAGACAAACCCGGGTTCGTCTCATTTCCGGATGGCTTTCAAATTCACCCCTACGAATTGGATCGCGATCATTGGACTGAAGGTTTTATCGTCGACTAGTTCCAAACCAATCCACTTTCGATCGCCGAGCTACGCAAATTCCCAACCCAAGGATTAAACTACTAGAGGAAGGCAATCATCTTATGAACAGCTTTGGCAGCCGGTCGGCCCTGCGTGTCGGCAGCAAGGAATACGAGATATACCGTCTCAAGGCGCTGGACGAAAAGGGAATTTCCACCCGGCATCTTCCCTACTCGCTGCGCATTCTGCTGGAAAATTTGCTGCGCACTGAAGACGCGCGCACCGTGACGGCCGATGACATCAAGGCACTGGCCGCCTGGAACAGCAAGTCGAAGCCCGATAAAGAAATCGCTTTCACGCCCAGCCGGGTTCTGCTGCAGGACTTTACCGGAGTGCCGGCCGTTGTCGACCTGGCCGCGATGCGCGATGCCATGCAGCGGCTGTCGGGTGATCCGACTCTGATCAATCCGCTGCAGCCGGCGGAACTGGTGATCGATCACTCGGTGCAGGTCGACGAATTCGGCACGCCCCAGTCCTTCCAACTCAATGCCGAACTTGAATTCATCCGCAATAAGGAGCGCTACGCCTTTCTGCGCTGGGGACAAACCGCGTTTCGGAATCTGGCCATCGTGCCGCCCGATACTGGCATCGTTCACCAGGTGAACCTGGAATATCTGGCGCGCGTGGTGTTCGTGCAGGAACAGAACGGGCGGCGCTCGGCTTATCCCGATACGCTGGTTGGTACCGATTCGCACACCACCATGATCAACGGCCTGGGCGTGCTGGGCTGGGGCGTGGGCGGAATCGAAGCCGAGGCTGCCATGCTGGGACAGCCGGTCTCGATGCTGATTCCGCAAGTGGTCGGAGTGAAGCTGACCGGGCATCTTCACGAGGGCGCGACCGCGACCGACCTCGTGCTCACCATCACCGAGATGCTGCGCAAGCACGGTGTAGTGGGAAAGTTTGTCGAGTATTTTGGTCCTGGCCTGCCCGAGCTTTCGTTGGCCGACCGCGCTACCATCGGAAACATGTCGCCGGAGTACGGCGCGACTTGCGGCATCTTTCCGGTCGATAAAGAGAGCCTCAACTACTTGCGGCTCACAGGCCGCTCGGAAGAGCAGATCGCGCTGGTCGAGGCCTACTGCCGCGAGCAGGGCATGTTCCATGACGAAAAAACTCCCGAGGCCGAGTATTCCGAACTGCTGACGCTCGACCTCAATACGGTCGAGCCGAGCCTAGCCGGCCCCAAGCGCCCGCAGGACCGGGTGGCGCTCTCCCAGGCCGGAGAGTCATTCCGCATCGCGCTGCCTTCGCTGATCAAGCCGAAGTCGTCGGCGCAAGTGGCGCCGCCGCCGTCTGTCGCTTCCGGAAGCGCGCCTTCGGGAAGCGTTCCCAAGCAAGTGGATCGCTGGGAGCAGGAAGGCGGCAGTCCCAGTGCGATCGGGGTGGATAACCACAAGTTCGAGGAACACGTTCCTCAGGATGTGAAGAGAGCGCTGCGCCACGGCAGCGTGGTAATCGCAGCGATTACATCCTGCACCAACACTTCCAATCCATCGGTCATGGTGGCGGCCGGCCTGGTCGCCAAGAAGGCCGTGGAAAAGGGATTGACGGTGCCCCCCTGGGTGAAGACGTCGCTGGCGCCAGGCTCGAAAGTGGTCCGCGACTATCTGGAGAAAGCCGGGCTGCTGCCTTATCTCGAAAAAATCAAGTTCCATATCGTGGGATATGGGTGCACCACCTGCATCGGCAACTCCGGGCCCCTGCCGAAAGAGGTTTCGGAGGCTATCGACGAAAAAGACCTGGTGGTGGCGTCGGTGCTTTCGGGCAATCGCAACTTCGAAGGCCGCATCAACTCCGAAGTGCGCGCGAACTATCTGATGTCGCCGCCGCTGGTGGTGGCCTTCGCGCTGGCCGGACGCATCGATCTCGATTTGCGCAAAGATCCTATCGGCAGGGGAAAAGACGGCCAGCAGGTTTATCTGGCTGACTTGTGGCCACCGCAGCGCGAAGTGGAAGAAACCATCCGGAAATCGATTTCTTCCGACATGTTTACCCGGAGCTATGGCGAGGTTTATCACGGCGACGATCGCTGGCGCGGACTGCCCGTGCCCAAAGGCGAGACCTATGCCTGGGAAAAAGATTCCACCTACATCCGCCGCGCGCCCTATTTCGACGGTATGACGCTTCAGCCCGCGCCGGTTGAGGACATCAAAAGCGCGCGCGTGCTGGCGGTGCTCGGCGATAGCGTCACTACCGACCACATTTCTCCCGCCGGTTCGATCAAGAAGGACAGCCCGGCCGGAAAATATCTGATCGAGCATGGCGTAAAGCCTGCCGACTTCAATTCCTACGGCTCGCGGCGGGGCAACCATGAAGTCATGGTGCGCGGCACTTTTGCCAACGTGCGCTTGCGCAACAAGATGGTCCCTAATCTCGAAGGCGGCTTCACGCGGCATCTGCCCGATGGCGCCGAGATGTCGATTTTCGAGGCTTCCGAGAAATACATTGCGGAAGGGGTGCCGCTGGTGATCCTCGCCGGGAAGGAATACGGTTCCGGTTCCTCGCGCGACTGGGCCGCCAAGGGCCCGCGCCTGCTCGGCGTCCGAGCGGTGATTGCGGAGAGCTACGAGCGCATCCATCGCTCGAATCTGGTGGGGATGGGAATTCTGCCGCTGCAGTTCCTGGCGGGAGAGAGCGCGCAGTCGCTGAACCTTACAGGCGAAGAATTCTTTGAGATTGCGGGCGTCCGCGACCTGGTGCGGAAGTTTGCCGCCGGCCGGCAAGTGAAAGTCCGCGCAGGCCAGAAAGAGTTCAGCGCGCTGGTGCGGATCGACACCCCGCAGGAGGCGCAGTATTACGCCAATGGCGGCATTCTGCAGTTCGTGCTGCGCCAGTTAATTGCCAGCAAGCCGGCGCCGGTACACGCGTGATCCATTGCCTCTTGTTGAAATTCGCAATCTGACGAAAGTTTTCCCGCTGGGCGAGTCGATGTTCGGCGCGCGCGCCCAGGGCGAGGTTCGCGCCGTGGACGACGTATCTCTCGACATTCATGCCGGCGAAACCGTGGGCCTGGTAGGCGAGTCAGGGTCGGGAAAGAGCACGCTGGGCCGCCTGATATTGCGGCTGATCGAGCCCAGTTCCGGCAGCGTGCGCTTCGCCGGCCGCGATCTGCTGGCCTCGAGCGCGAGGGAAATGCGCGGCTTGCGGCGCGACATGCAGATCATCTTTCAGGACCCGTTCGGGTCCCTCGATCCCCGCATGAATGTGGAAGAGATCATCAGCGAGCCGCTGGTGATCCATGAAGCGATGAGCCTGACGGCACGCCGCGTGCGCGTTTCCGAATTGCTGCGGGCGGTGGGCCTGGACCCATCGGTCCTGCCCCGGTTTCCGCATGAATTCAGCGGCGGACAGCGGCAGCGCATTGGCATCGCGCGCGCCCTGGCGCTGCGCCCGAAATTCATTGTGGCCGATGAACCGGTCTCGGCGCTCGACGTCAGCGTGGGAGCGCAGATTGTAAATTTGCTGACCGAACTGCAGCGCGAGTTCGGGTTGACCTATCTCTTCATTTCGCATTCCATGCCGGTGGTGCGCTATCTCGCTACTCGCATCGCGGTGATGTACCGGGGAAAGATCGTCGAGTCTGGCGATACCCAACAGATAACGGAGCGGCCGCGGCACGCCTACACTCGTACGTTGCTCGAAGCCACGCCGCAGATTGCCGTGTAGCGCCGGCGTCTCGCCGGCTGTCCGGCGGGCATCCTGCCCGCCGCCTGGCAAAACCGCCACAGGCCGCGTAAATGGAGTGAACGCCGGCATGGGCCTGGTTTTCGGCGGCCCTTCTGCCCGCCCAGCGGGTCGGCGGTACACCGGCGCTACGGGCTTTGAGTTATCCTTGATCCGTTTCTGGAGGCAACTATGAAAGCGTGGTTCCCTGTACTGCTGCTGTCCGCTGCTGCTTTCGCCCAGCAATCCAAAAACCCCGTAACCGACGTCTTGCGCGATTCCCTGGCCGGCCGTCAAAAGAACACCGTCGCTGCGGTTGAAGAAATGCCCGCCGACAAATTCGGATTTAAGCCCACGCCTGACCAGATGTCGTTCGGCCACCTCGCGGCACACATCGCCGAAGCCAACTATTTCTTTTGCGCCAAGGTGGGCGACGTGGCGGCGCCGAAAGTGGAGGAAGCCAAGGAATCCGACGGCAAGGACAAGCTGGTGGCCGCGGTAAAAGCGTCGTTCGATTTCTGCGGCACCGCGCTGGCCAAAGCTGAAGACGCGAAACTTGGCGACCCCATCCAGGATTTCGCTGGCAAGACCAAACCGCGCGCCTGGGCTGCGCTGGCGCTGGCCGGAAGCTGGTCTGATCACTATGGCGCGGCCGCCATGTATCTCCGGCTGAACGGCCTGCTGCCGCCGACCGCGCAGAAGAAGCCGGAAGAAAAGAAATAATGCCGGTTGAGCGCCCCGCCGGAGTGACTGTGGTGGCGGCCGCATTTTTTCTGGCCGCCGCCTATCTGCTGGCGGTAGGGCTCACCATGCTGGCCCGTCCCGGACTGGTGTCGATGGCGGCGGGCGCGGAGTTGCTCGGCGGACTGGAACTCGCCGGCCCTTATATGTTTTTGCTCATGGCCGGTCTGGGCGGGGTCATCGCGCTCGGTCTCTGGCTTTTGCACCGATGGGCGCGCTGGCTGGCCATGCTGGTCGCGATGGTCGGCGTCATAATGCTGCTGCCGAGCGTTTCCAGCGCAATGTTCGATTTCCGGATAGGCAAACTGGCATGGGAAGGTCTGGGAACGATCTTGCGGGTCATGATCGTCTGGTATCTGTCGCAGGAGCCGGTGCGTGAAGCCTTCGCGGATAAATAGTCATCCGTTCGCTGCTACCGACATCGAGGTCTGCCCATCGGCTAGCGATCGAAACCTTGAACACAAGGGGCACAAAGGTTCACGAAGGGAACCCTTTTAAGACTGGGGCCTTCGTGATGTTCCCACCGCATGCCCGAACTGCCGGACATCGCCGCGTACATGACCGCGCTTGAACGACGCATCGTCGGCGAGCGGATTGAGCGCGTGCGACTGGCGAGTCCTTTCCTGCTTCGCACTGCACAACCCCCGGTTACGGATGTGGAGAGGCGCGTGGTGCAACAACTGCGGCGCATCGGCAAGCGTATCGCGATTGGAGTGGAAGGCGATCTCTGGCTGGTGCTGCACCTGATGATTGCCGGCCGCTTGCACTGGCGGCCTCCCCAGGCAAAGCTGGCCGGACGCAAAAGCCTGGCTGCTTTCGATTTTCCCACTGGGTCTCTGGTGCTCACCGAAGCCGGCACCAGGCACCGCGCGTCGTTATCCGTTATCGCTGGCGAGGAGGCGTTGCGCTCCGTGGATCCGGGAGGAATTGACGTCTTCACCAGTGATCTCGCGTCATTTCGCGACGCCCTCACGGTCGAAAACCGAACGCTGAAAAGAGCCCTTACCGATCCGCGCATCGTGAGCGGCATCGGCAATGCGTATTCAGATGAGATCCTGCACGCAGCCCAGCTGTCGCCTGTCACTCTTACCCACAAGCTGAAGTCACGGGAGTGGGAAAGATTATTCGCTGCGACTCGGGAAACCCTCAAGCTATGGATCGACCGTCTCCGAGCGGAGGCGGAGGCTGGCTTTCCGGAAAAGGTGACTGCTTTTCGCCCGGACATGGCGGTTCACGGACGCTATGGCGAGCCTTGCCCCAGGTGTGGGGAAAAAATCCAGCGCATTCGCTACGCCGACAACGAAACCAACTACTGCGCGCGCTGCCAGACCGGCGGGAAACTGCTTGCCGACCGCAGTTTGTCCCGGCTATTGAAATCGGACTGGCCGAGGACGCTCGAAGCGCTGGAATCGCTCAAGCGCCGCTAGGAGTGGACTGTGTGGGTCGGACACTCTTGTCCGACGCCCTTGACTTTGTTTTTGAATTTAGGAATTCGGGGCCAGGGTAAGAGCAAGAGCCGCGAAAATTAGTACAAGGCAAAGGCAAAGGCAAAAGCAAAGTCGAAGGCAAAGGCGTCGGACAAGAGTGTCCGACCCACATAACACGGGCCCTTACTCTTCTTCTTCCTTCACATCGCCGCGGGCGGCCTTGGCTTTCTCGACGATCTTTTCCTGCAGCATGCCGGGCACGGCGTCGTAGTGATGCATTTCCATGTTGAAGCTGCCGCGGCCCTGGGTCATTGAGGTGAGATCGACGCCGTAGGTGAGCATCTCGGCCATGGGCACTTCGGCCTTTACCACTGTGTTGCCGCCCTTATTGTCCATGCCCTGGATGCGTCCGCGGCGGCTGTTCAGGTCGCCCATGATGCTGCCGGCAAAATCATCGGGCACGGTGATCTCGACTGCCATGACGGGCTCGAGCAGCGTCGGCTTGGCTACCTCCATCGCTTTCTTAAAGGCGATGCGGCCGGCCATCTGGAATGACATGTCGTTCGAATCCACATCGTGATAAGACCCGTCGTACAGGATCACCCGGAAATCGACCACCGGAAATCCTGCCAGGTATCCGCGGGCGGCGGCGTCCTTGATTCCCTTTTCGATGGCGGGAATGTAGTTCTTGGGGATGGCGCCGCCGAAAATATCGTTGACGAATTCAAACTCGCCGCCGCGCGGCAACGGCTCCATCTTGATTTTGCAGTCGCCATACTGGCCGTGTCCGCCGGTCTGCTTCTTGTGCTTGCCCTGCACGTCGGCCTTGCCTCGGATGGTCTCGCGGTACGGAACTTTTGGAGCCTTCAGCACGACCTCGGTGTGGTAGCGCTTCTTCATCTTTGAAACCACAACCTCGATGTGTTGCTGACCGGTCCCGGCGATCAGAAATTCTTTCGTCTGGGCATCACGGAAGAAGCGCAGCATGGCGTCTTCTTCCATGAGCTTGTGGATGCCGGGGCCCAGCTTGTCTTCGTCGGCGCGGCTCTTGGGTTCGATGGCGAAGGTGATGGCGGGCTCGGGCAGCTTCACTCGCGGATACTGGATGGGGGCTGACTTGTCGCCCAGGGTGTCGCCGGTGAGCGTGTCTTTCAATTTTGCGACGGCGCCAATGTCTCCGGCGTGCAGTTCCGTGACCGGCACGGCGGTTTTTCCCTGCAGGATGGAAATGTGCGCGAACTTTTCCTGCGAGCTGCGGCTGAAATTCACCAGGGTCGCGTCGTTTTTCAGGACGCCGGAAAAGACCTTGAAATAGGAAATGCGTCCGGCGAAGGGATCGGAAACTGTTTTGAACACATACAGCGAAACGGGCTCAGCGTCAGTCTCGTGGCGCCGCGGTGGCTCGCCGTTGCTGGAGGCTGCCGGGTCGCCCTGCACCCACTCGTGCTCGGAAGGCGCCGGCGTGTAGTCGACAATGAAATCCATCACCCGGTCGGCTCCGATGTTGCCCAGCCCGGAGCCGAAGATTACCGGGAAGATCTTGTCTTCGCGAATGGCGTTATGCAGCGCCGGGATCAGGTCTTCTTCTGGAATCGTTCCCTTCTCGAAGAATTCTTCGAGCAGCGCGTCATTGCCTTCGGCCACCAGTTCGACCAGCTTTTCGTGCTGGGCCTGGGCTTCGTCCTTCATATCTGCGGGAATCTCAACTTCCTTGCCCTTGCCGTTCCCGCCCAGTTCGTAGGTGTAGGCCTTCATGGTCACAAGATCGACCACGCCGCGGAAGTTTTTCTCTTTTCCGATGGGCAGTTCGAGCGGAATCACCGAACGTCCGAAGGCATTGGTCAGCGACTCCAGGACGCGCTCCGCGTCGGCGCGATCACGGTCCATGCGGCTGGCGACGATGAGGCGCGGCGTCTGGTATTCCTCGCAATAGTTCCATACTCGCTGGGTCACGACTTCCACGCCGGCGACGCCATCGACCACGACGATCGCGGCATCCACCACCGGCAACACCAGCTTGGCTTCGTGGACAAACATGTTGAAGCCGGGCGTGTCCACGATATTGATCTTGGTCTTGCCCCATTCCACGTGGGCCAGGCTGGCGGAAATGGACATCTTGCGCGCGATTTCTTCCTCGTCGTAATCGGTGGGGGCGGTGCCATCGTCCACTCGGCCCAGACGCTGATTGGCGCCCGCGGCGTACAGCATGGCTGAAACCAGGGAAGTCTTGCCTGCGTGTCCGTGTCCGATGACCGCAACGTTGCGGATGTTCGCGCCTTCGTAAACCTTCACGGGTTCGCTCCTCGGAAAAGAAGGGGGCTCATAACGAGATTCAAAGAAGAGGACAACTTATAGACCGAAGCCCGGCGGCCTGTCAAAACCTAGGATGCTACCACAGCGGAATTTGGGGGCTCAAGGGATCCCAAAAATCTGGGAGTGGCTCAATTCGAAACCGTCCTTTACAACTCGAAACCATCCTTTACAACGGCGTCATCCTGAGGGACTTCAGTCCCGAAGGATCTGGCGTGAAGCACATATACCGCCGCTGCTTTTGGTACCGATACGCGCCAGATCCTTCACGGCCTGAAGGCCGTTCAGGATGACGCCATAGTAATGAGGAGAAATTGCAAGCTGGGGTGCTGCCAGAAACCTGCAACCACGAAGGATCTCCTTAGTGAAACTCTGTGTCCTTTGTAGTTTCAGAATTTGGCTGAGGGCTCGACCGGCCGCTGCCAGGGACGTTATATTTGACCAAATCCAACTGCAAAGGTATCCAATTTCTATGCGGCGTCTTCTTACTGTGTTTCCCCGCCTTGCCCTGTTCGGCGTGATCCTGCTTTCGTCTCTGTTTCCGACGGCGCGCGCCGCTGCCTCGGACAACGTCATCGTTTCGCGCAGCGCGACGGTCGAGGGCGTCAGCCTGCACTACCTGACTGCCGGCCATGGTCCGATGGTGGTGCTGATCCACGGCTATGCCGAGACGTCGCGCATGTGGAGACCGATCATGCCGATCCTGGCGGAACGATTTACCGTGATCGCACCCGACCTGCCCGGCATTGGCGACTCCGCCATCCCGGCCGACGGTTTGGACATGAAGACGGCGGGCATCCGCATTCATGCCCTGGCCCGCGCGCTCGGCGCCAAGAGTGCCGAAGTCGTCGGACATGATATTGGCCTGATGGTCGCGTACGCCTACGCCGCGCAATTCCCCGCGGAGGTAACCAAGCTGGTGGTGATGGACGCGTTCCTCCCTGGCGTGGACGGATGGGAGGCGGTCTACAACAATCCCGCGATCTGGCATTTTCGCTTCAACGGACCCACCCCCGAAGCGCTGGTGAAGGGACGCGAACGGATTTACTTTGAACATTTCTGGAACGACTTCGCCGCCGACAAAACGCACTCGGTTCCCGAAGCCGACCGCGTAGCGTACACCGCCGCATACTCCCGGCCGGGACGCATGCACGCCGGCTGGGCCTATTTCGTTTCATTCCAGCAGGCGGCCAAAGATTTCGCGGAACTTTCTCGGACCAAGCTCACAATGCCCGTCCTCTCCATCGGAGGCGAGAAGGCCAACGGAGACGTGCTGGCGCACCAGATGAAACTGGTCGCCTCCGACGTGACTTTCGTCGTCTTAAAGAACACCGGTCACTGGGTGATGGAAGAAAACCCGAAGGAAACCATCGACGCGCTGGTCAAGTTTCTTTGATGCCGGCTCTCCGGGCCGTCACTTGATGCCGATCACCATCGAGTCTGGACCAAGCAGATGCTCCACGCGGGTTTCGCGGAAGCCGGCTTCCTCCATCCAGCCCATGCAATCGGCGCCGGTGTAGTCGAAGCCGCCGGGAGTTTCGATCAGCATGTTCAGGCTCATCAGCAGACCGAAAGCATTCCGGGAGCGGTCGTCATCGATGATGCCGTCATAGACAATCAGCGCGCCGCCCCTGGGTATCGCTTCAAAGCCCTTCCGGACCAGGATTTTCTTTTCCTGCAGGTTCCAATCGTGGAGGATGTGTCCCATCATTACGACATCCGCCTTGGGCAGGTCCTGCTCAAAGAAACTGCCGGCGCGAAAGACGACGCGGGAGGCGAGGCCGTTCGAGGCTACGTACTCCTCAAAGGTGGGAGCCACTTCGGCCAGGTCGAAGCCGATGCCTGAAATATGCGGGTTGGCCAGGGCCACCTGCACGATCAGGTCTCCCTGCGCGGTGCCGACATCCACGGCCGTCTTGTAGTTCTTCCAGGGAAACTTGCTGGCGATAAGGCGGTTCGAGCCGGTGCTGATGCCGGTCATGGCCTTCAGGAAGCCCTTCAGGTTTTCCGGATCGGCATAAAGCGCGGCAAAAAAATTGGGGCCGCCGCCCTTGGCCTCGTTCTGCAATTCCCCAGTCCGCAATGCCGCCGTAAGATTGCCCCAGAAGGGATAGAGCCGGCGGTTCGCCATCTCCAGCATCCCGCCGACATAAGATGGCTTCCGTTTATCGAGAAACTTCTCAGTGGACGGAGTATTGGAATACTTTCCGTTGGCCCGCTGCAGGAAACCGAGCGCGACCAGGGCATCCAGAAAATCCCGTGCCGATCGGGGATGCAATCCCAACCGGCCTTGCAGCGCGCTCAGGTCTTCGGAGTGGCCGGCAAGTTCGGTGAATACTTCCATTTCAATGGCGCTCAGCAGGGTCTTCGAAGCCCAGAACCCGAGGCCGACCTGCATGATGGCCTCGATTGACGGCTGGTTTGTCTCAGGTTCGGTCATGTGTGTCCTTTCCGGAGATATCTGGAAGCATCGCGAGCTCGGGATTAAGCGCGAGATCGCTCACCACTTCTTGAAAATTACGAACACCGCCGCCACGATCAGGACGAATCCGAAAATATAATTCCATTTGATTTGCTGGTCCAGGTATAGCACCGAGAAGACCGAGAACACGGTCAGAGTGATGACTTCCTGAATCGTCTTGAGTTGGACTGCGCTGAATTCGTAGGACCCGATGCGATTTGCGGGGACCTGAAAACAGTACTCGAAGAACGCGATGCCCCAGCTGATGACGATGACTTTGAACAACGGCGCCTGACGATACTTCAGATGGCCGTACCAGGCGAAGGTCATGAAAATGTTTGAAATGGTGAGCAGAACGATCGTGGTCATGGCTGCTATGCTGCCTCAAAGCCGCGGGTGATTTCCACTCGGGCAACGAGAATTTGAGTTTGCGGCCCCGTGGGGCGGTTCCTACAAGGTTCGGGCCGAGGCGTCGTGAGGTCCCTCGACTTGCTCTCACCGCGCAAGCGCGGCTCGAGTCGGCGCTCGGGATGACAGGGACACCGTGCGCCGATGACAAGCACCACCGTAACCTGGCAAGACTTGCACGCTGGCTGCGCGTCCCCTATGCTACTGGCGAGGGGTCCGGCGACGTAGGCCCTGACCTTTCATATCCTGTCATGTATCGCCTGACCGCCAGATTGTTGCTGGTCTTGCTGCTGGCGAGCACGTTTGTCCCGGTGGCGATGGCGATGTCGGGTCCGGTACCGCATGCCTGCTGCATGCGGAAGCCGATGCACGATCACGGCTCCGGCAGCCGCGAAATAGGGGAGGTGGTGGGCCGAACCGGCAATTGCTGTCCTCCGGTCACCACTGCGCACTGGGCGGAACTGGGCTCGGAAATCGAGTCGAACACCCATCCGCTGCTCGCCTACCTGTTACCCGATGCGCATCCCAGTCTGCACAGCGATCACGCTGTCTCTCTCCGTCCCGTCCGCGGTCCCCCGCTCAGCTGACCAAACTGCTCTCGACTTGAACCGATTTCTTTGGCGCCCGGTTTTATCCGGCCTGGCTGGCGTGTCCGTTTTTTAGCGGAAGGCCGCTCGCCGGAGAAACTCCTGCGTCTTCGGGTGCGTCCAGAACCGCACCCGTGCAGCCTTGCCACAGTTCGCACCAGGGGATTGAGACAACATGACGATCAAATTGAGCCGGACACTGGTTTTGGTGGGATTGCTGGCGAGTAGCCTCACCGCGTTGGCCACCATCTTCGGCAGCGTCAGCGGCCTTATTCACGACCCGCAGCACCGTCCCGTGCAGGGCGCGCAGGTCACGCTGCGCGCCGCTAATTCTGACTGGACGAAGACGGTTGCCAGTAACGATGACGGGGAATTTCGCTTCGATACCGTCCCGTTGGGCGAGTACGTGGTGAGGGTCGAACAGCCAGGCTTCGCGTCGGAAGAGCAGAAACTCGTCCTCAACTCGGGCCGCGAGGCCCGCACCCACTTTTCGCTGACCGTCGCCCAAGCCAAGGAGACGGTTGAAGTCAAGGATACATCGACGGAGATCAATACCGAATCTTCTTCCACCTCCACCCTGGTGACTCGACAGCAGATTGCGCAGGCTCCGGGCGCGGATCAGACCAACAGCCTGAACATGATCACCGATTATGTTCCAGGCGCATACATGGTCCACGACCAGCTCCACATTCGCGGCGGACATCAGGTCTCGTGGCTGATTGACGGCGTGCCTGTGCCCAATACGAATATTGCGTCCAACGTGGGGCCCCAGTTCGATCCCAAGGACATCGACTACCTCGAAGTGCAGCGCGGCGGCTACTCGGCCGAATACGGCGACCGCACCTACGGCGTCTTCAACGTCGTCACCCGCTCCGGCTTTGAACGCGACCGCCAGGCCGAACTGGTCACCAGCTATGGCAGCTTTAACCGCACCGAAGACCAGTTCAGCATCGGCGACCACACCGACCGCTTCGCTTACTACGGCAGCGTTTCCGGCAACCGCACTGATCTGGGGCTGGAAACGCCGAGCCCGGAGATCCTGCACGATCTGGGCGCGGGGCTCAGCGGGTTCACTTCCCTGACTTTTAATCAGACTCCGAATGACCAGTTGCGCCTGGTGGCTTCCGCCCGCGGCGACCACTACCAGGTCCCCAACGATCCGGACCAGCAGGCCCTGGGTATTCGTGATGTGGAAAATGAGCGCGATGACCTGGTCAATTTCTCCTGGCTGCACACCTTCGATCCCGGAACCGTGCTGACCATCTCGCCCTTCTATCACTTCAATCAGGCCCATTACATCGGTGGATACACCGGCCAGCCCGATCCCGACGTGGTGATTCCCGAGGATGACCGGGGATCGAACTACTTTGGCGGCGTGGTTTCTCTGGGCGTCAATCACGGAAAGCACAATGCGCGCGCCGGTTTCCAGGTCTTCGGGGCGCGTGACAATCAGCTCTTTGGAATTGTCACCAGCGACGGCAGCAACCCGCCGCTTCGCCAGCGCGAAATGGTGTGGGGCAACGTGGAAGCGCTGTTTCTGGAAGATCAGTACAAGCTCACCAGCTGGCTGACGCTCAACGGGGGTGTGCGCCTCACCCATTTCGGTTCGACCATCAGCGAAAATGCGGTCGACCCCCGGATTGGCGCGGCGGTCCGGATACCGCGCCTCAACTGGGTGCTGCGCGGGTTCTACGGGCGCTACTATCAGGCTCCGCCCTTGCTCACGGTGAATGGTCCGCTGCTGGCCCAGGCCGCCCAGCAGGGATTTGGCTTTCTGCCTCTCCGGGGCGAGCGCGACGAGCAGCACGAGTTCGGGTTGGCCATCCCCCTGGCGGGATGGGTTTTCGATATTTCCAACTTTCGCACCGGCGCCAGAAACTTTTTCGATCACGACGTTCTGGGGAATTCCAACATTTTCTTTCCCCTGACCATCGATCGCGCCCGCATCCGCGGCTGGGAAGGCACGGCAACCTCGCCGCGCATTGCCGGACGCGCCCAGTTTCACGCCGCTTATTCGCATCAGTACGCCGAGGGCGCGGGCGGCGTCACCGGAGGCCTGACCGATTTCGAGCCACCGGACGAGGGCTATTTTTTCCTCGACCACGATCAGCGCAACACGCTTTCCGCCGGGGTGAATCTCACTTTGCCCTGGCGCACGTGGGTTGACTTCAACGGCAATTACGGGTCCGGCTTTGTCGATGGCGAAGGACCGGCGCATCTGCCCTCGCATGAAACCTTTGACTTGTCGCTGGGGAAGTCGTTTGGCGAAAGCTGGGATGTGCGGCTGACCGGGCTCAATTTGTCCAATCACCGCTATCTTTTGGACAACAGCAATACTTTCGGAGGGACGCACTTTGTGAATCCCCGCGAGATCTCGGTCCAGGTGAAATACAGGTTCCGTTTCTAGAAGCGGGCGGCGGACATCGGACGTCAGCCTCGAGTCTTACAGCCGTCGGTCCACATCTGCGGTACATTGAAGGAGAGAGATCACGGATGAGATTCGTTCTGACCTTGCTGGCCGTGCTTGGCCTGGCCGCCTCCGGGCTGGCGTTGCGGGAGCACTACCGCACCGATACGTCGCCCTGCAGCATCAACGAACGGTGGGATTGCGGGATCGTCAACCACAGTCCCTACGGGGTGCTTTGGGGAGTGCCGGTGGCGACCATTGGGATCGCGGGTTATCTGCTGCTGGGGATCCTGGCCATGCGGCGCTGGTACCTGGCCTTGCTGCCGCTGTCGCTGGGAGCGCTTGCCTTCTCTCTGTACCTGGCCCACATCGAGAAATACATTCTGGGAGTCTGGTGTATTTACTGCGCGGCGTCCCTGGGAGTGATTTCCGTTTTCACTCTGCTGGTGCTGGGGACGGTTTTGAATCGCTGGCGGCTTAAGGGCGTCAACCACCACGGACACTAAGGCTCACGAAGGAAGTCTCTCGGTTGGTAATTTCTTTGCGTGCTTTGCGAATCCTTTTGCGAACTTCGGGTAAGGGTCTTTTCCCCCTAGCCGCCGATCTTCTTCAGCGCGGTCAGCAGCTCTTCATTGTTCGGCGCCTGATCCAGCGGATATATCTTGGCGAACGCGATCTTCCCTGCCTTGTCCACGATGAAAACCGCGCGTTCGCAAATGCCGGGGAAAGGCTGTTCCTTGCGCAGAATCCCGAATTGTTCGGAGACCTGGCCGTGGGGATAAAAATCCGCGCACATGGGTGTGTGCATCATCCCGATTTCTTTCTTTTGCCAGGCAATTTTGCTGGGAATGGAATCCACGCTGATGTCGACCACCTGGGCGTCCAGGCCGGCGAACTTGTCGCGGTCGGCGTCGAAGGCCGGCACCTGGGCCGCGCAAGTCGGCGTCCAGTCCAGGGGATGGAAGCTTACCACCAGGTTCTTCTTGCCGCGGAAATCGCTGAGTTTTATCTTTAGATGCCGTTCGCCTTCGACCGCCGGCAATTCAAAATCCGGAGCCGTGTCTCCGACCTTCAGGGGCATGGCTTTCTCCTCTTTCTTCTATATTAGCTGAACCAAGCGGCGGGCGGGGCTGGGGATGCGCGGGCGGGTCGCCCGCGGCCACACCGGCCAATTCAGGGTTTATCATCAGGCATGGTCCCTCGCCTGCTTGCCATTGTCCTGGTCCTTTCCAGCCTTTCGTTCGCCAGAATCACGGACGACGTCCGCGAAGTTTTGCAGCGGAATGACTTTTCTTCCGCCGAAGCCGAGCTGCGGAGCTATCGCGCGAAGCAGGGCGTCACCCCAGATTACCTGGAAGCGCTGTCGTGGATGGCCCGAGCCAACCTTGCGTCGCAGCATCTCGATCGCGCCGGCGATTATGCCCGGCAGACCGAAAGCTTGTCGCGGCAGTTGCTGGCCAAGCGCGCACTGGATGCGGAGCCCCACCTGCCGATTGCGCTGGGAGCCGCCCTCGAAGTGCAGGCCCAGGTGCTCGCGGCGCAAGGCCAGACTGCTCAGGCGATCGCGCTGCTGCGCCGCGGCGTGGTCACCTACCGGAATACTTCCATCCGCGCCCGGCTGCAGAAGAACCTCAATGTTCTCGCACTCACCGGGCAGCCCGCTCCGCCGTTGAAGATCGAGTCGTACCTGGGGCCTAAGCCGGTCGCACTGTCTCAGCTCAACGGTTCGCCTGTGCTTCTTTTCTTCTGGGCGCATTGGTGCCCGGACTGCAAAGCCGAAGGCCCGGTGATCGCCCAGTTGAGTTCCGAATTCGGCAGCCGCGGCCTGATGCTGGTCGCGCCCACGCAACTCTACGGTTACGCGGCGCAGGGCGAAGATGCCCTGCCCAAGGATGAGCTGCCATACATCGAGAAAGTCTGGCAACGCTTTTATCCGGCCCTGCAAGGTGTTCCCGTACCCGTCAGTAAGGAAAACTTCAATCTTTATGGCGCCAGCACCACGCCGACCCTGGTCTTGCTCGATCGCTCAGGCCGCGTCGCCCTGTACCACCCGGGTGCAATGCCCTATGAGGCACTGAGAGCCGCCATCGAGAAAGTGATGCGCTGAGAACCGGGAACTGGATCTAACTGAGAACTGAAATTTTTTTTCTTAGTCGGAGTCGTTCGTCCGCCACCATCCCGAGTTTAAGATTTCCCCACGGCCATCTACAATCTTCGTCGCATGGATGATGCCCGTATCGCAGAGCTGCTGGCACCGTTCCTGGGCGACAGTCCCGGGGAGCGAGGTCCGAAGCATGCTGCGCTCTCCCTGGCGGAGCTGCGATCCATATCGATGTATATCGATCTATTGCTCCGCTGGAACGCTCGCATCAACCTCACCGCCGTGCGCCAGCCGGAAGAAATCGTCATCCGCCACTTTGGCGAATCGTTCTTTGCCGCCCGGCAACTGTTCTCGCCAGCCCCAGCAAAATCCGCAGCCCGGTCAATGGAGGCCAGGCCGCACGTTATTGACGTCGGTTCTGGGGCCGGCTTTCCCGGACTTCCCATCAAGATTTGGTTTCCGGAAGTTGATCTGACGCTGATCGAATCAAACCAGAAAAAGGCAACGTTCCTGCGGGAAGTGATCCGCAATCTCGAACTGACCGGTGCTGAAGTGTTTCCCGGTCGCGCCGATACGTTCGGAGGGCCCGGGGGCGACGTTGTCACGCTTCGAGCGGTCGAGCGTTTCGAATCGATTGTCCCGGTGGCTGCGGGGCTGGTGACAGGAGGTGGCAGGCTGGCGGTCCTGATTGGGGAAGCTCAGGTCAACCGAGTTCAAGAGGGAGTGCCGGGACTGAAGTGGGATCATCCGGTAAGACTACCGATGTCATCCAAGCGCGTCATGATCATCGGAAGTAAGGAATCAGGGTCGTTAACATGAAAAAGCTATGTGGGAAGCGAACGGCTCGATACGAACCATTTATCGCTATCGGGATTAGCGAGAGGCTAATTTTCGTGGGCTAAGTGGGAGAAGCATGGATTTTTAGTCATAGACGCGCAGAGGAGCCAGACTCGCCAATAGCGCGGCACCAAGTTAGTAAAAAGTGGTAATGCTTAATTGTTTATGGACGAATCTGGTTCATCTTGGCCAACTTGGATAGCTAAAGTGGGATGAATGGCTTGGATTTTGGCAACATCCATCAATTGGATGCTTTGGGTGCAGATGTCTAAATCGGATGGAATGAGAAGCGAATCTGGATGGACCTTGCGATGTTCCACGTGGAACATTCCACGGCTACCTGGCCGCGGATCGGCCCTATCGGATCACCATGTTTCTCCCCTCTTGATCCTGGATCACCCGAATATCGGTCGAGGGCTCTGCAGCGAGTAGCCGAGCTTCGCTCGGCGCGGACGGGTCGAAGACCCCGTGCCTAAACAGCTGTGGGTGTTCCACGTGGAACATTCCGACATCATTTTTGTGGAAAGCTCAGCCGCATGAGCTATGCAACTCTTATCTTTTCAATACCCCAACGCGTGTTTTCTGTTGCACCAAAATACGTCATTGCAATCGCGCGACGGTTCGGCCTATTCTGCGAATATCTCTGGGTTCTCCTTCAACTAAATGGGACGCATTATTGCGGTAGCCAACCAGAAGGGCGGCGTTGGCAAGACTACGACCGCCATTAATCTGGCCGCATCCTTCGCGGCCGCTGAAGTCAACACTCTACTCGTAGACTGCGATCCGCAGTCGAACGCAACCAGCGGACTCGGCCTGGTCAGGGACCCGGAGCGGATCTCGACTTACCATTTGCTGATGGGCGCCGCCAGTCCGGAACAGGCGGTGCAGTCCACTGAACTTGAACAATTGTGGCTGGTGCCGGCGCACAAGAACATGATTGGCGCCAACCTGGAGCTGGTGGAAGCCGAGCGCCGGGAATTTCGGCTGCGGGATGCGCTCTCCAGCCTGCGCGAGCGCTATCAGTTCATCGTGCTCGACTGTCCCCCCGCGCTCGATTTGCTGACGTTGAATGCCCTGGTGGCGGCGGATGCGGTCCTGATCCCCATGCAGGCGGAGTATTTCGCCTTGGAGGGCATTAGCGAGTTGATGGATACGGTGGAGCGGATCCGCGCCAGCTTCAATCCGGAACTGACCATCGAGGGCGTTGTCCTCACCATGCTCGACGATCGTACGAACCTGGCGCAGCAGGTGACGGCGGAATTGAAGAGATTCTTTGGCGAAAAGCTGTGCGCGACCACCATCCCGCGAAACATAAGGCTGGCGGAGGCACCCAGTCACGGACGTCCGGCGCTGCTCTATGATCCGCGGTCGAAAGGGGCAGAAAGCTACATACGGCTGGCCAAGGAGATCATTGCGCACCATTTGCCGGCGGAAGATGGAGCGCCGGTGCAGGAGATGGACAAGACGGCTTGATATATCGATAGTAATCAATGTAGTAGATTGATTGCTATCGATATACTTTGCGGCAGGGGCATGGCCTTCACTCGGCCCGACAGCCGAGGGCGGCCGTCTCCACGTGGGCAGTGGCGATGCAGGCTGAGGAACCTAAGGACATATGACAACGACGGCTGAGAAAGTGGCGAGCGAAGTGGAGAAAGCGGCTCCGGAAAAGCGGAAAGCTTTGGGACGCGGACTGGAATCGTTGCTGCCGGGCGGGCCACGGGTGGTGGCGCCTGCCGGAGCCCCTGCTCCGGTAGCGTCGGGGACGGCAGCATCCGCCATCGCGGGCGGGGCGCCCGCGCCACACGGGCCGGATGCTGTGGTCCAGATTTCGATTGAACTGATCGAGGAAAATCCTTACCAGACGCGTTACCACTTCGGCGACCAGGCTTTGGAAGAGCTGGCGAATTCGATCCGGGCCAACGGAGTGGTCCAGCCGGTGGTGGTGCGTCCGGGCAGGGACGGGCGTTTCCTGCTGATTCTGGGCGAGCGCCGCTGCCGCGCTTCGAAACTGGCGGGAAAGACGACAATTCCGGCGATTGTGCGGCGGGTTTCTGACCAACAGGCAGCGGAAATGACGGTCGTCGAAAACCTGCAGCGCCAGGACCTGAATTGCGTCGAGCAGGCCGCGGCATTTTCCAAGCTGAGCCGCGATTTCGGATTGACCCAGGAGCAGATCGGGCAGCGGGTGGGCGTTTCGCGCGAATCCGTGTCTAATTATATGCGGCTGCTGAAGCTGCCGGCCGCGGTGCTGCAGCATTTGCAGGAAGGACGTTTGGGCTTCAGCGAGGCTCGGGTGTTACTACAGCTGCTGGATCCCGGCCTGATCGAGAAAGTCGCCGACGAGGCTGTGCGGAAACATATGTCGGTGACGCAGCTCGAAGAGCTGGTCGACCGGACGAATATTCCCCTGGTCAAAGAAGAGACTCCGCAGCGGGCGCGCTGGGTGGATCCCAATGTGCGAGCCGCGCAAACCGAGATGGAGCGAGTGCTCGGAATGCGCGTCCGCATCAACGACCGCAAGGGGAAGGGCAAGATCGTGATCGAGTACGCCAACCTGGAAGACTTTGATCGCGTGGTGGAGATGCTGAAGGCCAGGTAATAGTCCTCGGCTTCTAGCTTCTGCTTTAGCTTTAGCTTCCAAATCTATTCTCTTCGCTGTACTCCTCTGTGTGGTGTGGCCGCGGGCGACCCGCCCGCGTTCAAGTAAAAGTCAAAAGCCGCG
>DASQHA010000322.1:0-29966 GCA_035632335.1 Terriglobales bacterium
TAGAAGAAGGGCCAATCATCTGTCGAGACATCCGCGCGGAGAGCTGGGTTGGAGTAGGTTGCGGTCTTGTCCGAAAAACCTCTCTGCGCGAGAAAATCGGGCGGCAGAGACATCCGATGATCCTCGGATTCCAGAAAAATGACCCCGCCGTCATAACCCACCTGGATGCAAAGAGGAGGGTATCCATCAAAGGCATCCTGGAGCATCAGGTAAATCTTGCGACCCAATTGATCATTCATTACGGAAAATGCAAGCGAAACATTCCCGTGTGGTTTCAACCGCGCGCGTGCTTCACGCATCGCCTGTACGGTATACACGAATGAATCTAGGCGTACACTCGAGGCTTGGCTCAACAAGGCATGCGAATCGAGCAATCCAAAGACGATTAAGTCATAGTGCCGATCGGTTGCTCGCAAGAATGAGCGGGCGTCATTGACGACGGCGTGAACGCGGGGGTTGCTGTACGGATGCTCGGGATGGCCCTCTCGGCCCAGCAAAAGAATCGCAGGGTCGATCTCGATTGCGTCCACACGTTGGGCCCCGGCACGCAGGGCAGCAGCAACATCATTCCCGGTTCCCGCACCCACAACCGCCACATCCTGAACTTGCTTGACGGTTTGGTACGGGAGGTCGTAATAGTCTTTGACTTTCCTGGTCGGGGCATCTGCCTGGATATCATCGATACCATTCCGAAGATCGTAAACCCTTTGATAATAGGACCCACCCGCGCGGATTTCCATCAGGCCGCGTTCATTGCGGCCAACCTCGAGCAGTTGATAGGGAGAATAGATCCTCTGCAACTCGGGACTTACCGGCCATTCAAGGACGACCAAGGCGAACACTGCGGACGCCGCTCCGATCATCATCACGGACTGTTTTCGAACGTGGAAAAGCAGCAGGGCCGCGAAAGCTATGGCGAACCACGTCGACGGCGGTGTCCAGAAGGCGCTCGCTACGAAAGTCAGGAGCACGCCAGCCAGGCTTCCCAGTAGATTGAAACCATATCCCGTGAGCTGGTTGCGCCGTTCCAGAAGGCAGCCGCATAGCTGTCCGATGGGTATGAAGGCCAGGGCCGTCAACAGAAACACGACCGCTAAAACGAAATAGGTCTGCAGTCCGTAGTAGAACTGAGCTGCCTTAGGCAGCCCCATGTTCAACTGCTCACGAAAGGGCAGAACGTACAAACTCTGGAATTGGGCATAACTCATGCCGTATCGCATGCCGATCATGAACAGGAATTGCCAACACAGGAGAGGCAACGTCAGGAATAATGGCACCCGATCTCGCCGCCCCAACGAATAACCGAGTCCAAGACCAGCAAAGCACGATAGCAAAGACAAGTTCTTGTAGAACGCGAAAAACGGAAACACCGTTGCCTGCCAGCGGATCACTGCCAATTCCAAAAATAGACTCAGCGCGGCAGAAGCAAGGATCGCAAACCCAACCCAACGTTCCGCTAACTCGCTCATCAGGAACACGGCCTGATGAGCTGCTGCGCGTTCGACATCGCCTTCCCGTCGCCTCAAGAACGCGTGAAGTGCCAGAGCAACACCCACGATGGCAAACGCGATCACTGAATATAAAGGCAATTTGGACCATGGGAAAACGCGGTCCTGCATGTAACGACTCGCAAGCAGAGTAATCAATGGTGCCAGGCCGCATCCCACCAGCGCTAGCATTGCAAGACGTAGGTACGCACGACTCATGGACAACGCCTCCATCCAATAATCCGCAAATTTTGAAGAGTGACCAAGATACATGTTTTCAACCCGCGGAACGAAGCGTAATTTCTGTGGAATCGCGGCCCTCAGGGTATGCGGACCACCGATAAGTTGCAGAAACATGACATGGTTTCAGGGTCGCCATTCGGGGATGCTCTCGCACGGGGGCAGAACGATTCGTCCTGCAAGAATACGATGGATTATCGAGCCCACATCACCCCTGATGAACTAGTCTGTGTCCCGGGGCGGAGGAACCGGGCCCTGAGCAGAACCACACAAAGCATAAGAATCAGCCAAGGCTGGTGCGACAGAATTAACGGATCCCAGAATCGACTGGTACTCACCTTCTTGAGAGCTCCGTATCTCGCAGAGAATTCAGAGAGTGCCGCAGCGCCGGGAATGAGAAATGGGCTGATCAATAAAAGGCACCCAGTCGCAAAACTTCTCAACTCTCCCTTCATTTCACTCAGTGCCCAAGCCACAGGGAGAAGCAGCAAACCAGCATCCGTGAAACGATGATAGACAGGAAGAAGGGTCGCCGAGGCGAGAATGGCCAGGTCCAGTAGACCGATCTGCCTGTCGCGCCACACTGCCCGGAACCAGAAGGCAAGCAGGACCACGAATACCAGCGCCGCCGTTAAGTCAGCAAGGGTACGGCTTTGCAGGATCGGGAAGACCGCTGGCTGTAAATTCACCAGTTGAAAATGAATTGGATTCGCTGCCCCGAAATCATCGATTGCCCCAGGAGCGAACATTTTCAGATTGTTCGCCAGAAAACTCTTCCACCAGAGAGTGCCGCCGTGCTGGGGAATTACAGTTACGGCCAACAGCGGGATTCCCGTCGTTATCGCAGCGGTGATCATTCTAGAACGTTCCCGGCTGACGAGCCCGTAGATCACAAACGGCAAGGCAACCGTAGGTTTTAGGGCTATCGCAAGGACTAACAAAACTCCAGCCGTTCCGCTTCTGTTTTGCGCCAAGCAGAACACGGCAATCATACCTAGAGCAAAAGCAACGGTGACAATATTAGAAGCGGCAATCGCGGTCTGCACCGGAGCCAGCAGCAATACTGATATGAATATCATCAACGCCAGCTGACAGCGTCTTCGAGCGCCGGCAAGGAGGGCGAGTATCCAAGCAACTACAAATGTAGCCAGAACACATATCAGAACCCACACCCAGATCGCGATTCTCCACGGCAACACGGCTATCGGCAGAAGCAGAGGAAAAGCAACGATCAAGTATGGAGATGGCAGGCCACGTTTTGCAGGCAGGGAGCCGTCGGCGCTTTCCGTGAGGAGAAAGTCTGGGCGGGGCGAAGCTGGCCACAGGTCCTTCAGGACCAAGGGGGCATAAGGGTCGCGCCCGGCAGACCAGGCACGAGTTTGCGCGTACGGTGAGATAAAGTCGTTAAAATCCTGGCCGGACCTTCCCAACGCACGAACCGGTCCTCGCATGGAAAATTCCAGGAGTGCGAGGCACGCGAGTAAGCAGAGGGCCGACCAACGCACTCGGCCACCTGCACGGAATAAATTCATCCCGTGTCATTGTATTGCACGAATGTTGCTGTTTGCCGAATCTCTCCGGGCGCACCAGATTCTTCCCTCACGCCAATCATCCGCAATGACCCCACCGCATCTGCGTTTCGTAGAGCCTTCACGTAACTGTCCCATCCTTGGAATAGTCGCCCGTGATTACCGGGACCGGTGACTTTAGTCATCTTGTCCGGGCAAGCTTCTTGCTTCAAATTTGTAGAGGCATCACCGTAAGTTGGCGGGAAACATTTCTATCCTATGAGTGACCCTAAGTATTCCGGCACCGGTGCGGATTGGACACAGCTTCTCACCGACCCGGCCCTGGTGAGCCATCTCGGCGAGTTGCTGCAGGTTTACCGCGATACCCCCGCCGAGCGGCGTGATCAGGCCCTGCTCGAGGCGATGCGCAACATCAAAGGCGGCACGGGAACGGTGGTCTCAGCCGCAAAAGCGGCGGCGGCCGCGGCCCAGGCGCAGCCTGCTGCCGTTGCGCAGACGGCGCCCCCGCCACCCATCGCCACCAGCCCGGCAGCCACTCCGCCATTCGAGCCTGACATCTTTACTCCCACATGGGGGCAAGACCGCCGTCGCCACGCCCGCCTCAGATGTTTCGTCGCGGTCGAGTTGCGGCTGGGCGACTCCGGCGTTCCGATCTGGGGAAATCTGTCCAACACCAGCATCGGCGGATGCTTCGTCGAAACCGCCACCCCCGTGCCCTCCGGCGTAAGCGTCGAAATCGGCCTCTGGCTGGCTAACGGAAAGATCTGGATCAAAGGCATTATCCTCACCGGGATTGTCACCAAAAGCAGTCCCTCGTTCGGCGTGCGCATAAAATTCTCCGAACTTGAAGCCACAGAGCGGGAAAACTTGCGGCACTTTCTCAAGTTTGTGGAAAGCACGACCAAGGGTTACAACAGCGAGCATAACTACCTCAACCAACTCAAGCGCTAGATCAGCAACTTCTCATAAACTATTGTAAACAATAGCAATTCTGTATATGCTTGCGCCGATCTCTGAGCGCGACTGCTTTCCCAATCAGCCGACGCCCAGACGCTCAACGCGGTACTAGGCGGGCCGGCAAAATACCGAGCAAGAGTCGAGAGAAATTGGTAGACTGCAACCGGCAGAAACGGGCTTCGCGGTTTCTCATGCCGTTATTGAGGAATCGTAATACTTACACTCGCGTCGATTGATGACGTACCCTCCGCAGCGGAGAGTCATTCATGGTAGCGACTGAGCAGACTTTGGCCACCGGCAAGCAGCTGGATGCGCTTTGCATCAACACCATCCGCACCCTGGCGATCGATGGAGTACAACAGGCGAACTCCGGGCACCCGGGCGCGCCCATGGGCCTGGCCCCGGTAACCTACGGCCTTTGGCAGCAATACCTGCGCTACGATCCGGCCGATCCGACGTGGCCTAACCGCGACCGCTTCATTCTGTCGAACGGCCACGCCTCCATGCTGCTGTACGCCATGCTTTACCTGGCGCAAGTGCGCGGCGTGAATCCCGAGGGCGAGCGCCTCGGCGAATTAGCCGTTTCGATGGATGACCTGAAGCACTTTCGCCAGCTCGATAGCAAGACTCCCGGACATCCTGAATATCGCTGGACGGCGGGCGTCGAAACTACCACCGGACCTCTCGGCCAGGGTGTAGGAAACAGCGTCGGCGTCGCCATTGCCGGCAAGTGGCTGGGAGCGCATTTCAACCAGCCGGGTTTTGAGATCTTCAATTACAACGTCTACGCGCTGTGCGGCGATGGCGACCTGATGGAAGGCGTCGGAAGCGAGGCTGCGTCGCTGGCCGGCCATCTGAAACTTTCCAATCTTTGCTGGATCTACGACGAGAACCACGTCACCCTGGATGGCCTGGCCAACGTCTCGTTCACCGAGGACGTGGGTAAACGTTTCGAAGCTTATGGCTGGAATGTTGAGCATGTTCCTGATGCCAACGACCTGGAGGCGCTGGCCCAGGCCTACAGCGGTTTCCTGAAGACCACCGATCGGCCGACCCTGATCCGGGTAAACAGCCACATCGGCTACGGATCGCCGCACAAGCAGGACACCAGCGCCGCCCACGGCGAGCCTCTGGGAGAAGAAGAGGTCCGGCTGGTAAAGAAATTCTACGGTTGGCCCGAGGACGCAAAGTTTCTGGTTCCCGATGGCGTGCTGGACAATTTCAAGAACGGAATCGGCAAGCGCGGCGGCGAGCTGCGGCAGAAGTGGGAAGCATTGTTTGCCGACTACGGAAAGAAATTCCCCGATCTGGCGAAACAGATCACGCAGATGCAAAAGCGCGAGCTGCCTGAGGGATGGGACAAAAAGCTCACCGCGTTTCCGGCGGACGCGAAAGGCATGGCCACGCGCGAGAGTTCGGGCAACGTGTTGAATTTGATTGCCGAGAACGTTCCCTGGCTGGTGGGCGGTTCGGCCGATCTGGCAGGATCAGACCGGACTCGATTGAAGTTCAGCGGCGCGGGAGATTTCCAGGCCGGCAGCTACGGCGGGCGCAATTTGCATTTCGGAGTCCGCGAACACGGTATGGCTGCAGCCCTGAACGGCATGGCGGTTTCGAAGGTCCGTCCATTCGGCGGCACCTTCTTTAATTTCAGCGATTACATGAAACCGTCCATCCGGCTGGCCGCGTTGATGGAAATTCCCACCATCTTTATCTTCACTCACGATTCGATTGGCCTGGGAGAAGACGGCCCGACCCATCAACCCATAGAACAGTTGGCCGGGCTGCGTGCCATGCCCGGGCTGATGCTGTTGCGTCCGGCGGACGCCAACGAAGTGGTCGAAGCCTGGAAAGTGATCATGCAATTGCAGCACGAGCCTGCGGTTCTGGTATTGAGCCGGCAGGCCGTCCCCACCTTCGACCGCACCAAATATGCGCCCGCGTCGGGTGTGGCTAAGGGAGCGTACATCCTGGCGGATGCGTCCGACGGCAAGCCGGAAGTTATTTTGATGGGCACGGGCACGGAAGTTTCTCTATGCGTCAGCGCCTATGAGCAACTCAAGGCCGAGGGCGTCAAGGCCCGCGTCGTGAGCATCCCGTCGTGGAATCTCTTTGACCACCAGAGTGACGAGTACAAAGCCAAGGTTCTGCCGCCCGAGGTCAAGGCGCGGGTCGCAGTGGAACAGGCCGCCGTCTTCGGCTGGTCACAATATGTTGGCCCCAGCGGCATCGTAATCGGAATGCGCCGGTTCGGCGCGTCGGCCCCCATCAAGGATCTGCAAAAGAAGTTCGGGTTCACCACCGAGAACGTGGTCGCGGCGGCCCGAAAAGCGATGGGAAAGTAAGACACAGTCGTCAGTCATCGGTCGTCAGCCTTTAGAAAAGCAGGCATTAGAGTTATGCTGAAGACTGAAGACTGACGACCGATGACTAAGAAAAGAGGCATTTATGCAACCAGTAGGAGTTCTCGATACCGCCAAAGCCACCAATCCTCTCAAGGAACTTCTCAAGTTCGGTCAATCGGTTTGGCTGGACTATATCCGCCGCGACCTGCTGACCAGCGGCGAACTGAAGCGCCTGATTGCCGAAGATGGGCTCCGCGGTATGACCTCGAACCCGACGATCTTCGAAAAGGCAATCACCGGCGGCAAGCTCTACGACGATCTGCTGAACTCCCTGAAATCGCGGACCGATCTCGACGCCAAGGGGCGTTACGAGATTCTCGCCATCCGTGACATCCAGGACGCCGCGGATATTCTCCGGCCGGTGTACGAAAGCTCGAAACGGCGCGACGGATACGTCAGCCTCGAAGTTTCACCCTATCTCGCCCGCGACACCAAGGGTACACTCGCGGAAGCGCGCACTCTGTGGAAGGCGGTCGGACGCGAGAACGTGATGATCAAAATCCCCGGCACCACCGAGGGGATCCCGGCTTTCCAGCAGGCCATCAGCGAAGGCATCAATGTCAACGTGACCTTGCTCTTCTCGCAAGAGGTTTACGTGAAGGTGGCGGAAGCTTACATCGCAGGTCTCGAGCAGTTTGCCAAGAGCGGAGGCGACGTCAGCCGGATGGCCAGCGTAGCCAGCTTCTTCATCAGCCGCATCGATTCCGCGGTGGATGCCATCATCGACACCAAGCTCAAAGCATCCAAGGATGCGCGCGAACAGGAATTGCTCAAGAGCGTTCAAGGGAAAGTCGCCATCGCGAACGGCAAGCAGACTTACGAAAAGTACCAGGAAATTTTCAGCACTCCTCGCTGGAAAGCCCTGGCTGCCAAAGGCGCACAGACCCAGCGCGTGCTCTGGGCCAGCACCAGCACGAAGAATCCCGCCTATCGCGACGTGCTGTACGTCGAAGAACTGATCGGGCCGGACACGGTGGACACCATTCCGCCGGCGACCTTCGACGCCTTCCGCGATCATGGAAAACTGCGCCAAAGCCTCACCGAGGACCTTGCATCCGCCCACAAGACGATGGAAAACACGGCCAAGGTGGGTATTTCCATGAAGGAAGTAACCGATAAGCTCACCGATGACGGCGTCCGACTCTTCTCTGAGGCTTTCGAAAAGCTACTCGATGCGGTTGAAAAGAGCTCTAAATCCAAATGAGCCCCAAAGTCGGCATTCAGACTTACAAACTGCCCGCGGCCCTGGCGGCCTCGGTCAAGACCAACCTCGAAGATTGGCGCGCCGGCGACAAAGTCCGGCGTATGTGGAAGCACGACGCTTCGCTCTGGACTGGAACTGACGAAGCCAATTGGCTGGGCTGGCTCGACATCACCGCCGAGCAGATTGCTCGCGGCGAAAAGTTGCGCGCCGCGGTCGCCGACGTGAAGAAAGAGAACTTCACCGACATCCTGCTGCTGGGCATGGGCGGTTCCAGTTTGTGCCCCGACGTGCTGCGAGTGACCTTCGGCAAAATTGCCGGCTTCCCTCAACTGCACGTGCTCGACTCCACCGACCCGGCGCAGGTCAAGGCCTTCGAGAACGAAGTCGACCTGGCCAGGACCATATTCATCGTTTCCAGCAAGTCCGGAACCACGCTCGAACCCAACATCTTCAAGCAGTATTTCTTCGAGCGGGTGAAGCAAACCATTGGGGCGGACAAAGCGGGTAGCCGCTTCATCGCCATCACCGATCCCGGATCGAAAATGCAGCAGGTTGCGGAAGGCGATCACTTCCGCCATATTTTCCCCGGCTTGCCCAGCATCGGCGGCCGCTATTCCGCGCTCTCGAACTTTGGCGTGGTGCCCGCTGCCATCATGGGTCTCGATCTCAGCCGCTTTCTGAGTCGCACCCAGGAAATGGTTGAGGCCTGTGGAGCCGGCGTCCCCGCCGACCAGAATCCCGGAGTCGTGCTGGGGATTATTCTCGGCACCGCGGCGCGCAATGGGCGCGACAAGGTCACTCTGATCACTTCTCCGGGCATCTCCTCGCTGGGCGCGTGGCTCGAACAGTTGATGGCTGAATCCACCGGCAAGCAGGGCAAGGGCATCGTCCCCATCGACCGCGAAGACGTAGGACCCCCTGAGGTTTACGGTAACGATCGCGTGTTTGCCTACGTACGATTGGAGTCCTCGCCCGACAAGGCGCAGGACGCGAAGGTTGCGGCGCTGGAACAGTCCGGGCATCCCGTCGTCCGCATTCTGCTGGGCGACGTTTACGATTTGGGCCAGGAGTTCTTCCGTTGGGAAATCGCGACCGCGGTTGCCGGGTCCGTCATCGGAATCAACGCCTTCAACCAGCCCGATGTGGAAGCCAGCAAGATTGCCACTCGCAATCTGACCAACGAATACGAGAAGACCGGTTCCCTGCCCGCTGAGAAACCGGTTATCGAAGACAACGGCATCAAGTTGTTTACCGACCCGGTGAACGCCGAGGCGCTGGCCAAAGCCGCGGGCAGCGACAAGTCGCTGGCGGGGTATCTCCGCGCCCATATCAAGCGTGTGGGTGCCGGCGATTATTTTGCCCTGCTGGCTTACATCCACATGGATGAAAAGCACGAAACCCTGCTGCAGAAATTGCGCCAGGCATTACGTGACAAGAAGCGCGTAGCCACCTGTCTCGAATTTGGCCCGCGATTCCTGCACTCCACAGGTCAGGCCTACAAGGGCGGACCAAACAGCGGAGTGTTCCTCCAGGTTACCTGCGACGATGCCGCCGACCTGCCCGTGCCCGGGCAGACCTACACCTTTGGCGTGGTCAAGGCGGCGCAGGCCCGCGGCGACTTCCAGGTCCTCGCCGAACGTGGACGCCGAGCGTTGCGCGTTCACCTGGGCAAAGATCTGGCATCCGGCCTGGCGCGCTTGTCGGTTGCGTTTCATGAAGCCCTAACCTGATTTCCGTCCCGCCATACTAAACTGGTTCCAGCAATAACCATCGAAAGCAGTAGCGGTGGCTATAGAAACGATTTAATATTGGCTAAAGCGTGTTTCCTCGATGCCTCCTCTGCATCGCGGTTCACCTCCAGCCGGAACGGTTATGAAGTAGATATGGCCCAGACTGAAGCAATGCCAGCGACCCAGCAGCCCCGGATCGGCAAGCCGGCCGATGCCTGCGCCATGGTGATTTTCGGCGCGAGCGGCGACCTTACCCGCCGCAAGCTGATTCCAGCCCTCTACAATCTGGCAAAAAATAACCTGCTGTCGCCGGATTTCGCGGTGATCGGAGTGGCGCGTTCGCCCATGTCCTCCGAGGATTACCGCAAGAAAGCTTCCGAAGACATCAAGCAGTTTGCCACCGAGAAAGTCGACCCGGAGATCTGGGAATCGTTTGTTCGCCGCCTCTACTATCACAGCGGCGATATGGGTGACAAGAACTTCTATCTGCAACTGAAGGACTTGCTCGACAAGGTTGACCAGGAGCATTCGACTCACGGCAATCACATGTATTACATGGCCACCGCGGCTGAATTTTTCGGCCCCACGGTCGAGCGTCTGGCGGAAGTCGGATTGATGCAGGAGGACAATCAGCACTGGCGGCGAGTGGTCATCGAAAAGCCCTTCGGACACGATCTGGAATCCGCCAGGCTGCTGAACCAGCAACTGCTGCGGGTGGCGAGCGAGAAGCAGATCTACCGTATCGACCACTATTTGGGCAAGGAAACGGTACAGAACATTCTGGCGCTGCGCTTCGCCAATGGAATTTTTGAACCGGTCTGGAACCGCCGCTATATCGATCATGTCCAGATTTCCGTCACGGAAACGGTAGGCGTGGAGAAGCGCGGCGGGTATTACGACAAGGCCGGGGCGCTGCGGGACATGGTGCCCAACCACATCATGCAGCTCATCAGCCTCACCGCCATGGAGCCGCCCGTATCCTTCCGCGCCGATTCCGTCCGTGACGAACAAGCCAAGATTCTGCACGCCATCCAGCCCATGAGTTCCGAAGATGTCCTCATCCGCACCGTGCGCGGTCAGTATGGCGAGGGCATTGTCGGCGGCGAACGCACGCCGGCCTATCGCAGTGAGCCCGGCGTGCCCCCGGATTCAAAGACGGAAACCTTCGTCGCCATGAAGCTGCTGATCGATAACTGGCGCTGGGCTGACGTTCCCTTTTACCTGCGCACCGGAAAGCATCTTCACAGCCGCAGCACCAGCATCGTCATCCAGTTTCGCCGCGCGCCGTTTGTGCTTTTCCGCGACACGCCGGTGGAAAATCTCATGCCCAATCAACTGGTGCTGCATATCCAGCCTGAGGAAGGCATTTCGCTCCGCTTCGCCGCCAAGGAACCCGGCCCCGCCATGCGGCTGGGCGCGGTGAACATGAGCTTTGAATACACCGACTATTTCAAGGCCGTGGCCAGCACGGGTTACGAGCGGCTGCTGCACGATTGCATGATGGGCGATGCCACCCTGTTCCAGCGCGCGGACATGGTCGAAGCCGGCTGGTGCGTCGTCAGCCCAGTCCTCGACGTCTGGAAAGCATTACCGGCGCGCAATTTTCCCAACTATGCCGCCGGCACCTGGGGCCCCAAAGAGGCCGAAGACCTGCTCGGACGCGACGGCCGCCACTGGAGGGATTTCGAGAAATGATTCTTGCAGGCGATATTGGAGGAACCCACGCGCGGCTGGCATTTTTCGATGCCGTGGACGGCCGCTTCAGCCTGGTCTCCGCTTCCATCTTTCCCAGCCGCGAGTATTCCGGGCTGGACGAAATCGTCGCCAAGTTCGTGGAGACGTCGAACCTGCATCCCGACACCGCCTGCTTTGGCATTGCGGGCCCGGTGCGTAACGGACGGGTGGAGGCGTCCAATCTTCCCTGGATTATCGAATCCAAACGCCTGGCCGACGAACTCAAAATAAAAAAGGCCTTCTTGATTAACGATCTCGAGGCCAACGCCTGGGGCATTCCCGCTCTCGACGCCAGGGACGTGGTCGCGCTCAACCAGGTCAAGGGACAGCCGGTGGGCAATCAGGCGGTGATCGCCGCCGGAACCGGCCTGGGACAGGCCGGGATGTACTGGGACGGCGCCAAGTATCACGTTTTCGCATGCGAGGGCGGCCACGCCGATTTCGCGCCGCGCAACCAGCTCGAAGTCGAGCTCTTCAATTATCTTCATACCCGCTTCGGTCACGTCAGCTATGAGCGCATTGTTTCCGGCCCGGGCCTGGTCAACGTTTTCAACTTTCTCCGCGACAGCGGGCGCGGCACGCCACCGCAGTGGCTGGCAGACGAAATGTCCCGCTCCGACCCGGCGGCGGCAATCTCCCGCGCCGGCATCGACGGCAAGTGCGGCCTGTGCGAACAGGCCCTGGACTTGTTTGTCTCGATCTATGGCGCCGAAGCTGGTAATCTGGCGCTCAAGATCATGGCCACCGGCGGAATTTATCTGGGCGGCGGGATCGCTCCCAAAATGCTTTCCAAACTCTCCGGGCCATTGTTCATGCAAGCCTTCACCGGCAAGGGCAGGATGCAAGCTTTGCTTGAATCCATGCCGGTAAGAGTGATCACCAACGACCGGATCGCGCTGCTCGGCGCCGCCCGTTGCGCTTTGGTAAAGTCCGCGGCGAGGCCAGAGATTCAACATGCCGACGCAACCTGAAATTCGTATTCTGAAGAATGCGGCCGATTTGTTTGAAGCTGCGGCAGCCGAGTTTGCGGCTCAAGCCACCGCCGCGGTACTGGCCAGCGGCAAATTCACCGTAGCTCTCTCCGGCGGTTCGACTCCAAAAACCCTGTACTCCCTGCTGGCCACCAAGCCCGGCATCCCCTGGGACAAGATCTGTTTCTTTTGGGGCGATGAGCGCCACGTTCCTCCCGATCATCCCGAGAGCAACTACCGGATGGCCAACCAGGCTTTGTTGTCCAAGGTCCCGGTGCGCGCGGAAAATATTTTTCGCATTCACAGCGAGGAAAAAGATGCGGCCGCGGCCGCCCTGCAATATGAGCAGACCCTCAAAGATTTCTTTCACCTATCGCCCGGCGTGTTTCCCCGCTTCGACCTGATCTTCCTCGGGGTGGGACCGGACGGCCACACCGCTTCCCTTTTTCCCGGAACATCGGCGCTCAGCGAAAAGCAGCGCCTGGTGGTCGCCAACTGGGTGCCCAAATTCAATACCGATCGCATCACGTTCACGTTCCCCGTCCTGAACGCTGCCGCATGCGTAATTTTTGTGATGAGCGGGGCTGACAAGGCCCCAATTCTGCATGAAGTTCTGGAGAACGCCGGCGCCGGTCTGCCGTCGCAAAAAGTGCGGCCGGCAAACGGCAAACTGATTTGGATGGTGGATGAGCCCGCTGCCAGCGCGTTGTCCCGCCGGAATCCGTAACGGGAATTGTCGGAAAATAGCGGGCGCGTTTGCGGCCACCAGCTGCAGGAATCATTGGGGAGCGGTAGCGCCCTGGTTTGGGGTTATCGCGTGAACTCGATTTTCCATTTGTATCGCTTCCGCTTCGCGATGCAAACCGCGCAACGCTGACGCGTACCCGCTCGCAGTTTCTGCCACCGCTGGATCCGACTCGCCCAACGCCTTGGTCCGGATCGCCAATGCCCGCTGATAGACCTTTTCCGATTCGCTATATCTGTTGCTGAGTAAATAAAGAAGGCCGAGATTGTTCAGATCAGTCCCCACTTCCGGACTCTCCGGACCAAGCGCGAAACAGACGGTGTGCGTGAATTTTCGACGTACCGGTTCTCATTGAACCTCGATTGAAACCACTTGTCCCGATCCCGCGCCCAGTTGCCGGTAGTTGAGCGCAACCTTTTGCTTGCTCCAGTAACACGAGAACACATCTGCCCCGATCAGCAACACATGTTTGCTATCCGATACCTGCATCTTCCATGTTTTCCCGCCGGACACCACGGTCAGCGTTGCTCTGGGCGGCGTCGAACAGTCGACTCCAACGATGGTGCCTTTGAGGAAGCTGGGCGCAGTCTGATTTGGAACTGAGCGGACGGCACCTTCGGCGGTCGAGCCCTTGTCAACTCGCATCGCGCCATTCTCTGGTACTTCCCCGTCCTTCCGCTGCGCGATTTCGGAGCTCGCTGCCGCCTGTTCCTTCAGCGATGCTTCAAATTGCTGAGCCTGCTGCAGCGTTCCGCTGGCCCTGGCCGCGACTTCCGGGCTGCTGCTCCGGGTCAAGGTTTGTAATATTGCGATGGCCGGTCCCGTCTGCTGGTTATTCAAGTACATCTGCGCGAGATCGAATTGGTAGTTTTCATTTCGAGGACTCAGCGAAACCGCTTTCTGCATGCTGACCAGTCCCTTGGCCGGATCTCCGGCGTAGGTCTGGGCAAACGCCAGGAGACTATAGGGGTCGGCAAACTCGGGATCGAGAGCAATGGCGGTATCGAGTTGCCTGATCATCTCGGGCAGGTCTGAATGGTTGGTAAAAGCGCCCTCCCGGCTCATCAGCAGCGCCGAGTAATAATGCACGCGCGGATCCTTGGAATCGCCCTGCGCTGCACGCTTGAAGAATTCCGCTGCCCGGGTAAGATCCTGCTTCTGCAGGTAGGCATAACCCAGACCCCGGCAAGCCGAGGCGTTGTTGGGATCAGTATTCAGGATTTCCTGGAACTCCGCGATGGCCTTCTCCCGGTAGTCGCGCGAGTGCAGATGGATATCGGCGAGGACAGCACTGCTGTCCGGCGGGCTGAGCGGCCGCGTTACATACTCGCCACTCACTATGTTCGCGGGCGTCGGTATGCGGTAATACTGAAAGTGGCCGCTGCTGACGTAGTTGCGCAAGGCCTTGTCGAAATCGGCTGCGCTTATTCCCAAACCCTGCTGGATGGCATCTTCCACGGGCACATTCTTACTCAATTTCAAATCAAAATATTGAGAGAGCTTGAGAATCAGGTTGTTGTCGTAGAGATAGTGGACGACGATCCCGGATTCCGCGTAGAACACGGTGCGATGACTGCCGTTCTCGTTGTAGGTCGAGGAATTCTGTTGCACCCGGAAAAGATCGGCGACCTTCATCATGCTGTTCTGTTCCAGCATCAGATACTCATCCTCCGGGATCTTGCCGACTCGAGCCTCCTTGCTGTCGACTTCGATGCTGGAAAAGTATTCGGCAAACCCTTCTTCAAACCAGGGATCGACCCTGGCGGTAAGAACTCCGTTCATGAGCTGGTGGGCATACTCGTGGAAAACCACACTCCAGGGATTCTCCGTCGACATGTCGAGCATGATGAAGCTGCGATCCTCGCCTCCTTGAAACAATCCCGCAAGCTGCACCGCCTTTCCGTTCCACAAGGGCGCATACTGCCGAAGCTCCTTGGAATTGCGAAAGGCTACAATTTGCAGGGGGATGGGAATGTTCACGTTCGCCTTCGTCATCAGGGTGCCGAAGACGGCCCGCATCTGTTCGAAACGCATGGCGGTCTCTCGACCACGCTTTTCACCCGCATCGGTCACCACGGAGAAATGCGGCGACTTAACTTCAATCCAGTGAGCCTCGTCTGCGAAGACATTGGGAACCGCGCTCAGCGCGAGCACAAGCAGGAAGACCAGGCGGAAGAGCCATCGAAGATGAGGGCGCACTGCAAAGCTCCCGATGGATAGTGGCTCAGCGCTAGGGGCAATCCAAGTCACCACTAAGGAACCGCCCTAGAACACCGGCACCAGGTTGTGTTTCTTTGAGTACATCTTGCGATCGACTGTACGCAGGACATCTTCGGCATCCGACCCGGTGACATAAGGCGCCAGGGCCCAGCTGAACGAGAGTTCGTAATCCTTCTTGCTGGCCAGATTCCATTGGTCCACTTCGCGGAGGATCCTCTGCACCGGGAAATCAGCCTGCTCTTCGGTGGTGTCGGGCATCATGATCAGAAACTGGTCTCCACCCTGACGAAAGGCAAGGTCGGCGCCCCGAAAGACGGTCCTCAATATCTTGGCGAAGTCGATCAGTACCTTGTCTCCCTCGAGCGCTCCGAACTTGGAGCTGATCTCGTCGAACCCGTTCAGATCAATCGCCATGAAAGTCAGGCCGGTGCCCACCCGGTTGGCGCGCGCCACTTCGCGGGGCACCAGTTCGTTCAAGGCCCGGCGGTTCAGGAGCTGGGTCAGCGGATCAATCAGGGACAAGCTCTCCAGCCGTTCGTTTAAGACCAGCTCACGAATCAGGGCCAGGCGGGTATTGTTGAGAGTCCGCTTTTGTGACAGCAGATAGATATTGAAGAGCAGGATGAGCGAGATCAGTCCGAAAAAAAGTTGTGGCAAGTAAGAATGCTCGACGTGGACCATGCGCTGCGCCCACACCAGGTTAGGCACCAGCAACGCCAGCAAGCCGGAAGTCAGCACCAGGATGACCAGGATTCCGATCGACCACAGCTGCAGATCGCGCCCGGAAAGCTGCTGAATCTGCTGCTGGATCTCGTCCGCGCGCACCAGCATGGAAGGCTGGCTGGGACGATCTTCGCCGGATTGCGACATTCCCTCTCCTTCGGCAGACAACTTTGGGCGCGCGGGTTTACGGGACCTGAAACACTCGTCCTTAGAATTTGTACTGTAATCGAGGCGGGGAACGAGCAGGAAAAGGCTTTTCGACAGTTACGTTCGTAATCTGGCTTCGCACCCGGCCGTCGCGAACTTCGTAGCGCCGGCGTCTCGCCAGCTATCGGATGGGCGTCTCGCCCACCCCGGGGACGTACCAGCCGGCGGTGCTGCCTTCGCGGGCGGGTCGCCCGCGGTCACGCAAAGAAATCTTCAGGCGTAGTCTACATCTACCAGCACGTTGTGCCCGCTCTCCTTGCGGAAAGTCACGTCAACTCTCTGGCCCACGGGAAGCGCATTTCGCATGTCTCCCTCAAACACCAGCAGGTTCGAAGCGCGATCACCGTCGGACAGGGTCACGATGGACTTATTGGGCTGGCCCACGCCGGATTCGTAAAACTGCACGCTCTCCACTTTACCCCGCTGCCGGAGTCCCCCGGCGGAAGTTGCGGTCGCCGTCGAAAAGCTTTGCGCTCCCGAGCGCTTTTTCTTGAGTTCGATAAGAACATTCAACGCCACGATGCCCGACATGGCCGCCAGGATCAGGGACATGAACAGTCCGTCCACGGTCGTGATCGAGCCGTAGAAAACGATCCAGACAATACCGAGTAAAGGAACCAGCACCAGGAGGACCGAGATAAACAGCATCATGATTTTTTCCGGAGAAGTTCGTCGAAAGCCGAAATCATGGCTAACAGATTAGCAAAAAAGGCGCTCCGGGTTCACCTGGCAGGGTGAGAATAAGGTTTCAAGGTTTCAACGTTTCAAGGTTTCACGCACAGGTGTCGCGCCAGTCGGGGATTTCCTTCAGTCCGTCCACCCGGGTTTGCTCGAAAAGACGGACCCGATGGCGGGTATGCTCAAATTCGTGGATGTCAGCCCATACTTCAGCCTGCCAGGCTTCATCATGGACCGCGGTTTCGCCGCAGGTGGCGCAGCGGGTATGGAGCTTGCGGACCGCGCGAGCGGGCACGGCCACCGGACCGGGAGGCAGTTCGACAAAGATGCAGCGTACTTCCTGGATGTCCTCGTTGTCGCCAATGATGTGCTCGTAACGCAGCAGATAGCCGAAGGCTAATTTTCGGGCTTCCTGCTCAGCCTCGGCGCGGGTGTGAAACGGACCGTACTCGGCCCGCAGTTGTTCGGTGGAGTCGCAAGCCATCCAAAACGTTTCCTTGTACGCCATCATTTCCTCGAGGGGTCGGGCTTGGCTGGCTTAGGGGAAAGCGCCGGACGATCCTGGGATCACGCCCCACCTTGAGGAAAGCAATTGAACTGCCGGGATCGAACTCTCTGCGACAGGGATGTAGATTGTTATTTATCAATAACTTGCGGGATATTTCGAAACCTGGTCGAAAGCTAAAATGCAAGCTTTTGCAGTCTTTTACCCGGGCGGGGGGCGCCGCTTATGCCGCTGGTTGGGCTGTAACCGGGCACAGAGGTGTCCCGATTTGTCGGCACCCGGACCCGTGGAGCTTTCCAGAAAAGGAACGGCGGCCGGGAGAGTATCCCGGCCGCCGGTTGTGCTGGCCGCTATTATCGGAGTGTCCTCCTTCCTTTGAGTTACTGAACGATCAGCGTCACGTTCACCGCATGGCTTGGAGCGCCGTTGCCCGTGCCCGTTGCCGTCACCACCACGGTATAGGTGCCCGCCGGAGTTCCAGCCGATCCGCCCGGGCCCGATTTCGAGCTGGAGCCGCCGCAGCCCACCAGTGCGAAGGCCATGACCAGGAACACGATCCCGATGACGATCGCTATCTGACGGCGGTTATGTTTCTTGCCTCCCGCGGCCAGTACCAGTCCGAAGATTCCCAGTCCGCCCAGGCTGGCCCAGAAGGTGGGAACGCCCGGTTTGGAGTTGGGAAGCGCCGGCCGGGATAAAGAAGCCACCGCAGCCTTCGTGGTGATGGTGAGCGTGTCGGGTTGAGAGACTCCGCTGGCCACAATCGACGCCGGACTGAACGAGCAGCTCGAATGGGCCGGCAAACCGCTGCAGGCGAAGGTTACGGTTCCGGTGTAGCCGTTGATTCCGGTCACCGCCAGGTCGTAGCTTGCGGAGGAGCCAGCGGTCACGGTTGCGGTCGAGGTGCTGGTCCCTAACGAGAAGCTGGTTTGCACGCCGCCGCCATTCTGGTTCAGCAGGACGGTGACTTGCGCCGTATCAAAGTTGGCGGTGACGACATCGACGGCTCCGTCTCCGTTCACATCGGCGAGGGCCAGGCCAAAGGCATCTTCCCCGGCCGGATACTCGTTCGGAGTACCGAAGGTGCCATTGCCGTTGCCAAACAGCACGCCCACGGTGGAGAAGTCTTCATTGGTGTATACCAGGTCCGCTTTGCCGTCGCCGTTGATGTCCGCCGCCCGCACGTAGGCGGGATAAGGCCATCCAAAGCTGGCAAAGTTCTGCCTGGTAGTGGAGTAAAGAGAAGGCGTGCCGAAGGTCCCATCCCCTTTCCCCAGCGCCACGGCAATTCCCTGATTGCCCAGCGAGTAATCATCGATGGTCACGGCAAAATCCAGCTTGCCGTCGCCGTTCAGGTCCGCCACCGTGATGTAGGCCGGGTTACGGTAAGTGGCCGCACCATTGACCAGGGCAACATCGGTTTCCGGCTTGAAGGCCCCGGGGTTGACGCTGTCGCCGAGCAGCACGGCAACGCCGGCAGTGCCGTTATTCAGCGGCACCAGCAGGTCCAGAACACCATCGCCGTTGATGTCGCCGGCCGCAATGGCGAAGGCGGTGGTGGAAAGCCCATAAGTGGCTACCGTGAAGCCTCCGCTACCGTCGTTCAGCAGGACAGCCACGTCGGGGCTTCCCTGGTTTACCACGGCAATGTCAGTGTGCTGGTCATTGTTAAAGTCGCCCGTGACAATCCCCCACGGGAGGCCATCGCCTTCGTCGGTGCTGTACGACGACCCGACGGTAAAAGTGCCGTCACCAACCCCGTTGAAGATCTGTACCAGGCCGTTGGTGCTGTCAACCGCGGCCACATCCAGTTTGCCGTCGCCGTTGAAGTCCGCAACCGCGACGTTCAGCATGTTGCCGTTGCTGTTGCCCTCCGTACCATAGCTGACACCGTGCTGCAGGCTGCCATCTCCGCGGGAGAGGAAGATGGTGATTCCGGTCGAGGGGGAACAACAGGTGCCCACGGCGAAATCGGTGAAACCGTCGCCGTTGAAGTCGCCGGCCGCCACCGTGACTGACTCGGGCCAGCTCCCGTCGCTGATCGCGCTGTAGTAATCCACGGCGGCGCGGAAGGTGCCGTCTCCGTAGCCTTGCAGGTAGGCGTAATTGTAGGCATCGTCGATTTGTACGATGTCGGCCTTGCCATCCCCGTTGAAGTCAGCCACGATGGCCGGGTAATAGGGGAAGTCGCCGCCGACTGCGTAGCCGGTGTCGGGGACGTTGACCGTGCCGTCGCCGTTGCCGGTCAGAATCGTGATATCCGCAGCATCATAGTTGGTGACTACGATGTCATTCTTGCCATCGCCATTCACGTCCGCAACGGTCGCTGCGTAAGGAAACAGGTTGGCCGGACTCTCTCCTCCCGAAGAAGCCGCGGCGTAATATACGCCGGGCGCGAAGGTTCCGTCGCCGTGGTTGAGGTAAACACTGATCGTGTTGGCGTCCGGGCCGTCCGAACAGTTTGTGGTCACCACCTCGGCCGCCCCATCGTGGTCCAGATCGCCGGCCTCCAGATCGCAAATCGAGTATTGGCTGTCCGGATTGGTCAGGGGGACGCCGGTCAGCACGAAGTTCCCTCCCGCCTGCAGATAGATATTCACCTGGCCGTTGCCGCCGGTGCCGGCGAAATCAACTTTCCCGTCGCCATTGAAATCGGCAAAACGCAGGTTGGCTGGCGCTTGACTCGCCAGTGTGACCGAGGTCGCCGCCTGGAAGGTACCGTCGCCGTTGCCCAGCAGAGTGCGCACCAGGCCGGGAGTTTGCGTGTCGACCGCCAGCAGGTCCAGCTTGCCGTCGCCGTCCAGATCGGTCAGTATGCCGCCCTGAAGTGAAGCTTGGGAAACCTGGTAACTCTGTCCCTCGGTAAAGCTGCCATCGCCGTTGCTCAACCACACATCGACCGTGGATGGCGCTTTGAACGGGTGAATCTGGACCACGTCGTCCTTGCCATCCCCGTTCACGTCGCCTACCAGAATCGGGTCTGCGCTCAGAACCGTGGTCAGCACGGCAGGTTTGAAACTGCCGTCCCCATTGCCCAGAACGGCGGATATTGAAACCACATCGTTGCCGCCATCGTTTGCTCGTGGCACATGGCCGGCAGTGCCGGCATGGCTCCGCACCGCGTTGGGGAGACCACCCACACTGTTTCGCACCAGGCTGAGCAGGTCGGCCTTGCCGTCACCGTTGAAGTCGCCCTGGCTCGCGGGATCGTAAGCCGCGCCCCCGGCCGGCACCTGGGTCGCGCTGATAAAACCCAGCGTGCCGGCAGCGCCGTCGTGCGCCGTCGCGTGCGCAATATGAGCCGGCCCGCTCCTCCCCTGCTGGCGGCTCTTAACCTGAGCCGCATGCGCCGATTCTCTTCTGTTCATGGCCCGGGCGTGTGCGGTTGCGGATTGGTTGGCGGGCGGGACATGGAACTGACTCCGATAACCAGACCGGGTTGGTGAACCCAAACTGGGCAACGTCCCGAAGACGAGAACCGCTAGTGTGGCCAGATATCTTTTCATGTTGATCAATCTCTCCATTTTTCGGCGTAACGCCGGCGATGCCAAAGTCCTAGGCAATGGAGTCGCCACACCAGCGCTGTTGATGGGGAAGGACTTGGAAAGAAGCCAGACCAGAGTTGGGTCCCGTTTCCGGATTAAAAATCCTGGAGTGGGAAAGTCACGTGTTCCGCGCCTCTGCGTGCACTGAAGCGCCCGACCGGGAGTTCAATCTCGCGTGGGCTTATACGGGATGCTCGCTCCTTGGCGCTTTCTGCCCAGGAGTGAATGCCTCCGCATGCGGCGCGCCTTGATAGCCGTGCCCTCTATCGCCCGCCGATTCGCGCCCGCTTACCAATCTCTGAACCGCGAAGGGCAGGAAGCTCCACCAAGGAAATCCCCATCGCATTTGGGCTTGATCCGGTTCTTCGTCTCGCCCGCATGCGGCGCGTCAGGCGTCCCCGCCAGAAGCGTTAATCCCATCACGAAGCGATCGTTCCCGACAAGACTTCAATCGGCCGCAGCACCGGTTCTTCCCGCCATTTTTCACCGCCGTGCCGGGCGACATAGATGGCCAGTTCCAGACGGCTCCACACTCCCAGTTTGTCGAAGGTGTTGCGCAGGTAGTTCTTCACTACCTGTTCGGTGGTGCCGATGGCCTTCGCAATCTCGCGGTTGGTCTGGCCTTCCCAGACCAGGGCCGCGACTTGCATTTCCTTGGCAGTTAACCGCTCACGGGGTTGCATGATTTCATCTGCTCCTTTGCGAACATGGCGGTCGCCAGCTTCACCCGTTTCCTGCCGTCCCGGATGCCGGCCCGCAGAAACAATGTCCGCAGATGCTGCTTCACGGTCCTGGGACTGATGCTCAGCTGGGCTGCGATCTCCTTGTTGCTGCAACCCTGCATCAACAGCAGCAGCACCTGTTCGTCGCGGGGTGTAATCTTTATGTGGTTCAGGCTTAGCATGGCGTTTCCTTGTGCTCACGACTACGATTCTGACCCTACGATCAGGTCGCGATCGCCAGTATGAGAAGCAACTTATTCGCCAAAACTTCGCCGCCCCACACGAAGGGACAAACCCTTGTGAATGCCGCATTTTGGTCTACGACCCAGGGGCCGTGGCGGAGCTGTTCAAGCCTGAACTGGAACCGTGCGTCCCAAAACAGTCTCAATCACGGATAGAATCTCCTGAGGGGCACTGCCTTGCGCGTTCTGGTAGTCGAAGACGAAATACGCCTGGCTGAAAACGTCGCCCGCAGTTTGCGGGAGAGCGCCGGCTACGCCGTGGATGTTGCCGCCGACGGTCAGGAAGGACTGTTTCTCGCGGAATCGAACGCTTACGATGTGATGCTGCTCGACCTCATGCTGCCCAAACTCGACGGCATGGCATTACTGGCGAGAATCCGCCAATCGGGACAGCACACGCCAGTCCTGGTGCTGACCGCGCGCGACGACAAGGAATCGGTCATCGCCTTGCTCAATGCCGGGGCCGACGACTACCTGACCAAACCCTTTGACCTGGGTGAACTGCTGGCCCGCACCAAAGCCCTGATCCGCCGCGGCAAGGGTCAGCCCTCGCCCGTGGTCACCATCGGCGATCTCGAACTGAATACGGTCAACCGCACAGTGCAGCGGGGGGGCCGGGCGATCACGCTGACTGCCATGGAATACCGGGTGCTCGAGTACCTGGTGCATCGTCCCCGCGCCGTGGTCTCGAAAACCGAACTGCTGGAGCATCTTTACGATTACAACTGGGAAAAATTCAGCAACGTGATTGAAGTTTATATCTCCGGGCTGCGGCGCAAGCTGAACGAGGGTTCGTCGCGGCAACTGATCCGCACTCTGCGCGGCCAGGGCTACATGCTGCAGGACTGATTGCCCCGAACCAAAATGCGGCGCGACTCCATCCAACGGCGTCTGATCGCTTCAGTATTGCTCTCCCAGGCAATCCTGACGGCCGGCCTGATGGTGATCGGCGTGGTCGTCACCTACTGGCGCCTGCTCTCTACACTCGACGTCTCCATGCAGGCCCACGCCACCAGCGTGGCCGTATTGGTGCGTTATACCGAAGATGCCAGCGGGCACGTCTATTTCGACGACAGCCTGCTGCCCGAATCGATTGATCCCAATCATCCCGACCAGTTCATGGTGTGGGCCGACCGCACCGGATATCTCACCCGGTCGGAAGACTGGCCCGAAGGCCTCCAGTTTGAGCCCGGCCCGAGCCAGCATTGGAACTTCACCTGGGCGGGAGTTCCCTACCACGCCGTGCGCATGAACCACGTTCCCATACTCGACCGGGAAGAAGGTAAAGCCTTCCAGCCGCAAACTCTGACCATTGTTTATGCCTCGCCCACGGTGCGCATCCAGCAGCAAGTCAAGGCCGCACTGGCCTCCATTGTTCTCGCCAGCTTGCTCTTGCTGGGAGCCACCACCTGGCTGGCGTCGTGGAGGATTCGGCGCGGCCTCCTGCCGCTGCAAATCCTGGCGCGGCAGGCTTCTCTCGTCTCCACCCAGAGTTGGAAGCTGCAACCACCCCGGGAGGCCGAGGACATCGAGGAACTCCGCCCCCTCACCGAATCCATGACCCAGATGCTGGCCCGCCTCGAGTATTCGTTCAAACAGCAACGGGAATTCGTGGGCAACGCGGCGCACGAATTGAAGACGCCGGTGGCGGTGCTGAAGTCCACTCTGCAGTCGTTGTCGCAGCGGCCGCGCAGCTCGGAAGAATATCTTGCCGGAGTGCAGGCCTCGCTACAGGACCTGGACCGGCTGGAGCAACTGCTGCAACGGATGCTGCGGCTGGCCCGGGCAGAACAGTGGGCGCAGAATGCGCAAGGGCGCCAGCTCGACGTCATCGACCTCAACTCCACCTGCGAAGAGGCGGTGGAACGAATTCGCAGCCTGGCCCAATCCCGCAGTACCAGCATCCATCTCGCGACCGACGGCCGGGTCCCCATCCTCGCCGATCCCGAGGACTTGCAACTGGTGTGGACCAACCTGCTCGAGAATGCCGTCCGTTACAGCCCCGAGGGATCATCCGTCGAGGTCGCGGTGGCCCGCTCCGGCGATAAGGCGCGCATCAGTTTTCAGGACCACGGCGCCGGCATTTCCCCCAGCGATCTGCCCCGGATTTTTGACCGCTTCTATCGCGGAGACCCCTCCCGGACCCGGGCCACCGGGGGCTTTGGCCTCGGCCTCGCCATCGTAAAGGCCCTGGTCGAAGCCTACGGCGGCACCATTGCCGCCGAGAGCGCTCCGGGTAAAGGCACCCGCATGACGGTAGAACTCCCCGTCTCCCAGCCCTGACCCAGCTTCGCGCGAAATCCGGCTTCAGCTTCGCTTAAGGTAGGTTCAGGTACCATCTTAGGCTCCCCCGCCAGCAACTATGGTGAAACCTATGTCAAATTATGCATGCCGAAACAGGATCGCAAAACCTGCCGGATTCGTCCTAATGATGATCAGCCTGCTGGCGACCGCGTCCGCTCAAAACCCAGGCAGCGTGCCTGGCCCGGACTCCGGCTCCGCTCCGGCGACGAGCGCAGCTCCGCTGACGGTAACGTTGCAGGACGCCATCGCCCGCGCCCGCAAGAATAATCCCGAATACCGTGCCGCCCTGACCGCCTACGGTTCCGCGAAAGAAGATCGTGTACAAGGCCGCGCCGCCCTGCTTCCCAGCGTGAACTACGACGCCGGATTTCTCTACACGCAGGGGAATGGCACATCTTCCGGGCGCTACGTCGCCGCCAATGGCGTGCACGAATACCTCAGCCAGGGAACTGTTCACCAGGAAATTTCGCTGCAAGGGATCGCGGACTACCGGCGCACCCTGGCGGCAGAGGCGGTGGCTCGCGCCCGTTCCGAGATTGCGGCTCGCGGGCTGGTCGTGACCGTGGTGCAGGCTTATGATCAGCTGGTCGTGGCGCAGCGGAAGTATGACACGGCGCAGCGCGCTGCCACCCAGGGCCGGCGCTTTCTGGACATCAGCCAAAAACTGGAACAGGGCGGCGAAGTGGCGCACTCGGATGTAATCAAGGCCCAGATTCAATTTCAGCAACAGCAGCGCGACCTGCAGGAAGCGGAGCTCACAATGAACCGCAGCCGGCTCGAACTCGCGGTGCTGATCTTCCCCGATTTCAACCAGAACTTCGGCGTAGTGGACGATCTGCAAACGCCCGAGCCTTTGCCCTCTCTGCCAGAGGCCCAGGCCGCTGCGGCCCGGCAGAATCCCGAATTGCGCGCCGCGCTGGGCGTGCTGCAGGAAGCTCGGCAAGAAGTCGGCGCGGCCTGGTCGGGCTTCCTGCCCGCGGTCAAGCTGGATTATTTCTACGGCATTGATGCCAATCATTTCGCCACTCGCCAGTTCGATCCGGTTTCACAATTGCCCGTGCGCAACCTGGGATATGCAGCCACCGCCACGCTGCAACTGCCGGTCTGGAACTGGGGCTCGAATCGCAGCAAATTGAAGCAGGCGAGCCTGCTGCGCGAACAGGCGCAGGTGGAGTTGTCCTTCACCCAGCGCCAGTTGCTGGCAAAATTACACACGTTGTATGACGAGGCCCAGGCTGCCCGCACGGAGCTGGATTCGCTGAATCAGTCGGCGGACCTGGCGGCTGAGAGCCTGCGCCTGACCACGCTGCGCTATCAGTCAGGGGAAGCCACTGTGCTCGAAGTGGTGGATGCGCAAAATACGGCCACGCTGACCCGCAATGCTTTCAGCGACGGCCAGTCGCGGTATCGCGTGGCGCTGGCGAATCTGCAGACTCTGACGGGGAACTTCTGAGCATGCGATACCCCAGCCGCGAAGCGGCCTCGCCATGCAGCCCAGGGTGCCGGCCCTCGCTCAAAGCAGGAAATGGTCCCGCTCTGAAAGGGTGGAAGCAGCCCTGGCCGCGCAGCGCCATTTTGTTGGCCATGCTTCCTCTATTTTTCTCGCTGAGCTGCTCCAGGGATTCCGCCGAAAAAGATGCTGCGGTTCCGGTGCAGGTGGTCACGGTTCGAAAGGAAACCCTGCAGCGCACGGTCACGGCCGAGGCCATTCTGTTCCCGCTGCAACAGGCCGCCATTACTCCGAAAATCAGCGCCCCGGTCAAGGCTTTCTATATCAAGCGCGGGAGTCGCGTCCACAAGGGCCAGCTGCTGGCCGTGCTCGAGAACAGCGATCTGGCCGCCGCGGCCCAGGAGAGCAAGGGATCCTACGACCAGGCCCAGGCGGCATACGAGACCACCACGGTCTCCGATCTGCCGCAGGAAGTTAAGAAGGCCCAACTCGACGCGCAGGCTGCCAGAGAACTTTTTGCCGCGCAACAGACAATCTACAACAGCCGAAAGGAACTCTTTCAACAAGGGGCGATGCCTCGCAAAGAACTTGACCAGGCCGGCGTGGACCTGACCAACGCCCGCAACCAATCTGAAATCGCGCAGCAGCATCTCAACGCGCTGATGAAGGTGGGGAAAGCACAGGCCTTGAAATCGGCCGCGGGACAACTGGAATCCGCCAAGGGCAAGTATCTGGGCGCGGAGGCGCAACTCAGCTATTCGGAAATCCGCAGTCCCATTGACGGCGTGGTCGCGGATCGCCCGCTCTATCCCGGGGAGATGGCTGCCGCCGGCACGCCCCTTCTGACCGTGATGGACATCTCCCAAGTCGTCGCCCGGGCTCATATTCCACAACTCGAATCCGCGTTGTTGAAAGTTGGGGACAAGGCCACCATCATCGTGCCTGGCGATGACACTCCGATCGAAGGAAAGATCACCGTAGTTAGCCCGGCGCTTGACCCCAACAGCACCACGGTCGAGATATGGGTGCAGGCGAAGAATGCGGAGCAGCGCCTGAAGCCGGGTGCCAGCGTGCGCCTTTCCATGCTGGCGCAGACCATTCCGAATGCGCTGATCATCCCTGCCGCGGCGTTGCTGACCGCGCAGGACGGCGCCACTTCGGTCATGCAGGTCAGCGCCGACAATCGCGCCCATCGGAAAACCGTTAAGCCGGGCGTGCGGCAAGGCGATGACATTCAGGTGATCGCAGGACTGCAAGCGGGCGATCGCATCGTCGCTTCCGGGGCCTACGGCTTGCCGGACAACACCAAAGTCAAGGCCGAGACCCCCGCCGCGGGACTGAACCCGGACAAGAGCGGAACCCCCGATGAAAAATAGCGGCAGCGCAGGGGCTTCCATCCCGCCGGAATCTTCATACTGGTTCGCGCGACATTCCAAGTCAGTGATTTTTTTGATCCTGACCCTGGCGTTGCTCGGCGGCTATCTGGCTTTCACCATTCCGGTCGCGGTCTTTCCCGCCACCAACTTTCCCCGCATCCTGATCGCAGTCGATAACGGAGTCATGCCTACGGATCAAATGATGGTGACGATTACGCGCCGCCTCGAAGAGGGGATGAACAGTGTTCCCGGCTTGCTGGATGTGCGCTCGATCACCAGCCGCGGGTCGGCGGAGATCGATCTGTTCTTCGACTGGAATGTGGACATGTTCCAGACCCTGCAATACGTGAACGCGGCGATTTCCCGTGTCCAACCCGAATTGCCGCCGACGGCAACGGTAGTGGCGAACCGCCTGACCTTCGCCAGTTTCCCCATCATCGGCTACAGCCTTACCTCGGCCACCGTCCCGCAAACCCAGCTCTGGGAGATGGCCACCTACGACATCAAGCCGCGACTGAACCGGCTGGATGGCGTGTCGACGGTGCTGGTGCAGGGCGGCCAGGAGCCCGAGTTTCACATCCAGCCCGACGCTTCGAAGCTGCTGGCCGCCGGCGTCACCGTCACCGACATTCTGGACACCATGCGGCGGACCAACCTCATCGATTCGCCCGGCCTGTTCGAGCGCAATCATCAACTGGTGCTGGCGCTGGTCAGCGCCCAGGTGCGCACCCCGCAACAGATCGCGGACATCGTGATCAAGAACACTCCAGCCGGCGTCCCGGTGCGTGTCGGAGATGTAGCCACGGTGGCGCCCGGCGTCAAACCGGTCTACACCATCGTGACCGCCAACGGGAAGCCGGCCGTGCTGCTCAACATCAACCGCCAGCCCGACAGCAACACCCTGCGGGTCGCGGACGAAGTTCACGCTCAAGTCGAGCAGATAAAGAAATCGCTGCCGCCCGGCATCGAGATTCGGCCGTTTTACGATCAGTCGATCATCGTCAGCGATTCCATCAAGAGCGTTCGAGACGCCATCCTGCTGGGTCTGGTTCTGGCTTCCATCATTCTCGTGGTTTTCCTGCGCGACTGGGGCACGTCGGTGGTGGCGGGCCTGGTGATTCCAGTCACGATTGCGGTGACGTTCATCGCGCTCAAACTGCTCGGTGAGAGCTTCAACCTCATGACCCTGGGCGGACTGGCGGCAGCGGTCGGGCTGGTGATTGACGACGCCATCGTGGTGGTGGAAAACATCGTCATCCACCGCGATTCCGGACAGCAACGGTTACAGGCCATTCACAGCGCTTTGCAGGAAATTACGATTCCGCTGATTGGCTCGACGGTTACGCCCATCGTCGTCTTCCTGCCTCTGATTTCAATCACCGGAGTTACCGGAACATTCTTCCGCGCTCTGGCCGTGACCATGGGAGTATCGCTTCTGGCATCGCTGGCCCTGGCGCTCACCTGGACGCCGAACCTGAGCCAATATCTTATCGGTGCGCGTACCGGCGCGGAGTCCGCGACACAAGTGGACGAAGATCCTTCAGAAGAAACCTCGCTCGAAAGGCTGCAAGCCGCCGAAGAGGCGTCTCTGGGCAGATTCTTCCGCAGGATCGTGGACTTCCACGAACGCTGGCTGCGCCGCGCTCTGGCCAAGCCCATGTGGCTCGCAGCTTTGAGCCTGATGCTGATAGTCGTCACCTATGTCTGCTATCGATATTCCGGTTCCGACTTGATGCCGGAAATGGATGAAGGCGGCTTTACGTTGGATTACTGGACGCCCGCCGGCAGCTCCCTGGCGGAAACCAACCGCATGGTCACTGCCATCGAGCAGATTCTCAACGCCACCCCTGAAGTCGAGAGCAGTTCGCGGCGGACCGGCATGGAACTGGGCCTGGCCGCGGTCACGGAGGCGAATCGCGGCGACATCCTGGTCAAGCTGAAAAAAGATCGCAGCCGCTCGATTGACGACGTGATCGAAGAGGTGCGCGCAAAAGTGGCCACCCATGAACCGGCCGTGCGCGTGGAATTTGTGCAGGTATTGCAGGACATGATCGGCGACCTGACCAGCGCTCCGGAACCGGTCGAGATCAAACTGTTTTCACCCGATCCGGCGTTGTTAGAGGCCTGGGCGCCGAAAGTCGCCGGTGCCATCGGAAAAGTAGACGGCGTGGTCGATGTCCTCGACGGCATTGAAAATACCATCAGCGGACCCGCTGTGGTGTTTCAGATCAACCCCAGCACCGCTGTCCGCGCCGGATTTACCCCGGAAGAGGTTGCGGTTGACGCTGCCGCCATTCTCGAAGGTGAGCCGGCAGCGACGCCAGTGATAAACAATGATCGGGCATACGTGGTACGGGTACGCTTCGCCGACAGCAATCGCCTTTCACTCGACACCATGAGCAATACCCTGCTGACCAGCGGCAGCGGGAAAACTGCAACTCTGGGAGCTCTCGCGACCATTACCGAGCTTCCACCCCAGATCGAAATCCGGCGCGAGAATCTGCTGCGTGATGTCGCGGTGACGGCCCGCCTCGAAGGCACCGACCTGGGCAGCGGAGTCGCGGCCGTGCAAAAGGCGGTCGACGGATTGCATCTCCCGTCAAGCATTCGGGTCGAGTACGGCGGAACCTACAAGGAAGAACAGAAGTCCTTCCGCGATCTGGTATTCGTCTTCGTCCTGGCCATCGTTCTGGTGTTCATCGTTCTGCTGTTCGAATTTCGGTCCTTTGCAGCTCCGGTCGCGATTCTGGCTTCGGCCCTGCTTTCGACCTCCGGCGTCTTCCTGGCCCTGATCATCACGCGCACTACTTTCAATGTGGCGTCGTTCATGGGAATGATCATGGTGGTGGGCATCGTCGCCAAGAACGGAATCCTGTTGCTGGATGCCGATCAGAAGTTTCGCGGGCTCGGGCTCGCCGCGGAAGACGCGATGCTGCAAGCCAGCCGGCGACGCCTGCGTCCAATCGTAATGACTGCGCTCGCCACTGTCGCC